>JAABSN010000258.1 GCA_011390385.1 Thioalkalivibrio nitratireducens | reverse complement strand
CGCGCGATGCGATGCGTGCCATCACCCTGGATACAGGGGAGGCCGAAATCCTCGCACGCTCCGCGCTGGCGTTGAAGTACGACGATCCCGACAAGCCCGCGCCTGTCACGGAGAGTCAGTTGCTGGTTCCCCGGCGATTCGATGACCGCAAGCCCGATCTGTGGTCGGCGTTCAATCGCATCCAGGAGAACATGATCAAAGGTGGCCTCGCCGCGCGCACGGCCCTTGGCCGCCGCCAGCGAACCCGGGAAGTGCAAGGCATCGACCAGAACCTGCGCCTCAACCGGGCGTTGTGGATGCTGGCCGATGGCATGCGCCAACTGAAAGCCTGAGTGCCGCACGGACTACGTTCACCAGGGCGCAGTCCGTACTTTTCTTTTTACATCGGGTGCCCCTCGCGGCCCCAGACCTCATCACAAGGAGATTCGTCATGGCGACCACGTCAGCTTCTCAGAAATCCGCTTCGCCCATCCTCGTTCCCGGCCAGCTCACGCTGCGCACGATCCGGGGTCGCAATGGCCCGTTCACGATCGGGCGCCTCACCACGCACCTCGGTGTGTTCGAGGTGAAGGATGCCGAACTGGAGCAGTACCCAGAAGGCAAGTACGACGGGGAATTCATCATCCGCTACATCTACCCGAGGGCCTATCCCACGGGTGGCGGCATGCGGTTCGAGATCCGCGCCAGTCTGGACGGTATGACCCTCTCGGGTATCGACAAACTGAGCAAGGACGAGGCCCGCAGCTTCGCCTCCCAGGACATCGATCCGCTCGACGAGGAGTTGGGTGCGCAGCCGGCCACGCCTGCTGCTGCCCCGGCATCCAAGCCCAAGCCTGTCCAGGCTCCGGTACAGGCATCGACTGACCCGCTGGTCGACACCACGCCCTTTGGCGTGGATGCGCCATCTGCCAAGGTGGCCGCCGCCGGCGGTCCCGACAGCGGCGACGCGGCGCTGTTCGGACTGCTGTGGCCGCTGGACGAGTCCGTGAAACTGGATTCGACCATCGACCGCCGCACACTGCGCGCACAGATCGCCCGCCTGAGTGCTCTGGGCTATGCGCTGAACTTCAAGACGCAAGAGTGGCGCCGCGAGGCCGAATAGCGGTTCTTCTTTCCACCCCACGGGGCAGCCACTGCCCTTGCGGGCGGTGCTGTCCCTCTTCTTCGAGGACATCACCAATGCCTGCACCTTCATCTTCCACGACCATGTACCGCATCGACGAATGCAGCGACCTGATGGCCGATGCCTGCGTCTGCGGTGAACAGGGTGATCTGGTCTTTCTCTCCGTCTGGGCGCGGGACACCGCGATCCAGCAATTCCTGGCCCGGCTGACCCTGGGCGGGGACGAGAACGGGCTTGATCAGTTCCATCTCATCACCGAACAGGGCGGCTCCGTTCCCGTGTTCGTCGGCCCGGTCAATCGCTTGGAAAAGCGGCTGACCCGCGCCTATCGCCGCACGCTGTTCGGCTCGATGGTCAATCTGTGGCTGTTCGACGGACGCTGCACCCGGCCCGACAAGAGCACCTCCAGCGCCCTGGCGCTGCTGCCGCGCTCGGCCGCCGATCCCACGTCACGGCTGTGGCACCTGGTCAAGGACACCTGCCCATTGCCCTTGCTGGACCACTGGCAGGCCCCTGTGCTGGCCTTGTTGCACGAGCGGGAAATGCTCCGCAGCTTGCCGATGGCCCTGGGGCCGCTGCAAGGGTTTCGCCTGAATCTGGACGTTCCCGCGCTCACCGATGCGCTGGGCGAACTGATCCGCTGCGGCGTTCTCTCGGCCTATCCGTCCTCACAACCGGCTACGGCTTTGCTGGAACTGGAGGCCGTGGCCTGACGCCATTAATCGGGACGCGCCGTTCACGGCGCGTCCATTCCTTTTCATCCCCGCCAACCAGGAGACTGCCATGGCACTCATGTTCCACCGCATCGCCCGGAATTTCGCCAAGAACGGCTATTACCCGACCGACGAAGCAACGCTCGAAAGGGCACTCAACGCACTGATGCCCAGCGATGGGCCGATCTGCATCCTCGATCCCTGCGCCGGAGAAGGTGTGGCCATCGCGGAGGCCGCCCATGCCCTCGGGCGTGAGCAAGTCACCGCGTTCGCCGTGGAGTACGACCAGGAGCGCGCCAACCACGCACGCCAGTTGGTCGACTGCTGCATCCACGGCGATCTGATGGACACGCTGATCTCGCGTCAGAGCTTTGGCCTGCTGTGGCTCAACCCGCCGTATGGCGACCTGTCCAAGGATGCCAGCGGCAACATGGGTTACGACGGCAAAGGCCGAGTAAGGCTGGAGAAGCTGTTCTACCAGAAGACGCTGCCGCTGCTGCAATACGACGGCATCCTGGTTTTCATCGTACCGTCCTACGTGCTCGATCAGGAGCTGGTTGGCTGGCTGACGCGGCACTTCACCGATTTGAGCATCCACCGCGCTGTCGATCCGCAGTTCAAGCAGGTCGTGATCTTTGGCCGCAGAACCCGTCAGCGTGAGCTGGCGGGCGACGATGTAAAAGTCATTCGCACTCGGCTGCTGCAAGTTGGCCAAGGCGAGTTCGAGCCACCGGAGCTGCCGCCCCAATGGACGCTGCTTCCCTACGCCGTTCCCGCCATGCCTGCCGAGCCGGAGCATTTCTGCCGCATCAGCATGGAGCCTGAGCAGTTCGCCGAGGAAACCCGGCGTCTGCAGGGCCTGTGGCCGTCGTTAGAGACCCATCTCGGCGCGGCGCAACAGTCCCCGCGTGCCCCGGCTCGGGCCTTGTCCCATTGGCACCTGGCGCTGGCCCTTGCGGCTGGTGCGATCTCGGGTGTCGTTCAGTCCCCCAGCGGCCGCACACTGGCCGTCAAGGGCGATACCTACAAGCAAAAGAGCACCACCACGGAATACCGCGAACGCGACGACGGCTCCATCGCCGAAACCCGCATCCTCACGGACAAGTTCGTGCCGGTGATCCGCGCTTGGGATTTGACGCCCGACTCAGCCACGCTGGGGAGAATCGTCACCATCCACTGATCCGCAGGGCAGCTTCTCGCCCTGTTCCCATACTGCTTGCGAGTAGACGTTCTCGGTGGTGACCCCGTGTTGCCATCTCAATCCCCCCGCGGGCATGTCACTGCCCTTGGGGGCGGTGCATGCCCATTCACTTGGAGCATCACCATGACCACTACCATCGAAGCGGCTCCCGCCGTCCCCACCTCGTCCGATACGGACGATCTGTTCGACCCGGAAGCCTCCGGGCTGTCTCTCACCTTGCAGAATTTCGTCACCGAATTCGGCGATGAACTGCTGGATTCCCTCAACCGGGCCAATCCGCCGGTCTATGACGGCATACCCCGGCCCAGCCGCCAGCTCGCGCTAGCCGGTCTCAAGCGCAAGCTGTTTTCCGCGCAGGCTGAAATCGTCCACGCCGCCGCAGAGCTGCTCATCAACGAGGGCGAACGCGCCGCGATCGTCAATGGCGAGATGGGCACCGGCAAAACCACGGTCGGCATTGCACTGGCGGCCGTCCTCAACGCGGAGGGCTACCGCCGCACGCTCGTCTTGAGTCCGCCCCACCTGGTTTACAAGTGGCGCCGGGAAATCCTCGAAACCGTTGCGGGGGCCAAGGTCTGGGTGCTCAACGGCCCGGACACCCTGATCAAGCTCATCAAGCTGCGCGAGCAATTGGGTGTGCCCGCCGTGGGGCAAGAGTTCTTTATCATCGGCAGGGTCAGGATGCGCATGGGCTTCCATTGGAAGCCCGCCTTCGTGCGCAGACCAACCCGCTACGGTGCTGTCGGAGCTTGCCCCCATTGCGGTACGGTCATCAACAACCTGGACGGCGAGCCGATCAACCCGCTTGATCTGGAAGCAGAGGAAACCCGCCGTAAGTGCAATGTCTGCGGCGGCGCACTGTGGACGCTGGTTCGTCCGCGAACCTTGTCCGGCAGCGATCAGTCCTCCGCCGTGCTGCGGGCCTTGAAGCGTATTCCGACGATCGGCGAAGTCACTGCACAGAAGCTGATGAAAACGTTCGGCGACAGCTTCCTGGCCTCGATGCTCGGCGACAACCTCCACAACTTCATCAACCTGATGGATGACCGGGGGGAGTTGGTATTTTCCGATCGGCAGGCCCAGCGCATGGAACGCGCGATGTCGAGCATGGAGTTCGGCTTTGGCGAAGGGGGCTACCAACCCTCGGAGTACGTCAAACGCTACCTCCCGCAAGGCACGTTCGATCTTCTTATTGCCGACGAAGCCCACGAGTACAAAACGGGCGGGTCGGCACAAGGGCAGGCGATGGGTGTCTTGGCAGCCAAGGCTCGCAAGACCGTGCTGCTCACAGGCACCCTGATGGGCGGCTATGGCGATGATTTGTTCCATTTGCTGTTCCGGGCCTTGCCCGGGCGCATGATCGAAGACGGCTACCGTCCGAGCGGCACTGGCAGCATGAGCGCCGCGGCAATGGCCTTCATGCGGGATCATGGTGTCCTCAAGGACATCTACTCCGAGTCCGATGG
>JAABSN010000257.1 GCA_011390385.1 Thioalkalivibrio nitratireducens | reverse complement strand
TTCGGCCATCCAGTCCGGCATCACGACCAGCGTGCCGGTGGTCTCGATCAACACCGCAGGGCCGCAAAGACTCTGCCCGGCTTCCAGGTCTTCCCGCCGATACAGCGGGATTGCCCGGGGCGAGCCCTCGATCCAGACGTCGACCTGTGTGATCGGGTCGGGGCTCTCCGTTTCCCTGTGCGGCAACGGGGAGACCGCGCCGACCTCACGCGCCCCGGCGACGGCTTCGACCACGCAGGTCGCGGCAACCAGCGGGCGGTCCCCGAGAAGGAATCCGAAACGTTGCCGGTAGCCTGCGCGAAAATTCTCCGCCATCGCGGCCACGGGCGCCAGCGGGACCGCCAGTGCCGTGTCGGAGCCCTGATAGCGGATCTGCACCGAGGAGTACACGGCCGTCTCGATACCGCCCAGTGCCTGCGTGGCGAGTTCATCCAGCGCAGCCGTGCGCAGGGCCTGAATACAGCGATCGATCCGAGCCGTGGCTTCGGGTTCGTCCAACGCACACTCGAGGCTCTGCTCGCGCAGCGCGCGCACCTCGGCAATTCCCATCCCGTACGCCGAGAGCACGCCACCCAGCGGATGCAGGACCACCTCACGCATGTTCAGTGCATCGGCGACCTGGCAGGCGTGCTGACCTCCGGCGCCGCCGAAGCAGACCAGCGCGTAGCGGGCCAGGTCGTGGCCGCGCTGCACCGAAATCTTCTTGATCGCCTGGGCCATGTGCTCGACGGCGATCCGAAGGAAGGCCTCGGCCAGTTGCTCCGGCGTACTCCCGGGCGCCCCTGCCGCGACCATTGCCTGCACGTGTTCGTCGAACAACACCCGGACCCGCTGGCGATCCAGCGGCTGATCCTGGCCGGGTCCGAACACCCGCGGAAAGAATTCGGGCTGCAGCCGTCCGAGCATCAGATTGCAGTCGGTCACCGTCAGCGGTCCGCCACGCCGATAGCAGGCTGGCCCGGGATTCGCGCCCGCGGATTCCGGGCCGACGCGCAGGCGCTGCCCGTCGAACCAGCAGATCGAGCCGCCGCCAGCGGCAACGGTATGGATGTCCAGCATCGGTGCCCGCAATCGGACCCCCGCGACCTGGGTCTCGTAGACGCGCTCCAACTCACCGGCGTAGTGCGCCACGTCAGTGGAGGTACCGCCCATGTCGAAGGTGATGATTCGCTCGAACCCGGCCTGGCGCGCCACCTCACGTGCGCCGACAATCCCGCCGGCCGGACCGGACAGGATCGCGTCCTTGCCCTGGAACAGCGTGGCGTCGGTGAGACCGCCGTTGGACTGCATGAACTGCAGGCGCACGTCCCCCAGCGCAGTGGCGACATGCTCCACGTAACGACGCAGGATCGGCGAGAGGTAGGCATCGACGCTGGTCGTGTCACCACGGCCAACGAGCTTGATCAGCGGGCTGGTTTCGTGGCTGACCGAGACCTGTGCAAAGCCCAGGCCACGCGCCAGTCCGGCGATCGCCTGTTCGTGGGCGGGAAAGCGGTAGCCGTGCATGCAGACGATCGCGACCGCCCGAAACCCATCGGCCAGAGCCTGCTGCAGCCGCGGTCGCAGCGACTCCAGATCGACCGGCACCAGCACGGTGCCGTCGGCACCAACGCGCTCTTCGACCTCCTCGACCCGTGAATACAGCAGTTCCGGGAGCACGATACGGCGTGCGAAGATCTCCGGGCGAGCCTGGTAACCGATGCGCAGGGCATCGCCGAAGCCCCGCGTGATCACCAGCAGCGTGGGTTCACCCTTGCGCTCGAGCAGAGCATTGGTCGCAACGGTGGTGCCCATCTTCACCACCTCGATCGCTTCCGACGGAATCGGCGCCTCGGGATCCAGATCGAGAACGTCCCGGATTCCCTGCACGGCGGCATCGACATAGGCTTCGGGGTTTTCCGACAGCAGCTTGCGCGTAATCAGACCACCGTCGGGTCGACGCGCCACGATATCGGTAAAGGTACCGCCGCGATCAATCCAGAACTGCCAGCCAGCCATCTGCAGGTCTCCCAACCATTGCCACGAGCGACGCCCCGCATCGGGTAGCGACGTTCAGGCACGAACCGGGTTCAGGCGGATCCGTCGACGTGAATTTTCGCGACCGAGAGTCGCTCCTGCCAGGGCGCGATCCGGATCAGTCGGCCCGGCGATGCTCGTCGCGCTCGTGGGCTTCCTGCGCCTCCACGCTGAGGGTCGCGATGGGGCGCGCCTCCAGTCGGGGCAGACCGATGGGCTCACCGGTCTCTTCGCAGTAGCCGTATTCACCGCGCTCGATCCGGCGGATCGCGGCATCGATCTTGCCAATCAGCTTGCGGTAGCGATCCCGCGTGCGAAGTTCGAGGCTCGCTTCCGATTCATGGCTCGCGCGGTCGTTGGGATCCGGCTCCTGCCAACTCTCGCTGCGCAGATGTTCCAGCGTCTGCTCGGACTCGGCAATGAGTTCGTCCCTCCACGCCTCCAGCTTGCGCCGGAAATAATCCAGCTGGCGCGGATTCATGTACGGCTCGTCGGCCGAGGGACGGTATTCCTGCAATCCAGTTTCCATGCCAACGTCCTTTCTTTCTCGATACGCCCCGGCTACGGCAGCGGGACAGATACCAATCCACGTTTCTTTAACTCGACCAGTATAGTCCAAGGCGTTACCTTACGCCGCTTGGAACGAGCAAGCCCATACATCAGCCGACACGACCGAGGTGCAGGTGGCGAAATGCAGAAGACGATGACCCTCGTTCAGATCACCGACACCCATCTGGGTCGGACCCGGGGTCCGATCCGGGCCGGATATCCGGACAGCGACCTGCAACTCGAGACAGTGATACGCGACATCAACGGATTCTGCCCGGATCCGGACGCGATCCTGGTCACTGGCGACCTTGCGGAGGACCCGCAGCCGGAAGTCTACGCACGTCTCCTGGAACACTTGTCGCGGTTGCCGGCTCCGATTTCGGCGCTGGCAGGCAACCATGATCATCACGACCGGGCTCGAGAAGCCTTTCGCGAAGCCGGACATGGCTTCGACGACGAACGCATCCTCGGGAACTGGCTGATCATCGGGCTGGACTCATCCTGGCCGGGCCATGTCGCGGGCCTGATCCGCGACGAGGACCTGCGGCGAGTCGATGACGCCATCGCCCGACACCCGGACCACTGGGTACTGGTTGCCGTCCATCACCCCGTGGTCGCCGTCGGCAGCCGCTGGCTCGACCGCCTGGGCCTGAGCAACGGCGATGAACTTCTGAACCTGCTGGAGCGGCATTCGCGCGTCCGCGCCTGCATCTTCGGACATATCCATCAGGCGTTCGACCGAAACCATGGATCGATCCGCCTGCTCGGCTGCCCGTCGACCCTGGTTCAGTTTCTACCCGGAGCGGAAGACTTCGCGCTGGATCCGATCGAGTCGGGGTATCGTGTCTTTCGACTTCATCCCAGCGGCGACATCGAGACCGAGGTTCGTCGGGTGCCGGGAACACGTCCGGCGGCAGTCCCTGCATGACCGCGAGCCCGGACACACGCGCGTCGGCGCTGGATCGCTGGCTGCGCGAACTGCACCCGGACTTCTCTCCGGCGCAACCGATGGGCAACGACGCGAGCTTCCGGCGCTATTTCCGCAGCCGCCGGGACCATACCAGCTACGTGGTCATGGATGCGCCGCCCGAACGCGAAGACACCGGCCCGTTCCTGCGCGTCGCGAGCCTGCTGCACCGGCTGGGCCTGCGCGCACCGAAGGTTCTCGCCGTCGATCGGAACCGGGGCTTCCTCCTGCTCGAGGATCTGGGCGAGCAGACCTTCACGCGTGCTCTCGCCTCCGGGGTATCGGAACCGGAACTGTATCGGCTTGCGGCCTCCACCCTGGTCACGTTGCAATCGCGCTGGCCGGGGCTTGACGACGCGTCGCGCCTCGCACCGGCGCTCGCGGCCTATGACACCGAACTGCTGCTGCAGGAAGCCCGCCTGTTCGTCGACTGGTACTGGCCGGAGGCCCATGGTAACCCGGCACCCGCGGAGGTCCGCGAGCACTTCGAACACGCCTGGCGGATGGTCCTCGATGCCATGCCGGCACTCCCGGCTACGCTGGTGCTCCGCGATTTCCACGTTGACAATCTGATACTCCTGTCCGGAGATGCAAACCGAGGAACGGATGCCTGCGGTCTGCTGGATTTCCAGGACGCGGTACTTGGCAGCCCTGCCTACGATGTCGTTTCCCTGCTCGAAGACGCGCGACGGGATGTCTCGCCCGAGGTCGTCGCGGAAACACTGGCCCGGGTCATGGCCGAAAGTCCGTGGCCCCCTGACGCATTCCTGCATCATTACCGTGTGCTCGGGGCACAACGCACCGTCAAGATCATCGGCATTTTCACGCGGCTGGCCCGGCGCGATCACAAGCCCGCTTACCAGATTCACCAGCCGCGCCTGTGGCGACTGCTTGCCGCTGGACTGGAACACCCGGAGCTCGCACCTGTGGAGCGTTGGTTCCGACACCATTTCGACAACAGCGGACGGCCATGCAC
>JAABSN010000256.1 GCA_011390385.1 Thioalkalivibrio nitratireducens | reverse complement strand
GGCCGACGTCGATACGCTGATCGTCGATGTCGCGGCCGGCATCAGCCATTCGGTGATGATGTTTGCCGGCGCCGCGCACGAAGTGCTGGTCGTGGTCTGCGACGAGCCGGCTTCGATGACGGACGCCTATGCGCTGATCAAGGTGCTGCATCAGGACTACGGCGTGCAGCAGGTCCGGATTCTTTGCAACATGGTGCGCACCGAGAGTGAAGCACGGGCGCTGTATCGCCGCCTTGCCCGCGTCACGGATCAGTATCTCGACGTCGTGATTCGATATGCCGGCCACGTGCCGTTCGACGACCAGCTGCGCCGTGCGTTGCGGCAACGTCAGCCGGTCCTGCTGGCCAGTCCGGAGTCCAGGGCGGCGTATGCATTCAAGAAACTGGCCGGCGTGGTCGATACATGGGAGGTAGCGGACGGCGCCAGCGGCAACATTTCGTTCTTTATCGAGGCGGCGCTGGGGCGTCGGGCCGAACCGTCGGAAGCATGATGGTCGGAGCCCAGTCCGGATATTTCGATGCCGAAGCCGTCGATCTGGAGAGACTGGTCTCGGAACATGCGGATCTTGTGCGCAGGATTGCCTATCACCTGGTGGCGCGGCTGCCGAACAGTGTCGATGTGAACGACCTGATCCAGTCCGGCATGCTGGGGCTCATGGAGGCCGCGAAGCGGTTTACCGGCGGTCAGGGCGCGAACTTCGAGACCTACGCCGGCATCCGGATTCGCGGTGCGATGGTCGACGAACTTCGACGATCGGACTGGGCGCCGCGCTCGGTGCATCGGCGGGCCCGCGAGATGGAGCAGGTCATGCGTCGGCTGGAACACCAGCTGGGCCGAAGTCCCGAGGCCCAGGAAGTCGCCGAGGAAATGGGTGTGACGATCGACGAGTATTTCAGCACCGCACGTGACGCTGTGAACTGTCACGTCTTTGCGCTCGAGGATCTGAAGACGCAGGATATCGAGAGCAATGCCGGCGAGCGGATCCAGCCCGATGCCGGACTCGAAGCGCAGGGTCTGCAGCAGGCTGTCGTGGACGCCATCGATCATCTGCCGGAGCGTGAACGACTGATCATGAGTCTTTATTACGACGATGAGTTGAATCTGAGAGAAATCGGAGAAGTGCTGGGTGTCAGCGAGTCCCGGGTCTGTCAGCTGCATGGGCAGGCGCTGATCCGGGTCCGTTCACGCCTTCACGAGTGGCGCACCTGAGCGCCGCGGGCGCAGCGGTTTGACCAGAGAGAACGAGGTTATGAACAAGAACATGGAAATCCTGGTGGTCGACGACTTTTCGACCATGCGCAGGATCGTCAAGAACCAACTGCGCGAGATCGGTTTCTCGAATATCTGCGAAGCCGAGGATGGCGCCGCCGCGATGCAGGTGCTGAAGACCAAGCACATCGATTTCGTCGTGACCGACTGGAACATGCCCAATGTGACCGGGCTGGACCTGCTCAAGCAGATCCGGGCCGACGACAAGCTGAAGACCATCCCGGTGCTGATGGTGACCGCCGAGGCCAAGCGCGAACAGATCATCGAGGCGGCCCAGAACGGCGTGAATGGCTACGTGGTCAAGCCGTTCACGCCCCATACGCTGCAGGAGAAGATCGAGAAAGTATTCGAGCGGCTGGGATGATGAGCATGGAAAGCACAAGCAAGGAATTCGTCGAATCGGCCGAATGGTCGCCGGAGACTTATCTGCCGACGATTCGTGCGCTGCTGACGGCCGCCGAGCAATCCGACCCGGTCGATTTCCAGAATCAGCTGGACAAGCTCACTGCCCTGCGGGAGCAGAGTCTTTTCCAGGAAATCGGCCGCCTGACACGACAGTTGCACGACGCACTGACGAGCTTCCAGGCCGACACCCGGCTGCTGGAAGTCGCCGGCTCCGAGTTTCCCGACGCACGCGATCGGCTCGACCAGGTGATCGAAATGACCGAGCGTTCGGCGCATCGCACCATGGACCTGATCGAATCGGCCATCCCGGTCGCGGAGCAATTGCACGACTCCACGACTCAACTTTCCGGACGCTGGCAGAAATTTCGGGCCCGCGAACTGTCGGCGGACGAGTTCAGGACCCTGGTCGGCGAGATCGGCGAGTACTTCAAGGCCACGGACGAACGCTCCATGCAGCTTCGGGCACGGCTGTCGGACATCCTGATGGCGCAGGACTTCCAGGACCTTTCGGGCCAGGAGATCCGAAAGGTGATCCGACTGGTCCAGGACGTCGAAAAGACTCTGCTCAACATGATCAAGGTGGCCGGGCGGGGCGGAAGTCTCGAGGCGGCAGTGGAAACCCACGAGAACAAGGAAAACAAGGAAGAAGAGGACTGGAACAAGCAACGCGTCAGCGGTCAGGACGAAGCGGACGATCTGCTGTCCAGCCTCGGCTTCTAGCGAGGAGGGAATGGAGTCATGGGATTTGAATTGGACGACAGCATTCGCGAGGACTTTCTGGCCGAAGCCGGAGAGATCGTCGAGAAGCTCAGCGAGGAACTGGTCGAGATCGAGCGAACGCCCGACGACAAGGACCTGCTCAACAGCATTTTCCGGGGTTTCCACACGATCAAGGGTGGCGCCGGTTTCCTGAACGTCGTTCCGCTGGTGGATCTCTGCCATGCGACCGAGGAAGCCTTCGACGCCATGCGCAAGGGCGAGTTGACGCTCGATGCCGAGATCATGGATGCCGTGTTGCAGGCGCTGGATCTGATCGGAGACATGCTGCAAAGTGTCTCGGCCGGCGAAGCGCCGGAACCGGCGCCGGCCGGACTGACCGACACCATTCGGGGTTTCATCGGCAAAGGCGGCGCGCCCGCACCTGCGCCGGCGCCCGAGCCGGTTGCAGCTCCGCCGGTCCACGAGGCTCCGCCCGCGCCAGCCGCCGAAGAGATCGATCCGATCGAAGCCGAGTTTGACCAGATCGTGGCGCAGGCTCGTGCCGAGCAGGTCGAGACCGAACTGCCGGCTGCGCCCGCGCCTGCAGCTGCGGCGAGTGATGAGATCACGGACGACGAGTTCGAGGCACTGCTGGATCAGCTGCAGGGCAGCGGCAGTGCCGCCCACCTCGGGAGTGCAGATCCTGCGCCGGAATCGGTCGAGCCCGAAGGCTCGTCTGCGTCTTCCGGACCGGTGCAGTCGGGTGAGAACGTGACCCCGTTGCCGCAACCGGAAGCGCCGGATCCGGCAGCCGGCCCTGCGGGTGGGGAACGGACGGCGGCGCGCGCCGGCAACGGCCAGAAGACAGCGACTGCGGAGTCTTCGGTCCGGGTCAATGTGTCCCGGCTGGACGCGGTCATGAACCTGGTCGGCGAACTGGTGCTGGTGCGCAACCGCCTGACCAACCTCGGGAGCAACCTCGGCAACGACGAGCTCAACAAGGCCGTGGCCAATCTCGACCTCGTGACTGCAGATCTGCAGAACGGGGTGATGCAGACGCGGATGCAACCGATTCGCAAGGTGTTCTCGCGCTTTCCGCGCCTCGCTCGGGATGCGGCACGCAGCCTGAAAAAGGACATCGAGCTGACGATGAGCGGCGAGGATACCGACCTCGACAAGAATCTGGTCGAGGCACTGGCCGATCCGCTGGTCCACCTCGTGCGCAACTCGATGGACCACGGGATCGAGCCGCCGGACGAGCGCGAAGCCCAGGGCAAGCCGCGTGGCGGCAAGGTCCACCTGGCGGCGCAACAGGAAGGGGAGCACATCATGATCACGGTCAGCGATGACGGCCGTGGCATGGATCCCGAGAAACTGAAGCTGCGCGCCGTCGAGAAAGGCGTGATTTCGGTCGATGCGGCCGAGAAGCTGAGCCGGACCGACTGTTTCGACCTGATCTTCCACGCCGGATTCACGACCTGCGACAAGGTATCCGATATTTCGGGTCGCGGTGTCGGTATGGACGTGGTCAAGACCCGGATCGGCAGCCTGAACGGTAATGTCGAGATCGAGTCCGAAGTCGGCAAGGGCACGACCGTGAGCGTCCGCGTGCCGCTGACGCTGGCCATCCTGCCGACGCTGATGGTGCGCCTGTCCAGCAATACCTATGCGTTCCCGCTTTCTCAGGTCATCGAGGTCTTTTCGCTGTCCTCCGAGAAAGTGCACCAGGTATCCGGACGCGACGTCATCATGGTCCGCGGCAAGCCGTTGCCCGTCGTGTTTCTCAGTCGACTGCTCGACCACCCGTCGCAGCAGGGTGAGGCGGCCGCGGTCTACGTCGTGGTTCTGCAGGTCGGCAGCAATGCCGTCGGCTTCGTGACCGACGACGTGCTGGGCCAGGAAGAGGTGGTGATCAAGCCGCTGGGTCGGATTCTGCAGAAGGTGCCGGGCTTTGCCGGTGCCACGATCACAGGAGACGGTCATATCGCGCTGATCTTCGATGTCAACGGGCTGATGAAGCGGGTCCGGCTCGCGGCCTGACCTCGATCGTCGGCCGCGTCTGAAGCGTCATGGATTTTCTCAGCGTCATTGGCTTTATCGGAGCCCTGTTCGCCGTCATCGGCGGCAGCATTCTCAAGGGGG
>JAABSN010000255.1 GCA_011390385.1 Thioalkalivibrio nitratireducens | reverse complement strand
CGAGAACGGCAATATCGTCAACTACCGGGTGATCATGCGAGTCACGTTCGTGCTGACCTGAAAAAAACCGGTTCTAAGGTAGTGCAGTGAAAAGGGCCGGCAAGCTCCGTTTGTCGGCCCTTGTTTGCAAGTGGAGCCGGTCGCCCCGGATCGGCGGAACCGAGAGCCGACGGCCGCCAGGCTCAACGGGGTCGCAGGACGAGGAGAAGAAGCCGCAATGAAAAACATTTTTGTCATGGGGCTTGATGATTTCAATCATGAATTGCTCAGGACGATCGACGCAGACGCCGGCAGCGATGAGACATATCGGTTTCATTCGCTGTTCGGTCTGGGTGAGGTCGTCGATGCCGATGGCGGGGCATACCTCAGCCTCAGCGATGCTCGGAAGCAGGCCAAAAAACGGTTCGCCGAAGTGGACGGCGGCCCGGATGCAATCATGGGGTACTGGGACTTTCCGACCACGGCTTACGTACCCGTCATCGCGCATGACGCCGGTCTGCCAGCGCCTCCGCTGGAAGCCGTGGCCCGCTGCGAGCACAAGTACTGGTCACGCCTGGAGCAAAAAAAGGTGCTGCCCGATCTGGTACCGAATTTCCAGGCGATCAACCCCTTTGCCGACGATCCGGCAGCCGACGTGCGAATCGAGTATCCGTTCTGGCTGAAACCGGTCAAGTCGCACTCCTCGTTCCTGGGGTTCTACATCGACGGGCCGGACGCGCTGCGCGAGCATATTCCTGAAATTCGCGAAAAGATCGGCTTGTTTGGAAAGCCGTTCAATGAATTTCTCGAATTGGTGAATCCGCCGGACGAAGTCGCCGAGGTCGATGGCTATCACTGCATTGCCGAGGAGATCATTTCGTCGGGTTTCCAGGCCACCGTGGAGGGCTATTGCTGGCATGGCGAGGTTCAGGTGTTCGGTGCGATCGATTCGCTTCGCTCCGGCAAGCACCATTCGAGCTTTTCGCGCTACCAGTATCCATCCAAGCTCCCCAGGAAAGTTCAGGCCCGGATGATCAAGGCGGCTCGAACCTTCATGCGCCATATCGGTTTTGACCAGGGCACGTTCAACATCGAGTTTTTCTGGAACCACGACGACGACAGCCTGAGGTTGCTGGAAGTCAATTCGCGGATTTCGAAATCGCACTCGCCGCTGTTTCTGATGGTCGATGGAGCGACCAACCAGAAAGTTGTCCTCGACCTCGCGCTGGGACGTGAGCCCGCAATGCCGCAAGGGAAGGGGGAGCATGAGTTGTCGGGCAAGTTCATGATGCGTTTGTTCAAGGACGAGATCAGCGACGGTACAGTCCGCAAGGTGCCGTCGAAGGAAGATATCGAACGGGTCAGGGCGGCCTATCCGGATGCCTTCGTACAACCCCTGGTTGAAGAAGGGATGCGGTTGAGCGATCTGAAATTCCAGGACAGCTACAGCTACGAAATCGCGGTAGTTTTTCTTGGCGCCGATCGCCAGAAGCAGTTGCTTGATCGCTTTGCCGAAGTAGAGGGATTTCTGCCCTTCCGGATCGATTCCGACGACGACTGAGTCGGCGTTTCGACAGCAAAGGACCAAGCCCCATGGAACTGGTGAAGCCGGCGGATCTGCCCGAAGAAGTCATCGAGGAGCCGAACGTCTGGATTCCCATGCCGGACGGGGTTCGCCTGGCCGCGCGCATCTGGCGGCCTCGCCACGAGCGGCCGGTTCCGGCGATTCTGGAATACATTCCCTACCGCAAGCGTTTCGGAACGGCCCGGCGCGACGAGATGATGCATCCATACATGGCCGCCCACGGCTATGCGTGCATACGTGTGGACCTGCGCGGCAGCGGTGAGTCGGAAGGGGTGCTGGAAGATGAATACCTGCAGCTCGAGCTCGACGATGGCACCAGCGTTCTGAAGTGGCTGGCCGAGCAGCCCTGGTGCAACGGCGATGTCGGCATGATGGGTATTTCCTGGGGCGGTTTCAACGCCCTGCAGATTGCTGCGATGCGTCCCCCGGAGCTCAAGGCCGTGGTCGCGGTCTGTGCCACCGACGATCGTTATGCCGACGATGTGCACCATATGGGAGGTTGTCTGCTCGGCGACAATATTTCCTGGGCTTCGGTGATGTTCGCCTACAACAGCCTGCCGCCGGACCCCGACCTGGTAGGCGAGCGCTGGCGCGAAATGTGGTTTGAACGCTTGCAGGGCAGCGGCCTGTGGCTGAAAAAGTGGCTGCGCCGACAGCGCCGGGATGACTACTGGCGTCACGGATCGGTCAACGAGGACTACTCGGCGATCCGTTGTCCGGTGTACTCGGTCAGTGGCTGGACCGATGGTTACTCGAACGCCGTCTTTCGCCTGATGAGGAATCTTCAGTGTCCCCGCAAGGGGCTGATTGGCCCCTGGAGTCACATGTATCCGCATCTGGGTGTGCCGGGTCCCGCCATCGGCTTTGTGCAGGAACTGCTGCGCTGGTGGGACTACTGGCTGAAAGACGCACAGACCGGGATCATGGATGAGCCGATGCTGCGGGTGTGGATGCAGGACAGCGTTGCGCCAACGACGCACTATTCCACGCGTCCGGGGCGGTGGGTGGCCGAGACGTCCTGGCCAGGCGCCGACCTTCGCCATAGGAAGTATCGTTTCTCGCGCTATCTTCTGGTCGACGGGAACGAGGCGCCGACCCCATTCGAGCATACGGTGCAATCGCCGTTGACGGTCGGATTGTTCGCCGGCAAATGGTGTGCTTACGGGGCCGGTCCCGATCTGGCTCATGACCAGCGCGAGGAAGACGGTGGCGCGCTGGTGTTTCAGAGCGAAGCGCTTGCCGACGACCTCGAAATCATGGGCTCACCGATCGTCGATCTGGAAGTCAGTACCGAGCAGGCGGTTGCGATGGTGGCGGTGCGGCTGTCGGACGTTGCCCCGGATGACCGCGCCACCCGGGTCACCTACGGGCTGTTGAACCTGACGCACCGCTACGGCAGTGAGGATCCGCGACCGCTGCAGCCGGGCAAGCGCTACAGGGTTCGGGTCGAAATGAACGGGATCGCCCACGCGTTTCCGCGCGGACATCGCCTGCGAATATCGATTTCGACATCCTACTGGCCGTTGGCCTGGCCTCCGCCGGAGCCGGTACGGCTGAATGTGTTCACCGAGAACTGTCATCTCACGCTGCCGGAAAGGCCACCGCGACAGAGCGACGAGGAGTTGTTGCCCTTCGAAGAACCGGAAGCGACCCATCCGGCACCGATTTCCACCCTGGTCGCACCCGATAACAACTGGTTCGTGCACCGGGACCTGGCCGCCGACCGGTCGACGCTGGAAGTGATCGACGATCGTGGCAGTATGCGTCTTGACCACATCGATCTCGAGGTCCGCTCGCGCGCCGTGGAACACTATTCCTCCACCGCTGACGATTTCGGCACGCCGCGCGCCGAAACGGTCTGGGAGCGTAGTCTGGTCCGTGGCGACTGGCGTATCCGCACGGTAACCCGCACGGTTCTCACCTCCTCGGCCAGCGAGTTCCTTCTCCACGCCACGCTCGATGCCTATGAGATGACTGGCGCTGGCGAAAAGCGAGTCTGCTCGATCAACTGGGATGAAGCCATCCCGCGACAGCTGGTCTGAGCGCCCGACCAGACCGGACCCGGCGCCAGCCTGTCTGGTTCGAGCGCGCTCTCGTTCGCTCCGCGACGCCGTGCCAGGAGCCGCCCTCGCGGCGCTCGGATTTCACCGGACGCTGCAGTGCATCTGCTTCAATCCAGGCCATGAAGAAATCCGATCTGGCGCACAAAATCTGTCCGGTCTGTCAGCGATCGTTCGCCTGGCGCAAGAAGTGGCGGACCTGCTGGGAAGAGGTCCGTTACTGTTCAGAGCGCTGTCGCCGCGCTCGTTCCCGTCCACGCCGATGAGCGATGGACACCGCGGCTGCGGCGCGCGCGGTTTCACAACCCCTCCTGCCTGGGGAGAGTTCAGCTCGCCCTGACGCAGTTGCGTCCGTGACGCTTGCTCCAGTACATGTTCTGATCGGCCCGGCGGAGCAGGGTATCGAAGCTTTCCTCCGGCGCGGTCATCTCGGTCACCCCGATGCTGGCAGTCAGTGCCGCCGACTGCCCGTTGAACAGCGATTCCAGTGTCTCGAGGCGCGCGCGCAGATTTTCGGCCAGCACGGTCGCCTGGTCGAGGCTGGTATCGGGCATCAGCACCAGGAATTCCTCGCCGCCCATGCGATAGACCTGGTCGGATTGGCGCAGCCGCTGCCGCAGCAAATCGGCGACCTTGCGCAGCACGCGGTCTCCGGCGTCATGTCCATGCCGATCATTGATCTGCTTGAAATGATCCAGATCCATCAGCAGCAGGCTCAGCGGCCTTTTCTGTCGGAGTGCCAGCGCCTTCATGCGGGCAAAGTTCTCATACACGAGGGTGCGGTTCGGGAGGTCGGTGAGGCTATCGGTGACCGCCAGGTGGCGCAGATTCACTTCGGCCTTTTCCCGCGCCCGCTCGTAGACATAGGCCAGCACGACGATGGCCACGGCCGCGATGATCAGGTTGGCCGCGTAGGCGATCTGGTCTGCATCCTGCGGCAGGCCGAATCGCACCA
>JAABSN010000254.1 GCA_011390385.1 Thioalkalivibrio nitratireducens | reverse complement strand
GATCCAGAGCCTGAGCATCCCCAACCGGCAGAATCCCGGCGGGCCGAACGAAGTTCTGCCCGTCGATCACGAGTTCCCCGCCGGCGAGGAAGTCGTCGCGGTCGATGGCACCACCGCGGCCCGTGCGCTGGATGGCTCTGCCAACTCGTTGTCCGGAGCCGGGGTGATGGACCGCGACCGCTCGACGGTCGTCAGTGCTGGCGGCTTCGCGGAAACCATCGACCCCGGCGAAGGAGCAAGCACGGTGCTTTCGAGCAACGCCGCCGGGACGAAGACCTTGCATCACTACGCCGCCGGGGCCGCCACCCAGACGACCTGGCTTGCGGGGGGTCTTTTAGAAAGCATCTCACTCGGGCGTGGCGGCAGCACCTTCTTCGGCTACTCGGCGGATGGAGCCCGCGAGCTTGAGTCGATCGCCTGGCTCGGGGCGGCCTCATCCGGATTCGTGACGGAGCCCTTTTACGGCGGGATGATCAGTCTTGGGCGGGACGCGGCCGGTAACATCGACTCGATCACCGACCCGTCCGGCGAACGCGATCTCGACTATGGGAAGAACCGCCTGACGACCACCGATTGGCTCAGCGGCGAGCTGGATGATTACGAGGTGGTGCGCGCCTATGACCCGCAGGGACGGCTGGACAGCGTGACGCTTTTCCGCAAGGGCGCGTCCGTCCACGCCATCGGGTTTGGCTACACCGGGAAAAGCGACGAGATCAACGGCGTGACGGCGGAGGGATTCGCTGCGAGCTACGCGCGCGATGCGGCCAATCGTTCAGTGACGGGCGTGAGCCGCGGGCCGGTCGTTCAGACCTGGGGGCGCGGAGCGGCGGGACGCATCACTTCGGCGGGCAGCAATGTGACGGGTGCGCCGGATTTCGGCTACGCGACCTTCGACTCGAAAGGCCGCCGCAAGACCGTGGCGACCAACAAGGGAACCTGGACCTACACTTACCGGGGTGGGGATGGAGGAGACGGCCAGCTCGTGAATGCTTCGGCCACCGGCAACGACCTCGGCACCTTCGCTTACGGCTTCGACGGCATCGGACGGCGCGTGGATTTCGCGGCCAACCAGGGCGATCTGCTCAACCGGTTTCTGGGCATGACCCATCCGCAGCAGGATCGCAGTCTGTTTATTTCCGCCGATCCGGCGGCGCGGGTCTGGTACAACGGCATCGAATTGCACCAGGCCCCGGATGATTTCAATGGCTCGACGGTGGCATCGCTGGGGCATCCGGGCAGCGCGGGCGGCTGGGTGGCGTGGGAAGTGGAAGCGGTGCTCGAAAATGCGGGCGACCCCGGCGCGCACCCGGACGCGGTGGCGGAATTTTCGGGCCACGCCTGGTTCCCGCCGCAGCAGGAGGACTTCACCTACGACGCCGACGGCAATCGGGAAAGCTCCGCGCTGTGGGACTACGGCTGGGATGGTCGGAACCGGCTTGCTCGAGCAGCGACGCGCGATCGCCTGACTGCGCCGGAGGGCTGGGATCTAAGGTTTGACTACGACGCCGAGGGCCGGAGATTCAAGAAAGAGGTCATCCGCTACGAGGATGGCGTGCCCGCCGAACACAAGGTGATCCATTATGTCTGGGACGGCTGGGATCTGATCTACGAGCGCCATCAGGACGGCTTCGGCAACCTGCTTTTCGACCGGAAGTATGTCTGGGGCCCGGACATCGCGGGTAAGCGCGGCGGAGCGGGTGGCGCAGGCGGACTGCTTCTGATGCGCGAGACCCGCGGCCAGACCGAGCGGGGCTTCTATCCGCTCTACGATGGAAGCGGGCATGTTGTCGGACTTGCGGATGGGAACGGTGACCTTGTCGCCGAATACTGGCATGGTCCCTTTGGCGAACTCATCGAAGCGACGGGTGAAATGGCCGACGCCAATCCGTGGCGCTACGCGACGAAGTATTACGACAAGGAAACCGGGCTCTGTTACTTCGGCCATCGCTACTACGACCCGGTGACGGGCCAGTGGCTAAGCCGCGAGCCGCTGGGTGAGGGTGAGAGTCTGAATCTATATCAATACACCAGCGGCGACCCGATCAACAAGATCGATGTGCAAGGGTTGGCCGAAGTGGCGATCAACCGGGGCAGTGGGCTAAACTCTTTTGGGCGGGCGCTCGTCGAGCTTGCGAAGATCAATCCCGAGTCAGCCCGAAGCATGCTGCTGGTTGCTCAGATCGCAGCTGAGACGGAAGGTAATCGACTTGCGGGCCTTGCCGGAGCTGCCGGACGCGGTTCTTGGGAGGATTACTCCCTCGCGCTTCGCCTTGCTGCGGGGAATGTGCTGAGCGACGGCCAGACAGAATGGCGAAGGATTGCCCGTCTTGCCAAGGTGGAAGGCTCGTGGGACTTTGCGGGTTCGCTCACGCAGGACGCATTGGTCGATCAGCTCTTTGCCAACCAGTCTGGGGCTCTTTCAGCAGGGATGGCCGAGGATCAGGCTTGGAGCAATTGGGTCGCGACGAACACCACAAGCCGTGTCACCTGGGGTGAGTTGGGATTGGCGACCGCCGACCTTATCGTTGATGCCGGAGCGGCCTTGGCGACGGGTTTGACCTTGGCGGACATCACGACGGGGCAGGCGATCACGTGGAACGGCTGGAGAAACCCGGGTGTTGGCCTCGTCGAAGTGAGTCCTGGCGAGCGAGCAATCGCTCTCGGATTGGCCTTCGTCCCTGTCGGACGTGGAGGCGGTATGGTTGATGATTTTGCTAGGAGCGGAGTGAGAGGCGGCATAGCCCCAGGGAGAGGACTGAACAGCCCTGCTGATCTCTTCGGCGTCGAAAAGGCAACTCCCGAATTGCTGCAAGCCGTTCGAGGAAAAGGGCGGACCATTGTCATAGCGAGAGAAGGCTCCGAGGAGCTTCGTTACCTAAACTCAATTCCCGCAGAGGCAAATGTTGGAGGTGCTGGCCACACCCACATTCTGCTTAGAGAGAACCCGAGCAAAGCTGCAACTCTTGAAGAGTTCTTGCATGGCACCCAGGATCGTCTTGGAATCATCGACCGATTGGGACGAGGGGGAGCTGAGGTGCATGTGAAGGAGTTCATGCTGCGTCATCAGCAAATGCTCGGCATTGGTGCCGAGGACGCAGCTATACTTCAAAGGCTTTTGGAACTTGAGCGAAAGGCGGCAGGTCTATGAAGGCCGAGTTTGAAATGACTGTCTCAGACCGATTCTCCTTTGCCGACGGGAGAACGGTTTTCACCGGTATGATTTCTGGCACCGACGCGCTTATCCGCAGTTGCTTAGTCGATGTTTTTTCTGGCGATTTGAAAATCGCCACCATCACCGTGGAGGACGAGATGCTTACGGAAAGTCGAGGGCAGAACCCGAGCCGAGCTCTATCGACTCGTGACAAGTTTGATTACGACGGCAAGAACGAAGCTCTCAAACTCATCGCACGCCATGATTGACAGCAAAGGCCTGCCACTACGACTACGATTGCTGATCAGCAGCCTCGTTCTCGTGGTGTTGGGTATGACGGGCACTTTTGCCTCCCTTGGTGCAGAAAGCTCAGATTCGCCCGGATTTGTTGCCCCAAGGACGGGAGGTGGAGGAAAGTTGATCCATCTTACGGATGAAGCTGGCGAGACTGGAATCTTGGCGACGAACAGCCTAAACGGGAAGCATGGTATCTTCGCTGTGCCTTCAAAGGTGGCAGATGAGAGCACAGCGCTGAAGGTTTTGCGCACCGGGTTGACTCCAGACAAGACGACAAACTTCGTCAGAATTCCCGATGCGGCGACCAGCTTGTTCACCCGACCGGTTCCAATCGGCCCATATTCTGCGTGGAAGTATTTCGGCGGTGTGCGATACGCACCAGCAGGAAGCTTGAATATGACCTCTGGTGCGCTCTCAACATCATCGAGCCTGATCGGGCCACGAACGCTTATCTACGGCCCAGATGCGTTGTTCTACGGCGGCGCGGCGGCGATTGGCGGAACTTACTACTACTCAACTCAAGAGTAAATGAAGCGGCTTCTCTCACCTAATTTTTGGGTTGGCATCCTGTGCGTGATCGCACTAGGAGGGCTCGCTTGTGTTGTCCTCGGAATGATCAATGAGAATGACCAGCTAGTCACGGTCGGGAAATGGCTCATTGCTCCACTCGTCGTTGGGGGGATTCTTCTCGTTCTAATCGGAATTCCAATCCTCATTCAAGCGAACCGACGATTGAAATAGAGTTGAACTATGATTGGGAAGCTTCCACTACGACTCCTTTCGACGCAATAGCAACAACCAACCGCATGGCCTGTGTCAACCGGGGATTTCCGATGTTTCGGCTCGAAGCTTCTTCTCGAACGGTCCGGCGCTTGGGCGGAGCGGCTCGATCTGTATCTCCCGACGTTCCAATGCACGGCCCCTCTCCCCATCCAGCACTCGTCCTTGAACCGACGGATACCCTTCGTGGGGCTCTTCGCCCTCGGGCCTGCGTCCGAAAAAGTAAGAAACGCGACTCGTCCGATGATGTCGGCACGAGTTTGCCCGACTTCCGGCTTTTCCGGCAAGCGTCGGTTGCATAGAAGTTCCCTGCCGTGCCTTTTCGCTCCGCCGTTTGCCTGCTGCTCCTGATTTCCCT
>JAABSN010000253.1 GCA_011390385.1 Thioalkalivibrio nitratireducens | reverse complement strand
ATACACACTCCACGGCGTGGCCTCTGCCGCATTGGTGGCAGCCCCGGCGTACATGCAGTTGGGAAAGCGGTCGGCGAAGGAGCGTTGCTCGATCCAGTCGATGCGCAAAGCGCGCCGACCGGGTAGGGGTTGGGGCTCGACAATGACGGCCGCACCACCATCAGACAAGGTATAGCGCAGGAATTCGATGCCCGGATCCGGGTTGTTGCGGTAGTCATCCGCGTAAAACGAGGGTTGAAACCAGCGACTGGAATACTCGCTGCCACAGACGGCAGCCGCCTCTGACTGACCGGTCTGCACCGACATCATGGCGGTTTTAAGCGCCATCAGGCTGCTGGCGCAGACCGATTGAAACGAGGCCACTTCCAGATTGCTGATGCCCAATTCAGCCTGAACGGCACTGGCAAACCCCGGCACCAGCAAGTCACCCTGGGTGGTACCGGTGCAGAGCAGATCGAGCCGGTTATCCCGGCAACGGGCCGAATGCAGTGCCGCGCGAATAGCCGCTGTGGCCAGTTGTGCATTGCTGTGGGTGGTTTGCCCTTCGGCGGTGCGTGCATAATGGCGCTGCCGTATGCCATTGTGCCGCAAGGTGGCACGGCCCAGCCGGCTGTGTGCCGGGCTGAGCGTGCCAAGATAGGCTTCCATGGCATCATTGCCGATGGCCGGTCCGGGCAGGCAGGTGCCGGTCCCGGTGATGTAGGCGGTTCGCATCCCTGGCGTACTCCTGTTCACGGGCTAAGGACTTAATGGATAGCCTGACTATACCATTTCAGGCAAGTACTCGATAAAGAGTGATATTAAGAATACTATTGTGCCAAAAAGTCCCTCCCAGACGCGTAGGCTGGGTCAGGTGTGCTGGACCAGTTCGATCTCGTATTCCACATCGCCACCCGGCGTTTTCACCACCACAACATCCCCTTCCTCTTTGCCGATCAGTGCCCGGGCGATGGGAGAGGTGACCGATATCTTGTTGACCTTAACGTTGGCCTCGTCTTCACCAACGATTTTATAGGTGACGCCCTTGTCGGTATCGAGGTTCAGCAGGGTGACCGTGGTGCCAAAGATGACCTTGCCCGTGTGCGGAATATCGTGGATGTTGATCACCTGAGCATTGCCCAGCTTCATTTCGATTTCCTGAATACGGCCTTCAATAAACCCCTGCTGTTCCCGTGCCGCGTGATATTCGGCATTCTCTTTAAGGTCACCGTGTTCGCGTGCTTCGGCAATGGCCTTGATTACCCGCGGCCGCTGATGGGTCTTAAGATCGCGCAGCTCATTTTGCAGAGCCAGTTCGCCCTCTAGTGTCATTGGATAGCGTTGCATACAGTTACCCTGCCTGATGAACCGGCCGCCTTGGCCGGTATGGTGAACTCGGGCGGACAGGCGGGTCTGGTACCCGATTGTCCGGTTGTTATCAGAATAAAAAAAGGGCGCCGTTAAGCACCCTTTTGTAACGCCAGCTCGCCGGTCAGGCGGTTGACGTCCGGGTGGCGTGCAAGTCCTGCAGCCGTCGTACCGGTGTATTCTCGGCAAGGCGCATGGCCATTACAGACGCTTCAGCTCCTGCCATCGTCGTAGTGTAATAAACCTTGTGCTGCAATGCACTACGGCGAATTTCAGAGCTGTCGATGATCGACTGCCGCCCTTCCGCGGTGTTGATGATAAACACTACTTCGTGGTTCTTGATCATATCCACCAGGTGCGGCCGGCCTTCCTTCACCTTGTTAACCACCGACACGGCGACTCCATGCTCTTCGAGGTAGCGTGCCGTGCCCTGAGTGGCACGAACATCGAAACCCAGCTCGCTGAGCGATTGGGCGACGCCAAGAATGGCTTTCTTGTCGCGGTCTTTCACCGAAAGGATCACCGTACCTTTCTGCGGCAGGGTGGTGCCTGCCCCGAGAATCGCCTTGGCAAAGGCTTCGGCAAAGGTATCGCCGGTGCCCATGACTTCGCCGGTCGACTTCATCTCCGGGCCCAGAATCGGGTCGACCCCCGGGAACTTGTTGAACGGCAGGATGGCTTCCTTGACGCTGAAATACGGCGGCACGATCTCGCGATCAAAGCCCTGTGACGCAAGCGTCTGTCCTACCATGCAGCGCGCCGCAATCTTGGCGAGCGACACGCCGATACATTTCGACACGAAGGGCACGGTGCGCGACGCGCGCGGATTCACCTCGATAATGTAGACGGTGTCATCCTGCCAGGCCAGTTGCACGTTCATCAAGCCGCGCACACCCAGTTCAAGCGCCATCTGACGGACCTGCTCGCGCATCATGTCCTGGACGTGCGCCGGCAGACTGTAGGGCGGCAACGAACATGCAGAATCGCCAGAGTGCACCCCAGCCTGCTCGATGTGCTGCATGATGGCGCCAATGACAACCGTCTCACCGTCGCTGACAGCGTCGATATCCACCTCGATCGCGGCGCTCAGGAAACTGTCGAGCAGCACCGGCGATTCGTTCGAGACCGATACCGCATCCTTCATGTAGCGCAGGAGATCCTCCTCACGGTAGACAATCTCCATGGCACGACCGCCAAGCACATAAGAAGGTCGCACAACCAGCGGGTAGCCAATGCGCTCGGCTGCCGCCACCGCAGCATCAACACTGCGTACGGTGGTATTCGCCGGCTGTCGCAGGCCGAGCTTGTCGATCATCTGCTGGAAGCGTTCGCGATCCTCAGCCCGGTCGATCGCGTCCGGCGTTGTGCCGATAATCGGCACACCTGCCGCCTCAAGATCCCGTGCCAGCTTCAGCGGTGTCTGCCCGCCGAACTGCACAATCACGCCTTCGGGCTTCTCGATGTCGACGATTTCCAGCACATCCTCCAGGGTTACCGGCTCGAAATACAGTCGGTCAGAGGTGTCGTAGTCAGTCGATACCGTCTCGGGATTGCAGTTGATCATGATGGTTTCGTAGCCATCTTCGCGCATGGCGAGAACGGCGTGCACACAGCAGTAGTCGAACTCGATCCCCTGACCGATACGGTTGGGGCCGCCCCCGATCACCATGATCTTGCGCCGCGATGATGCCGCAGCCTCACACTCTTCCTCATACGTGGAGTACATGTAGGCCGTATCGGAAACAAACTCCGCGGCACAGGTATCGACACGCTTGTAGACCGGTCGAATGCCGAGACCGTGGCGATGGGCTCGCACCTCCGATTCAGAAGCGCCGAACAGCACGGCAAGGCGGGCGTCGGAGAATCCCTTGCGCTTGAGGCTGAACATCCGCTCGCGGTCAACCTCGCCCAGGGCAAGCGTCTTCAGGCCGTCTTCGGTGCGCACGATATCCTCGATCTGCACCAGGAACCAGGGATCCACCCCGGAATAACCGTGCACTTCATCAACGGACATGCCGGCGCGGAAGGCATCCGCGATGTACCAGATCCGGTCAAAGCTGGGATTGGTCAACTCGGCGACCAGCTCATCGCGCAGATCGGGGTTGTCCACATCCAGCATGTGCTCGAAGCCGTTCGACCCGACCTCGAGGCTGCGCAGCGCTTTCTGCAGCGATTCCTGGAAAGTGCGGCCAATCGCCATGGCCTCGCCCACGGACTTCATCTGTGTGGTCAGACGTGCGTCCGCGGTGATGAACTTCTCAAAGGCAAAGCGCGGCATCTTGGTGACAACGTAGTCGATAGACGGCTCAAAGGAAGCCGGCGTGACGCCACCCGTGATCTCGTTACGCAGTTCGTCCAGCGTGTAGCCAATGGCCAGCTTCGCCGCCACCCTGGCGATGGGAAAACCCGTGGCTTTGGACGCCAGGGCCGAGGAGCGGGACACCCTGGGATTCATCTCGATCACCACGAGCCGACCTGTCTTCGGATCCATGCCGAACTGGACGTTGGAGCCGCCCGTCTCCACTCCGATCTCGCGCAGCACCGCCAGCGAGGCGTTACGCATGATCTGGTATTCCTTGTCGGTAAGCGTCTGCGCCGGGGCAACGGTGATAGAGTCGCCGGTGTGCACGCCCATGGCGTCAAAGTTCTCGATCGTGCAGACGATAATGCAGTTATCGTTGCGGTCGCGCACAACCTCCGTCTCGAATTCTTTCCAGCCGATGAGGGACTCGTCGATCAGCAGTTCATTGGTCGGCGACAGGTCGAGTCCACGATTGCAGATCTGCTCGAACTCATCGCGGTTGTAGGCGATGCCGCCACCGGAGCCGCCCATGGTGAACGAGGGACGGATAATGCACGGCAGGCCGATGGAGTCGAGAACCTGATACGCCTCTTCCAGGCTGTGCGCGATCATTGCCCGTGGAGTTTCCAGACCAATACGCCGCATGGCCTTGTCAAACAGGTCGCGGTCCTCGGCCATATCGATCGATTCCTTGGTGGCACCGATCATTTCCACGCCGTGGGCTTTCAGCACCCCTTCACGGGCGAGGTCCAGCGCGCAGTTCAGCGCCGTCTGGCCACCCATGGTGGGCAGCAGGGCATCCGGCTTCTCGGTCTCGATAATCCGTGCCACGGTGCGCCACTCGATAGGCTCGATGTAGGTGGAATCTGCCATCGCCGGGTCGGTCATGATAGTGGCGGGATTGGAGTTCACCAGAATGACGCGGTAGCCCTCCTCGCGGAGCGCCTTGCAGGCCTGGGCG
>JAABSN010000252.1 GCA_011390385.1 Thioalkalivibrio nitratireducens | reverse complement strand
TTCAGCCCATTGATGTCTTCAACTACAAGAAAGGCTGAGGGGTAGTTTACGATGGGAGATCACGCTCACGGTCCAGCCAAGGGCCTTTCGCGGTGGCTTTTCACCACCAATCACAAAGATATCGGAACCATGTACCTGTGGTTCTCCTTTGCGATGTTCATTCTTGGCGGCAGCTTCGCCATGATTATCCGTGCCGAGCTGTTCCAGCCCGGCATGCAGCTGGTGGAGCCTGGCTTTTTCAACCAGATGACAACACTGCACGGCCTGATCATGGTGTTCGGCGCCATCATGCCATCGTTTGTCGGTCTGGCTAACTGGATGATTCCGATGATGATCGGCGCGCCGGACATGGCGTTACCGCGCATGAACAACTGGAGCTTCTGGATTCTGCCGCCGGCGTTTCTGATGCTCGCATCCACCCTGTTCATGGAAGGCGGTGCTCCGGGCTTCGGCTGGACATTCTACGCACCGCTGTCGACCACCTATGCGCCGCCGTCGGTGACCTTCTTCATCTTTGCGATCCATATTCTCGGCCTGTCATCGATCATGGGTTCCATCAACATCATCGCCACGGTGATGAACATGCGCGCACCGGGCATGAGCTACATGAAGATGCCGCTGTTCGTGTGGACCTGGCTGATCACAGCTTTCCTGCTGGTGGCCGTGATGCCTGTACTCGCGGGTGCGGTAACCATGATGCTGATGGATATTCACTTCGGCACGAGCTTCTTCTCAGCGGCGGGCGGCGGTGACCCGGTATTGTTCCAGCATATTTTCTGGTTCTTCGGGCACCCTGAGGTGTACATCATCATCCTGCCGGCCTTCGGTGTGGTATCCCAGATCATCCCGGCGTTCTCACGCAAGCCGCTGTTCGGCTACGACTCCATGGTTTACGCCACCGCGGCGATCGCCTTTCTGTCGTTCATTGTCTGGGCGCACCACATGTACACGGTGGGCATGCCGATCGCGGGCGAACTGTTCTTCATGTACGCGACCATGCTGATCGCCGTTCCGACTGGCGTTAAGGTGTTCAACTGGGTTACCACCATGTGGCGCGGTTCGCTGTCCTTCGAGACGCCAATGCTGTTCTGCATCGGCTTCCTGATCCTGTTCACCATTGGCGGCTTCACCGGCCTCATGCTTTCCATTGCGCCGGCCGACTTCCAGTATCACGACAGCTACTTTGTCGTGGCTCACTTCCACTACGTGATGGTCGCGGGTGCGGTGTTCAGCATGAGTGCGGCGGTGTACTACTGGCTGCCGAAGTGGTGTGGCCGGATGTATAACGAGACCATGGGCAAGACCCACTTCTGGATTTCGTTTGTCGGCTTCAACATCACGTTTTTCCCGCAGCACTTCGTGGGCCTGGCAGGCATGCCGCGCCGGATTCCCGACTACGCGCTGCAGTTCGCCGATTTCAACATGATGTCCAGCATCGGTGCCTTCATCTATGGTGCATCCCAGATCCTGTTCCTCTACAACGTCGTTGCGACCATTGTTTCCGGCAAGCCGGTCAGTGATGACAAGGTGTGGGACGGTGCCGAGGGGCTCGAGTGGACCGTGCCGACGCCGGCGCCTTACCACACCTTTGAAGTGCCGCCAAAGATCGATCCGGCGCACGCACACTCCTGAGGTTCAACGTTATGTTCCGTGTCAGCCGTAACCCCGCCATCGATACGACAGCCAAGCTGGCTGTCGTTGCGGTGGCAATGTTTGCCTTCGTTTTCGTGGTCATGGTGCCGCTGTACAACGTGCTCTGCGATGCCCTTGGCATCAACGGCAAGACCAGTGGGCAGGCATACACGGCGGTGCAGGCCGGTGTGGATGAATCACGGGAGATAACGATCCAGTTCGTGGCAACCAACAACGAAGGTATGCCCTGGGAATTCGGGCCGGGGGATCGCATCATGAAGGTCAACCCCGGTGCATCCAACACGACGATTTTCCATGCCCGCAATCCGCTGCCCAGGGCGATGGTGGCGCAGGCGATTCCCAGCGTGTCGCCGTCACGGGCTGCAGAATATTTTCACAAAACCGAGTGTTTCTGCTTCAACCAGCAGCCTCTGGACGGTGAGACCTCCGCGGAGATGCCGCTGCAGTTCATCATCGATCGCGATCTGCCCAGGGACATCCGCACGATCACTCTTTCCTATACCTTGTTTGACGTGACTGCAATGGCTGGCGATGCCGTTGCAGCACGCTAGGCGACTGACGGGGCCAGTCTGGCCTGCTTGCGCTTTTAACGGAGAACAACGATGACAGCTCAATCCTCGCCCGGCCACGAACCCTACTACGTTCCGGAACAAAGCAAGATGGCGGTCTTTGCCACCATCGGGCTTGTCATGAGCGTGTTCGGCGCCGCTACCGGCATCAACGACCTGACCTTCGGTGAGCCGGATCAGCCGGCTTCCTGGACGGTCATGAATATCGGCCTTTTTGTCTTTGTCGCGACGCTGTTCATCTGGTTCCGCATGGCAATCCGCGAAAATATCGCTGGCATGAACAGCGCGCAGCTGAAGAAGTCCTACGTGCTTGGCATGTTCTGGTTCATCTTTTCGGAGTTCATGTTTTTCGTGGCTTTCTTTGGTGCGCTGTTCTACGTGCGCAACCTTGCGGGCCCATGGCTCGGCGGTGAAGGCGACGGTGGCCGCATGAATGGCCTTCTCTGGGAGGGTTTTCAGTTCTCCTGGCCGATGACGCAGACGCCCCAGGAGGCAGTGGGTGGCGCAGGAAGCCAGGTGATTGCCAATAACGGCTCCTTTACCAGCGCAGAGACCAGCATGTCGTTCAGTGAAGCCTCTGCATGGTATGCATGGCTGCCGCTTTGGAACACCATCATTCTGTTGTCATCCAGCGTTACCGTACATATCGCGCACATGGGCATACTTGACGGCGACCGCAAGAAATTCCACAAGTGGCTGGGACTGACAGTGCTGCTGGGTTTTATTTTCCTGTCGCTGCAGGTGCTGGAATATTACGAGGCCTATGCGCACTTCGGCCTGACGCTGAACTCGGGTATTTACGGCTCGACGTTCTTCATGCTTACCGGTTTTCACGGGTTCCACGTGTTGATGGGTACCACGATGCTGGGGATTCAGCTGTTGCGTTCAATGCGCGGTGGACACTTCACGGCAGATGATCACTTTGGGTTTGAGGCGTCGAGCTGGTACTGGCACTTCGTCGACGTGGTCTGGGTATTTCTCTTCCTGTTTGTCTACATTCTCTAATGCGTTAGCTGTCCCTGGATGTCTGGGCCACCGGCCCGGCATCCCAGGGATTGCGATGGCCGAGTTGGCCTGACGCCACGCCATATACAATCAGCAGCGCCAGGCCCAGTGCCAGGCCCAGGCGCACGCCCAGCGAATGGAAGGTGCGGCGACTGTTCTTGTCCCCCTGGTCCTTCATCAGGAAGTAGAAACCGCTGCCGAGGCTGGCAACGAGGCAGATCATGAGTGTGATAATCAGGAACTTCAGCAAAACGGATTCCCCCCGGTGTCGTTGCATCGAGTATAGCGCACTTGGTGTGCGCAACCTGGTGCCAGCCGTTTTGTCCGTTTGCGCCTTGTCGTTACGGGTATGAAGCTGGCTCTCGATGTCGAATGGCGTACCACGGCGCTCACGCTGCTGTTGCTGCCTCTGCTGGTCGGTCTCGGGCTCTGGCAGCTTGATCGGGAGGAGGAAAAGCGCAATCTGGCGGCGCAGTTTGCGGAGCGACAGGCAAGAGCCCCGGCAGACCTGGCGGCTCTCGATCCCGAAAGGAGCGACCTTGCCTATCTGCCTGTGGTGCTTCGCGGTCAATTCGTGCCTGGCCAGTACCTGCTGCAGGACAACCGTATTCAGGGGGGGCAGTTTGGTTACGAGGTCATCGGCCTCTTCCGCCTCACCGGTGGTGCAGGCTACGCGTTGGTCAATCGCGGCTGGACCGTCGGTGACGCCGCTCGACGAACGCTGCCTGAGGTCAGCCAGCCCGCGGGTGAGCTTGATTTGCTGGGCCAGGTCTACATACCACCAGATCCGCCCTACCTGCTGGCGGAGCAGGAGGTGCCCGTGGACAACTGGCCGAGGGTGATACAGGCGCTGGAAACCGGGCCGCTGGTGCCGGCACTGGAGCGCCGCCTCGGTGCAGCCGTTTTTCCGCACGCGGTAAGGCTGGACGCGAATCAGCCAGGTGCGCTCTCGGTGGACTGGAAGGTGGTGAATCTCAGCCCGCAGACCCACCGGGGATACGCAGTACAATGGTTCACCATGGCCGCTGTGCTACTGTTATTTTTTGTGTTTCGCAGCAGTAACCTGTGGGACGTGCTGCGTCATCGAACGCGCCAGGAGAGGTGAAGTGACAACGTCGACGTCAGACAAGCCGAGCGATGCCGCACTGACCGGTGGGAATACCAGTGCGCGCAACGGGCGCCTGATTCTCCTGCTGATCGCCGGGATACCGGTGACCATGATCCTTGCCGCCAGCTGGCTGTGGTACTTCGTGGTCAAGGGCGATCTCGATGTGGTCGGCGCACTCGGTACCGCCAATCAGGGCGAGCTGGTACAGCCGCCGCGGGATCTGGCTGCCGTTGATGCAACGGATGCCCTGGGTGCGTCTCTGGCCTTCCCGGTGAGCAATCC
>JAABSN010000251.1 GCA_011390385.1 Thioalkalivibrio nitratireducens | reverse complement strand
TTCTTCGCCCGCAGTCCGGGTCTGCTGTTCTGATTCTTTCCGAGTTTCCCGATGAGTAAAGGAATTCGCGCCGGCGCCGTGCTGCTGGCCACCGTGTTTGTTCTTGCCGCGCTGTTCGGTTGGCGACTGCATCAGCTTCGGCTGCAGGAAGAGCGCATGTCCCAGATGCCGCCGCCGGCCGTCGTGACGGTCACGGAGGTGCAGGTCGGCGAATGGACACAGGCGGTGCACGCCATCGGTGGACTGCGGGCCACCAACGGGGTCCGCGTGGCCAACGAGGTCGCCGGCGTGGTCGAGGAGATCGCGTTCGAATCCGGTCAGATCGTCGAGGCCGGTGATGTGCTCATTCGCCTCGACGGCGAAACGGATGTCGCCGCTCTGGAGACACGTGAAGCCGAAGTACGTCTTGCCGAACAGCAGTTCGAGCGTTTCCGGAACCTCCTCGGACAGAACGCGGTGTCGCGGGCCGAGTTCGATGAGGCCCGCGCAAACTTCGATGCAGCCAAGGCCCGGGTGCACGAGCAGCGCGCCCTGCTCGACAAGAAGACGATCCGAGCGCCGTTTTCGGGCGTACTGGGGCTGCGCGAGGTGGATCTCGGCGAATTCCTCGCGGTCGGCACGCCGATCGTCGGAATCAACATGCTCGATCCCATTCAGGTGGATTATGCGGTCCCGGAACGGGAACTGCCCAATCTCTCCGTGGGCGACCGCGTCGAGGTCTCCGTCGCCGCATTCCAGGACGAGGTCTTTGTCGGCGAGGTCCTGGCGCTGGATTCCTCGGTCCTGCCTTCGACGCGCACGCTTCGTATTCGGGCCAGGCTGGACAATCAAGACTTCCGGCTCCGTCCGGGCATGTTCGCCAACGTCCGCACCGTTCGACCGACCACGCGGACGGTGCTGACGGTGCCGCGCACGGCCGTTTCCTACAACACCTTCGGCGATTTCGTGTTCCGGGTTGTTGACGGCGAATCGGGTCGGCAGGCCGAACGCGTATCGGTGACGACCGGCGAGGCCCGCGATGGTCGAGTCGAGCTGGTCGATGGGATCGAGGCCGGGGCGACCGTCGTCGCGACCGGACTGCTGCGACTTCGCAACGGCCAGCCGGTGACGATCGAAGGGCAGGACGCGGAAGACGCCTGATGCGCTTTACCGATCTGTTCGTTCATCGGCCGGTACTGGCCACCGTGGTCAGTCTGCTGATCCTGCTGATGGGGCTGCGTGCCGTCGTCGAGCTGGAAGTGCGGCAGTTCCCCGAGCTCGAGAGCACCACCGTGACCGTGACGACGGCCTGGCCGGGCGCGGACTCGGAGCTCGTTCAAGGCTTCGTGACCACGCCGCTCCAGCAGGCCATTGCCGAGGCCGAGGGCATTGATTTCCTGTCGTCGAACAGTCGCAAAGGCGTCTCGATCATCGAGGCGCGCATGCTTTTGAATTACGACGCCAACGATGCGTTGGCCGAGATCCAGGCCAAGGTCGCCAGTCAGCGCGACGTGCTTCCGACCGCGGTACGCGACCCGGTCATCACGTCGACGACGGGCGAAGCGACGGCGCTGATGTACATCGCATTCTTCAGCGATGAGATGGCGGTGCCGCGCATCACCGACTACCTCGTTCGCCAGGTTCAGCCCCTGTTGCAGGCGCTGCCGGGCGTCGGACAGGCCGAACTGCTGGGCCGTCAGTTTGCCCAGCGCATCTGGATCGATCCGGCCAGGCTGGCCGCAGTCGACATGACGGCGGCCGAGCTGGTGGACATTCTGGTCCGGAACAATTACCAGGCGGGGATCGGCAGCACGCGCGATACCCTGGTCCGGATCGATCTGTCGGTCAACACCGACGTCTCCACGGCGCGCGACTTCGAACAACTGGTGATCCGGGAGACGCCCGAGTCGATCATCCGTCTCGCCGACGTGGTGCGCAGTGAACTTGGAGCGGAGAGTTATTCGGAGACCAATCAGTACAAGGGGCAGCCTTCGACCTACGTCGCCATCGAGATTGCACCGGGTGCCAACCCGCTCGACGTGGCCGATCGGGTCCGCAATGAACTGCCCGGAATTTCCGAGCAGCTCCCGGCAGGTCTTTCCGTAGAACTGGCCTACGACGCCAGCGAATTCATCGAGAGTTCGATCGACGAAGTCGTGACCACGCTGGCCGAGGCGGTCCTGATCGTTCTCGTCGTCGTGTTCGTGACCCTGGGGTCGATCCGCGCCGCCATCGTGCCCTCGGTGGCGGTCCCGCTGTCGCTGATCGGTGCCGCATTGATCATGCTGGTGCTCGGGTTCTCGCTCAACCTGCTGACCCTGCTGGCCATGGTGCTGGCCATCGGCCTGGTGGTGGACGACGCCATCATCATTGTCGAGAACGTGCACCGGCACATCGAACTGGGGGAGAGTCGTTTCGAGGCGGCGATCAATGGTGCGCGGGAGATGGCGGCACCGATTGTGTCCATGACCACGACGCTGGTCGCCGTCTATGCGCCGATCGGGTTCATGGGCGGCCTGGTCGGTTCTCTGTTCTCTGAGTTTGCCTTCACGCTGGCCGGCGCGGTGCTCGTTTCGGGCGTGGTCGCGCTCACGCTGTCGCCGATGCTGTCGGGCAAGGTGTTGAAGCCGCATGGGCAGGAGTCGCGTTTCGAGGGTCGGGTGGAGCATGCTTTCGATGCGCTCGCGAACGCCTACAAGCGGCGGTTGCACGGGGTGCTTGAATCCGTTCCGGCGGTCGTGGTGTTCGGCGCGCTGCTGCTTGTGTCCATTGCTTTCATGCTGCGACTGAGTCAGAGCGAGTTGGCGCCGACCGAGGACCAGGGCTTCCTCCTGTACCAGGGCCAGGCGCCGCAGACGGCCACGCTGGAATATCTTCAGAAGTACGGCGGCGAGCTGCAGATCGAGCTCGAGCAGCTGCCGGCCTACGAGCGCACCTTCATGCTGCTGGGCAGCTTCGGGCCGAACACGGTGTTCGGCGGTTTCCGCATGCTGCCCTGGGACCAGCGCGAGATTTCCCAGCTCGAGGTCGAGCCGATGATGCAGCAGGCGGTATCGCGCGTCACCGGGCTGAACACGTCAGTGTTTGCGCGTCCGTCGATTCCGGGCGCCGGCCAGGGGCTGCCGCTGCAGTTCGTGATCACCGCGGCGGCAGGCTACGATCAGCTCGACGAGGTGGCCGGTGAAATCCAGGGCAGGGCCATGCAGAGCGGTCTGTTCGGGTTCTTGAGCAAATCGATCGAATTCGACCGACCGATCACGCGCGTAGTCATTGATCGCGAGCGCGCCGCCGACCTCGGTCTGTCGATGGAACAGATCGGGCGCGAGCTCTCGGCGCTGCTGGGCGAAGGCTTCATCAACCGGTTCAATCTGCAGGGGCGCTCCTACGAGGTCATCCCGCAGGTGGAGCGTCTGCTGCGCGACAACAGGAAGCGGCTGGACGACTATTTCGTGCGCGCGGATTCCGGCGAACTGGTTTCACTCGGCGGGCTGGTCCGCTACGAGTCCGGGGTCGAACCGTCCAGTCGCACGCAGCACAACCAGCGAAATGCGGTTGCGCTGGAAGGGGTCCTGGCGCCGGGCGTGGCCATGGGCGAGGCCACGGCTTTTCTCGAAGACGCGGCTCGCGAAGCCTTTCCCTTGGGCTACACCTTTGACTACAAGGGTGAGTCGCGCCAGTTCAAGCAGCAGGGCAGTGCACTGCTGGTGACGTTCTTCCTCTCGCTGCTGGTGATCTACCTCGTGCTTGCGGCGCAGTTCGAAAGCTGGCGCGATCCGTTCATCATCCTGACCACGGTGCCGCTCTCGGTGGCCGGTGCCATGGCGTTCATCATGCTGGGTGTCGCCAGCATGAACATCTACACCCAGGTCGGGCTGATCACGCTGATCGGCGTCGTATCGAAGAACGGCATCCTGATTGTCGAATTCGCCAACCAGTTGCAGATCACTCGGAAGCTCAACCGTCACGAGGCCGTGATCGAGGCGGCATCGATCCGGTTGCGCCCGATCCTGATGACCACGGCCGCGCTGATCTTCGCGATGATCCCGCTGCTCCTCGCCGGTGGGCCGGGTGCAGAGAGTCGTTTTGCCATCGGTCTGACCATCGCGACCGGTCTCGGCATCGGCACGCTGCTGACCCTGTTCGTGCTGCCGGCCTTCTACTGTCTGCTGGCCCGCGATCACGCGTCGCAGCAGGAGCAGGACGTGGCGGAAGGCGCGCAGCAGCCGGCCTGACCGGCGGCGACCCCGTGCATAATCGCCCAACGACCGCGTAACGCAGAGGGTTCCGGGTTTTGGATCGTGCAACGTATCAGCGACACTGCGAGGCGGGGAGCACCCGCGTTCCGGTCTGGCGTTCGGTCACCGCCGATCTGGATACGCCGCTATCGGTCTACCTGAAGCTTGCGGACGGCCCGAACACCTTCCTGCTGGAGTCGGTGGAAGGTGGCGAGAACCAGGCCCGCTATTCGATGATCGGCCTGCCGTGCCGGCGCGCCTGGCGAGCCAGCGGAAGACGCCTCGAGATGCTCGATCACGGGCGGGTCGTCGAGGTTCGCGAGGACGTCGATCCGCTGGTCGAGATCGATCGACTGCGGCGCGCGCAGCAGGTGCCCGAGGTGCCGGAATTGCCGCCGCTCAACGGCGGGCTGGTCGGTTATTTCGGCTACGAATCGGTAGCTCTCGTTGAAC
>JAABSN010000250.1 GCA_011390385.1 Thioalkalivibrio nitratireducens | reverse complement strand
CGTTTTGGGACAGGCTCTACCTGACGATGGTCATGGACTGGGCAAGCCGCTACGTGATCAGCTGGCGGCTGAGCAACAGCCTGGAGGAAAGCTTCTGCGTGGAATGTCTGAATGAGGCGCTGAGGAAAGAGCCGCCGCCGGAAATCTTCAACACCGACCAAGGCAGCCAGTACACCGGCACGGCATTCACCGACACGCTCAAGGACGCCAAGGTGCGCATCAGCATGGACGGGCGCGGCCGCGCCCTCGACAACCGCATGGTCGAGCGGCTCTGGCGCACTGTTAAATACGACGACATCTACATCCGGGACTACGAAACAATGGATCAGCTGCGCGAAGGCCTGAAGCGTTTCTTCCACAAATACAACACGCGTTCGCATCAGGGCCTCGGTCGCTTAAGTCCGCTGGAAGTCTACCGCAAGCGCTCAACCAAACAGGCCTCATGAAGTCCAACCGGGCCGTCCTCCACCAGCTCCATCTCCGACCAGCTTTATGGCCGATTCTCGATGGAGAGCCCCGGACGGCCCTTGCAAACCAACCCGTATTGACAAATCCAATACACAACCAATACAGCTTAATCCATCACCGCAACCTGTCCAAGGTTGCCGACCAGCTCAATGCCTCTACCAAGACTCCAACCTTGAACGGCTGTTGACTGGATCTTGACTGGGGACAGATCGCTCCGCATGGGCCTAATCAAGCGGTTTCATTCTATGCCGTTCCATCTAAACGAGTCTTTCAGGAAGGTATGTGTCAGCGTTGTGGTTGGAGTGCAGATTTTTAGTTGCCCCTAAACAGCCTCGACTGTGCCTCGCTTAAATATGGACCGGAAATCCCCGTCCGCCGACCGATTACTCTATGATCGTCACCTCACTCTGGTAGATTAAAATTACCATGAGAATACACGCCGATCACCAACCCTATGAGCAGTTGGAAAAAGAAATTGAAATCGCCTTGAGCGACAAGGCGCGGGGCTTCCTCTTTCATGTGAACTCTCCCGGCGGCATGGCCTCTGGTAACATTGAGACTGCCGGCATCATCTCAGCTATCCCGGTCCCGAAGGCGGTATGGGTGGACGATCTTGGTACCTGCGCATCCTACGCCCTTGCGGCCGGTGCTGACTTTATCGCTACATCGCCCTCGTCGCAGGAGGTCAGCGACCAGGATGGCGTTGGGGAACCATTTTCGGATCAGATCACGGTAGGTGTTGTAGAGATCAATGCAGATCACGCGCACTTTGTGGCGGCCTCTGAGGCCGCTGAGGAAGCGGGCCAGTTCGGCGCAGCGGCCTTCAGCGACCTCGAAGACCTTGTGCCGGCGGCAGGTCGCAGAAGGTGGTGACGAAGCGGCCGTTGCGGTGCAGGGTGGTTGCGCGTATCGATTACTTCGTAGTCAGGCAGCCCTATGTATTCTATCACAGAAGACATAATGAGGCCCTTTCTTCTCATGTCCCCACTCTTTGATGAAGAAGGGGACTAGCCAACTTAAACGGCACAGCAATAAACCGGGTCTACAAGCTGTCTTCAGTCTGAATTCCTAAATCAACTCTGGCTCAACTTTGAGATAGGACGCAGCAACTTCCGTTGTGCAGAAAAGGCCAATGGTTACGGCTTCGTTCACGTAACTTCGAAAAATTTCAGCATAAGCGGTGAGCAGCGGTTCACTGACAATGATCGACCACCTTGACTTCCCGAATTCGTCTGAAGTCGCCACTTTTTTAACGAACTCCATGAAAATCTCACGATTGATGTGCGAAACTGCGTCACGCAGATCGTAGACGCCGCTGAATCCGCATTCATAGTCCGGATGCTCAAAGAGTGAGACGAGGTTATCCCACAGCTCCTCGGTGGTCACCGGGCCGGAAACGCGGTCAATTACCAACCGCTTGTCGGGAAACAAACTCCTGTCGACTTGCATAGTTTTATGTTAATATACGACTTCGATGGTCTGCCTCGATTCGGCGTGCTGTCCAGCACAAAGGGAGATTCGCGAGTTCGGTCTCACAATGGCCAGATGAGCAGCAGCAGGGGGATGGAAACCGCCACGACAATGAACTCGAGTGGTAGGCCGAGCTTCCAGAAGTCGCTAAAGCGGAAGCCTCCCGGACCGAGGATCAAGGTATTATTTTGATGGCCGATCGGCGTGAGGAATGCGCACGATGCGCCGATGGCCACCGCCATCAGGAAAGTGTCGACGCTGACACCAAGCGCGGTCGCGGTGCCGATGGCGATCGGGCACATCACTGCGGCCGTTGCCGCATTATTCATTAAATCGGACAGGAACATGGTTACCACGAGAATCAAGATTAGCGAGATCACCGCGTGGTCTTGGGCAAAGTTCTCGATCAGCACGCGTGCGATCAGGTCGGCAGCCCCGCTGGACTCCATGGCACCGGCGACGGGAATGAGTGCCCCCAGCAGCACGATGACCGGCCAGTCGATGGCATCGTAAACCGAACGTGGCGGGACGGTTCGCATTGCCATGGATGCCAAGACACCGACGGCAAACGATACCGCCACCGGCAATACACCCAATGCTGCGGTCCCAATGGCCAGCAACATGATGAGACCGGCTGCCCACGCTTTGCGCCTATCGGGAATCAACAGGTCCCTTGCAGCGAGCGGGACGCAGCCGTGGTCAGAGGCAAACTCTGAAATGGCCTCGGGCGGCCCCTGCATTAAAAGCAGGTCTCCCCTGCGCATGGCCATGGTGCGCAGGCGTCCAAGCGAGCGTTGCCCATGGCGTGAAATGGCTAGCAGATTGATCCCGTAACGTGTCCTCAGCGACAGGTCGCTTGCCGAGCGACCGGACAATCCCGAGGTGGGCATGACCGCCAGCTCCATCAGTACAATATCCCCACTGGAATCTGCTGTATCTTCCTCTTCCGGTTCGTCGTCTTCATCCCCATCCTCCTCGGCACGACGCTTTGCCGGCTTGGGATCCTGCTTCTGCGCTGCTTCGTTCTCAGCATCTTTTTCCGCTTCCTTCTCTTCTTCCAATTTCAGTTTCAGACTGGATAGGACGGTGGCTAATTCATCCGTTTCCGCCTCGATAATCAAAATATCCCCCGCCCGGACCTTGCGGCGCGGATTGGGAGCTGTGAGCCGCACCTCATTGTGTACCAAACCTACCACCTGTGCTCCGGTCTCATCGATCTGCTGTTCCACTTCGCGCAGGCTGAGACCGACGGCTTTGCTGTCCTCCTGAACACGGGCTTCGGTCAGGTAGGCGCCCGACTCAAATCCCTCAATCCCGGACTGCTTGCGAACCGGCACCAGAAAGCGCCCGACCAGCATGATGAAAACGACCCCGCTGAGCGCCACTGCCAGCCCAACAGGTGTGTAATCAAACATTCCAAAGGCAGCTGAGCCATGCTCCGCGCGAAAGCCCGAGACGATGAGGTTGGGGGGAGTCCCGATCATGGTGGTCATGCCTCCAAGGATGGTCCCGAAGGCAAGTGGCATCAGCACCTGACCGGGCGGCATTTCAAGGCGTCGGGCCGTCTGCACCGCAACCGGCATCAGCAGGGCCATTGCGCCGACGTTATTCATGACACTTGAAAGAACCGCTCCCAGCCCGACCAAGGCCGCGAGGCTGAGCAAGACCCCAGCCTGAGACGGTAGTACCAAACGCGTCAGTGCTTCGACCGCGCCAGAGGTCTGCAGGCCACGGCTCAGCACCAGGACACAGGCAACCGTTATCACCGCAGGATGGCCGAATCCTAGAAACGCCTCGCCCGGAGCAACCAGACCGAAGACGACGCAGGCCAACAAGGCACCAGCCGCCACCATATCGTGGCGCCACCGCCCCCACAGGAACATTCCAACGGTCACCACCAGAATGACCAGCAAGGTGATTTGATCTTGGCTCATGGACATCTTTCTGCGCGAATTTTTTAATACTATTCATTGCCCTGCTGGAAGGGCACTGCTGACCGCAGGGAGTTTGGCACTGAGGATGGCACCGGCCAATCCCATGGCGGCAAGGATCAGAATCACCGCTGGAACCGAAATCAGCGTTGCGAGCGAGCCGATGCCGCCTGCCAACAGCAGGGCAACGCCGATGACGGTATTGCTGACCGCAACGTAATCGGTGCGCTTGTCGTCCGAGGCCAGATCGACGATGTAGGTTTTGCGTCCCACCCGGACGCCGGCATGCGCAATGGCCAACAGGAAGAAAAAGAACGGATAGATCCATTCACTCGCCGCCAGTTGCGGCGAAATGCTCACGCTGAAGACGAGAAGGAGTCCGGTGATTGCGGCTGCGGACCCGGCGGTCACCATGACCATGCGGCTGGAGCGGTCGGCAAACTTGCCCCAAAATGGCGCTGAGAGCAGACTGGCCAGTCCATCGGCAATCACGAACATGCCGAGAACGAGCAATTGCCCATCGGTGTTGTCGTGCGCCAGCATAATGAAGAACGGTGCGCTGAGCGCCGAGCAGAGGAGCAGGGACCGGGCAATCACGAAGTTGCGGAAGGGCTTGTCGGTGAGCAGCAAGCGCAGACTCTTGATCGCCTCCTCAAGGGCGTTGCCACCGCCACTGGTTGCTCCCGCCTGCTCATCCAGTGCCGCATACACCAGCGCAGCCGCCAACCACAGCGCTCCCGCGATGGCCAGCAAAACCAGATAAATTCCGGTGCTGCTAGGCGCGCGCACATTAAACATC
>JAABSN010000249.1 GCA_011390385.1 Thioalkalivibrio nitratireducens | reverse complement strand
CAACTGGGCACTGTCGACCCCATCCTGGCCCGTTTGATGGAGCAGAACGCGGATTTGCGCGAGCCGCTGGCGGCGGTGCAAGAACACATGGATCGGGCGCGTGAGCGCCTCGAACTGGCGCAACGCGAGAGCGCCCGCAGTCTCGCCCAGGACGCCGCGCGTAACGGTGTGAACCTCAGCGTGTATCTGTCGCGACTGCAGCGTCTATCCAACACATTGGAGTCGGCGCTCAAACTCGCCGAAATTTCCAGCCGCTATCAAGAGCAAGTCAGCGCCGTGCAGACCTCGATGCGCGAGCTTGAAGCGGCCGTCAACGAGCAGATGAAAGGGTATCGCGAGAAGGTCGGGCAACTCGGCGAATACGAAGCGGCTTACATCGAGTCTGCCTTTGCCGCGCTCGCTCAGCGCGAGCCGCCGCCACGCGAGCGCGTGGTGCTCGAACTGCTGGCCGAGCACGTCAAGGAATTCGACGAGCAGCGCCGCGCCGACACCGAGCTCTGGCTGGAGGCCTTCCGGGCGCGCTTTGCTGGATTTGTGGATGGATGAGCGCGTTGCGCACCTGATATCGCGCATCGCCAGGCACTTTTTAACCGATGACTTGTAGCAACTCACACAGACTGCTGCAAACACCAAGGAGCATGACATGAACACCTTAAAAACCAGTGTGGTCGCCGTTCTGTGCGCCGCCAGCCTGCTCGGTGGATGTGCCACGATGCAGGATCAGCAGCGCACCAAGACCGAAGGGACGGTCGCCGGGGCGCTGATTGGGGGCTTACTCGGCTATGCCATCGACGGCCAGCGTGGTGCGGCTGTCGGTGCGTTGCTCGGGGCGGGCGCCGGGTTTGTCGTCGGCAATGAGGTTGCCAAGCGAAAGCAGGCGTATGCCACTACCGAGGAATTTCTCGATGCCGAGATCGTGCGGGTCGAGGAATTCAATGCCACCACGCTGGCCTACAACGATCGCCTGAGGCGTGAAGTCGCCACACTCGATCGCGAAGCGAAGACGCTACGCGCGCAGTACGACCGAGGTGCGGTGCAAAAGGCCAGCCTGGAGACCAGCAGAGCCAACCTGCAAAAGCGCATCGAACAGAGTGCCAAACTGGAAGAAACCCTGACCCAGGAATACGAAGTTCAGACCGCCATCCTCAAGGACGAACGCCAGCAGCGGCCGCAGGATGATCCCCACTTGGCGCGGCTTGAAAAAGAAGTCCTCGCGCTGCAGCAAAACCTCGACAATCTGCGCGAAGGCAGCACCCAGCTGGCGCGCATCGATCAGAGGCTCTCGATATGAAACGCGCTATTTTCGCAAGGATGGGAAGTCGTGGCTGGCTCCGCGGCTTAGGGGGGAGCGTGCTCATCAGCGTGTTGCTTGGCGGATTGGCCAGCGGTTGCCAGACCGTCTCCAGTGACCCCCGCGAGGGCGGACTGCTGGGGGGCATGAGCGGCTTGCAAAGCGGTGCTTACGAGCGGCGGGTGCAGGATCGCGAGGCGCGGCTGGCCGAAATGCGCGCAGTGCAGCAGGACCTTGAGCGCGATCAAGGCACGCTGGCACAACGTTACGACACCTTGAGCCGCCAGGTGGCAGAGGATCAGACTCGGCTCACGCGCCTCAACAGCGAGATTGCCGGGCTCGACCGCAACATCGACCAACTTGCCACCCGCCACGGTAGCGAAGACAAGCGCGTGCAAACTTTGCGCACCCGCGTCACAGAGCTGAAACGCCAGGCCTCGCGGCAGCAATCTTCGCTTGATGCGCTTGAAGGCAGCGGCGTTGGCGATGCTGACACTGAATTGCGTCGGCGTCAGCTCGAAGAGCAGCGCAATGCGCTGCAGCGCGAGTACGAACTGCTGATGCAACTGTCGCTGGAGTTGGCGCGCTGATGCGTTACGCGCACGCCTTGCTCCGGGGAGTGTTGGCCGTGCTCGTCGGCGGCGCTGTGTCGTCCGTCGCTGCATTGCCTGGCTCTGTGTTGTCAGGCCCTTTAGCTGCGGCGCCACCGGTGGACGAAATCCGCGCGCTGCTGCGCGAGCGCTTGATCGAGGCGCCCGAGGAAGGCTTGCTGCAGTCGCTGGACGATGACTTACCCGGTGGCCTGACCCGGCTCGACGCCTACGCACGTCATTTTCCGCCCGGCGTCTCACGCGCGCCGCTTGAGGGCGGTGAGGCGTGGACCGGCATAGGTGCCGAGTTGTCCTTCGATGAGGATGGTGGCACCGTGCGATTGACCCCATTTCAGGGTGGCCCGGCCGCCTGGGCCGGGGTGCCGGATCGCGTTCGCTTGCTCCAGATCGACGGGCAGGACATCGCCGGTCTCGATCGCGAAGCGCTGGTCACGCGCCTGCGCGGCGCAAGCGGAAGTCACGTGCGCTTGCTGATCGCCACCGATGAAGGCCAACACCTGGCCGTGACCATTGAGCGTGAGGCCTTCCGCCCTTTGCAGGTCGAGCTGCTCGGGCCCGAGGGTGGTCCGGTGCTGCGGGTGCGCGATTTCGTTGCCGGGCTGACGCGGCCGTCGCTCTTTGCCACGCTGGATTTTCTCCAGACTCAGGTGCCGTTGAAGCAGACGCCAGTACGGCACGCAGACGCTGCGCTGATCTTCGATTTACGCGGCTCCGGTGGCGGCGACTTATACGAGGCGCTCGATATGGCCGGTGTGTTTCTCCCCGCCGGAACACTGGTCGCTACCCTGCGCGAGCGCGGCGAGGCGCGGCGCGAGGTGCGCGCACCGAATGGCCCCAAGCTGGATATGCCGCTGGTGGTGCTGATAGGGCCGGATACCGCGAGTGCCGCCGAGATCTTTGCCGGCGCGCTGCACCAGCACCGCCGTGCCACGCTGGTCGGTCAGACCAGTTTTGGTAAATGCAGCTCGCAGACCGATGCACGCCTCTCGGATGGCTCGGTGCTGCGCTACACCAACCGCGAGATTCTGCTTCCGGACGGCCTCAGTTGCTCCGGAGCCGGGCTCGTTCCGGATGTTGCGGTGGACGACAGCATGCTCGAAGACCTTCCCCGCCTGGTGCGACATGCACTCACCCGCGCGCGGACTCAGTTGCCTACTCAATAACCTGCTTTGTGGAGTCTCCCGCTATGCACCCCTCCTTGATAAAAACCTGGCAACTTGGCTTCGTCGGCCTCTTGCTGATGCTGCTGCCACTGGGGACCGTCGCACAGCCGGTCGTGGAGGTGCTGGAACTCGATGGGCAGGTCGAGCAAGCATCCGGTCCCACGGACTTGCTCCAACTTGATGGGGAGGCTGGCGTCAGCATTCGTGCCTTGCGCGGCTTTGGGCGCCTGCCAGAGCGTTTTGCGCCGCTGGTCCTGGCCATGCACGGCCAACAGGTCGATCTGCTCTCGGCCGATCTCGAAGCGCTCGACGCCCTCATCGCGGATGCCGAAGCCGGCACCCTCAAGGCAGACATTGAGCTGTTGCGCGACTTGCGGGTGCTGCTGGCAAGTCGCGATTACTACGATTGGCAAGCGCTCACGCTGGGCGAGCAGCTTGAGCTGAGCGACACCGCGCGTCTGCGTGGCGACGGAAGCGTCCGCGTGCGCAGCCAGGGAGAATCTTCTGCGGAATTTCTGCTTGCCCCGGCAGGAAAAGTCGTTACTGGCACCGCACTTTGGGCAACGGCAACGGCTATTGAGCAGGCGCGCACGAATGAAGTGCCGAGCGGCGACGAGTTGACGGAGGCGCTTTCGCAGGTGATCCAGTTTGATCGGATTGAGGGCTCACTGGATCCCGCGCAGCGTGAGGTGACACACAAAATTGTCCTGGAACAACACGGTGCGCTGCTGGTAGAGGCAGCGTCTGACGAAGCCCTGAAATTCCGTCTTGATCTGTACGACGAAAGTGCGCGCCATCACCTCGCTTGGGATTACAACGGCAGCGAGTCGAAACGGGCGCTTGAACGTGCGGATCTCGCGCCGGGTACCTACCATCTGCGCGTGCACCGTCAGGCAGGTGAGGGGGGCTTCCTCGTGTCACCGAGTTTGACCACTCCCGGGGTACCCAATGACGATGTGCCTGGCGCGGAGGTGGCCAACGATACGCTCGAAGGGGCCGGCGAAATCCCGCTCGGAGCAGATCGCACCGGGCTGCTGGGTTATTGGGATGCGGGTGTGATCGACAACATCGACTGGTTTCGGCTCGAAGTGAAAGACCACGGTTCGCTTGCGGTGCAAGCGCTATCGGACGAGAGCCTCAAGTTCCGTCTCGATCTCTACGATGTCAGCGGGACCCTGCACCTGGCCTGGGACTACAACGGCAGCGAGTCGAAACGGGCGCTTGAACGTGCGGACCTCGCGCCGGGTACCTACCATCTGCGCGTGCACCGCCAGTCAGGACAAGGGGGCTACCGGGTGAGTGCAACGCTGACTGAACCCGATGCGGCCAACGACATCGAGCCCAACGATGCCATCGAACAATCCCAGCCCATAGTTACCGGGGAGTCAGCTACCGGGTTGCTGGGTTATTGGGATGCGGGTGCGATCGACAACATCGACTGGTTCCGGCTCGAAGTGAAAGACCACGGTTCGCTTGCGGTGCAAGCGGAATCGGACGAGAGCCTCAAGTTCCGTCTCGATCTCTACGACGAAAGCGGGCGCCATCACCTGGCCTGGGATTACAACGGCAGCGAGTCGAAACGGGTGCTTGAACGTGCGGACCTTGCGCCAG
>JAABSN010000025.1 GCA_011390385.1 Thioalkalivibrio nitratireducens | reverse complement strand
CCACGTCGCTTCGCTCCTCGCGATGACGCCTTGGGCCTTAATTTTCCGATCTGCGGAGCATTCGTGCTAATCAGGAACTGTCAAGTGAGCTTCAGCGGAATGTCCACGGTCGACACCCTCAAACCCTGTGCGTCGGAAGAGCGCAGCATCATCCGACGAGTCGCAGAAGCCGAAGCACCCGTAGGCTGCACCATGCCCGCCATCGCCACGTCGGGTGAAGGCTTGCCACCTTTGCCGTCCTGCGCCTTGCCGATGGGCTTCCAGGTACCGACGCCATGCCTGACGTTGTGACTTCGCTGTGGCTGGTCGTGGCCTGGGCGCTCGCACTGGTCCTGGTGCTCGCGCTGGTCATCGGAATGCTGTGGCTTCGTCTGCGCCGGATTCAGCTTCAGGTCGAGGCACGTTACCTCGAGGCCGTTGCCGATCATTGCCATTCGGGGCACGCTCCAGACGCCGCTGAGCGGTTCGCCACGTTTTCCGGCAAGCGGGTGCGGAAACTGCTGGAAAGCCTGTCCGGTCCGGGCATGGTCGTGAGCCCTGCGACATGGCAATCCCGGGGCTGGTTGCGTTACGACGGCGATGATCGGGAACGCTCGGTGTCGGCGCGGACCTGGTGCGTTCCCGGATGCTGGTGGGCACAGATCCGGCGGGTGCGCCTGCGGATATTCGGCTGGATCGACGAGATTCACGAGGTCGAACGCGGACAGGTGCGCAGTCACTATTGGTGGCTTGGCCTGTACCGGGTCGATCGCCCCGGCTTCGGGCCGTCGGCGCTGGCGCTGCAGGCGCAGGCGATCGGCGAAACGGTGCTGGTTCCATGGGGTTGGTTTGTCGAGGGTGCGATCAACTGGGAAACCACCCATGGGGATGAGCCCTGGCAGGGGCGTATCACGGCAGCGGGACACGAGATTCGCCTGTTCCTGGATCCAGCTGGCCGGCCGTCAGCGATTGAACTGTGGGACTTCGGTCTGGCCGGATGCATGCGCGTCGAATTCGGTGGCTGGGGTTGGTCCGGGCGGGCGTTGCTTCCGGATCATCTGCGCCTGATCGAGAATTTCGGCAGCGTCAACGAGTTTGTCCGCCTGCAAGTACAGCTTGCGGCCCCGGAACGCGTTCCGCCCGGATTCCGAGCGCCCGATCATTGAGGCGACCGGGGCGTCTGTCATCTGGTTGTCACATTTCAGTCATATCGTTGTGATCCGGGGGCGTAATACTGCCCACCGCGAATCAACGGCACTGGCCTAGACGCCTGCCCTGTTCGTGACCAACATTCCAACTGAGGAAGACTGATCATGACGATGAAAAAATCCCTGGTCCTGGGCGTTGTCGCCGCCCTGGGCATGTCCGTTTCCATTGCCTCCGCCGAAGTCGATCCCAACCTGCCCAGCTACGAACGCGTCTCCGGTGTTTCCGGAAACCTGAGCTCGGTCGGTTCCGACACTCTGAACAACCTGATGACGCTCTGGGCCGAAGAATTCGCGAACATCTACCCGAACGTGAACATCCAGATCCAGGGTGCCGGCAGTTCCACGGCTCCGCCCGCCCTGATCGAGGGTACGGCCAACTTCGGTCCGATGAGCCGTGCCATGCGCGACTCCGAGCAGCGTGAGTTCGAGGAGAAGTACGGCTATCCCGCGACCGAAGTCCCGGTTGCCATCGACATGGTCGCCGTGTACGTGAACAAGGACAACCCGATCGAAGGTCTGAGCATGGAGCAGGTGGACGCCATCTTCTCCGCGACCCGCGCCTGCGGTTATGACAAGGACATCAACAACTGGGGCGACGCCGGTATGACCGGCGCCTGGGCGAACCGCGACATCACGATCTATGGCCGCAACGCCGTGTCCGGCACCTACGGCTTCTTCAAGGAAATCGCGCTCTGCGGCGGCGACTTCCGTTCGACCGTGAACGAACAGCCCGGCTCCTCGGCCGTGGTCCGTGGCGTCGAGCAGACCCTCGGCGGCATCGGCTACTCCGGTATCGGCTACAAGACCTCCGGTGTGCGCGCCATCCCGCTGAACGGCTTCGAAGCCACCGCTGACAACGCCGCCACCGGTGATTTCCCGCTGGCCCGTTTCCTCTACGTCTACGCCAACCAGCACCCGAACGACGGTTGGAATCCGCTGGAGAAGGAGTTCTTCAAGATGGTCCTTTCCAAGGAAGGCCAGCAGGTGGTGGACAAGGACGGCTACGTCCCGCTGTCGGCTGCGGCTGCGGATCGCTTCCGGAGCGCCAAGAACCTCGACTGAGGTTCATGCTGATCGGTTGGGTCGGGCCCTGTCACCGGATGTGGCAGGGCTCGTGTTTGTTTGAAACGAGTTCGAGCAATCAGGGGTAGACCATGGCTGCAACCACGCACGAAGAGCCACTTTCTTCGGGTTCTCTGCTGCCGGCGGCCGATCAGCGCCGGAAACTGCGCAAGAAGCGTGCGTTTCGCGACGGCTTCTCGCGCTACGGCGTAGGTTCCAGTGGTATCGGTGTGATCATCGCCCTGGCCCTGATCTTCGTCTACCTTTTCTACGAAACCTTCCCGTTGCTCAAACCCGTGAGCGTCGAGTTGGAAACCCAATATTCGGTGCCGGGGGATGCCGATCGTGCGCCCACCCTGCACCTGACCCTGGACCGTTACGAGGAGATCGGAGCCCGTTTCTCCGGGTCGGGGGTCATTACCTTCTTCGAGGCAGGGACCGGAGCCCTTCGCTCGCGCCTGCAGATTCCCGTTCCGGAAGGGGAGCGCATCACCACCTTTGGCAGCGGCGAGAGCCGTCGCAGGCTGTTCGTGTACGGCTTTTCCGATGGCACCGTGCTGCCCCTGAAGGTCGATTACACCCAGAGCTTCATCGATGGCGTTCGCCAGATCGAACCGAAACTCTCATTCCCGTTGGGCGAGGAGCCGACTGTTCTGGGCGATGGCGCGATCGACCTCTACTCGGCGCTTGCGATTGTTGAGGGCCGCGGTGGCTACGTCGTTGCCGGGGGCACCGAGGAGGGTCGGCTCGTCATGGCCCTGTTCAGCACGCGTACCAACCTGATGACGGGTGCCGTACAGAAACAACGCTCAGACTTCTCGCTGCCCTCGATCGGACGTCCCGTGCGCCAGATTCTGGTCAACGAGTCATTGCGCAACCTGTTCGTGGTCGACGACCGCGGGCGGCTGTTCAACTTCGACATCGTCGACCGGAACAACCCGACCCTGATCGAGGAGGTCGACCTGGTCGGCGAGGGTGCCCGCGTCACTGCGGCCGAGTTCCTGGTCGGCTCGCGTTCGCTGATCGTCGGTGGTTCGGATGGCAGCGTGCGCCAGTGGTTCCTGGTTCGGAACGAAGAGACCGGTCAGTCACACATGACCTTCGTGCGCAGTTTCCAGGATCATGCCGGCGCGGTGACCGTGATCGAGCCGGAATACCTGCGCAAGGGCTTCATGACCGGCGACGACGAGGGCAATGTCGGCCTGCACTATGCGACGTCCAACGTCACACTGAAGATGCAGCCCGTCGCGGAAAGTCCCATCGTGCGTATCGCGATGGGGCCGAACAACGGTCGCGCCCTGGTCAAGAGCGAGGACCTCGGAGCGATGCAGGTGCTTGCGATCGACAACCCGCATCCGCAGACCTCGATCAGCGCGCTCTGGGGCAAGGTCTGGTACGAGGGCCGGGCGGACCCGCAGTTCATCTGGCAATCCTCCTCGGCCGATGACGCCTTCGAAGCGAAGTTCAGCATCGTGCCGCTCTCGATCGGTACCCTGAAGGCGGCGCTGTTCGCGATGCTGCTGGCGATGCCGCTGGCGATCATGGGGGCCATCTACACCGCCTACTTCATGGCGCCCGCCATCCGCAAGGTGGTCAAGCCTTCGATCGAGCTGATGGAGGCCCTGCCGACCGTCATTCTTGGGTTCCTGGCCGGTATCTGGCTGGCGCCGTATGTCGAGAACAACCTGCCCATCCTGATCACCGGTGCGATCCTGTTCCCCCTGCTGATCCTCGTCGCTGCCTTCGCATGGTCACGGCTGCCCCAGGCGGTGCGCAGTTGGGTGCCCTCCGGATGGGAAGCCGCACTGCTGGTGCCCGTGGTGATCGGAACCGGCTGGCTGGTCCTGACCAGCAGTCCCTGGATCGAGATCTGGTTTTTCGACGGGTCGATGCGGCAGTGGTTTACCGATGTCGGCATCCCCTATGACCAGCGCAATGCGCTGATCGTCGGCATGGCGATGGGTTTCGCGGTGATCCCGACGATCTTTTCCATCGCGGAAGACGCAGTGTTCAACGTGCCGCGTCATCTCACCAACGGTTCCCTGGCGCTGGGTGCGACACCCTGGCAGACCGTGACCGGGGTCGTGCTGCTGACCGCCAGCCCCGGCATCTTCTCCGCGGTGATGATCGGCTTCGGCCGCGCGGTCGGCGAGACGATGATCGTGCTGATGGCCTCGGGCAACAGCCCCGTGGTGAACTTCAATCTGTTCGAGGGCATGCGCACGCTGGCGGCGAATATCGCGGTGGAGCTGCCGGAAACCGCGGTGGGCTCAACCCATTTCCGGGTCCTGTTCCTCTCCGCGCTGGTGCTCCTGATGTTCACTTTCGTGCTGAACACTGCCGCCGAGATCGTGCGCCAGCGCCTGCGCAAGCGCTATGCCTCCCTGTAAACCCGCATTCGATTCGAGGACGACGAGATGAAACAGTGGTGGAAAAGCGGCGCCCCATGGATCTGGCTCAATGGGGGTGCAGTCACCATCAGCATGATCATGGTCTTCGGATTGCTGCTGTTGATCCTGGTGCGCGGCTTCGGCAATTTCTGGCCACATGGCATCTTCGAAACCACCTACATGGCTCCGGGTGCGGACGCGCCGGTGCGGGTCGTCGGTGAACTGCGACGTTCGGAGACGCTCACCGGTCAGGCGATGCGCGATGCGGGTGTCGATGTTCCGGAAGACCAGGCACTCGTCGTGCGGCATCTGGTCAAGATGGGTAACCGCGACGTCACCGGTCGGGATTTCGGATACTTCATCGACGACTTCATGGGCGAGTGGCACTACCCGGAGGACATCGCCGTACTGGAGCGGCGCGAATGGGGCGATTTCCTCGGCACGCCGGTCCGGTTGCTGGAAAACGACGCCACAGTGGCGGTCGGTAACGACCTCTGGTCCGAGTTCCAGCAGCGTCTGGAACGCAGCAACGACCTCTTTGATGAAATCCGCCGGATCGAGCGTGGCGCGATCGGCAACGTCAATTTCCGGATCGAGCGGGTACGGCTGGACGAGCGCCGCGCCGAGCTCCGAGGGACGAAAACTCCGGAGCTGGAGGCGGAATTTGCACAGCGCCGGGCCGACCTGCAGGCGGAGTACCGGGTACTCGAGGAACGCCTCAACCAGTTGTACGAGGACGCAGCGCGCGACAGTCTCGTGCTGCGAGCGGCCGACGGACAGGAAGTCACCGTCCGGCTCGCCGACATCGTCAAGGCCTGGCAGCCCAACGATATGTCGATTCCGGCCAAGGTCGGTTTCTACGTCAGCGATTTCTTCGGCTTCATCTTCGGCTACCCGCGCGAGGCGAATACCGAGGGCGGGATCTTCCCGGCGATTTTCGGAACGGTGGTGATGGTGCTGGTGATGTCGATCATCGTCACGCCGTTCGGCGTGCTCGCCGCGATCTACCTGCGTGAATACGCGAAGCAGGGGGCGTTGCTGAAGACGATCCGGATCTCGGTATACAACCTGGCCGGCGTGCCTTCGATCGTGTTCGGCGTGTTCGGTCTCGGTTTCTTCGTGTACTTCGTGGGGGGGCAGATCGACCAGGCGTTCTACCCCGAAGCGCTGCCGGCACCGACCTTCGGGACTCCCGGCCTGTTCTGGGCGTCCCTGACGCTGGCCCTGCTGACGCTTCCGGTGGTGATCGTGTCGACCGAGGAAGGCCTCGCGCGCATTCCCTCGACCATCCGCGAGGGCTCGCTGGCATTGGGCGCGACGAAGGGTGAGACTCTCTGGAAGGTGGTGGTGCCGTTGGCAACGCCGGCGATGATGACCGGCCTGATCCTGGCCATCGCGCGCGCGGCGGGTGAGGTGGCGCCGCTGATGCTTGTGGGTGTGGTGAAGCTCGCGCCGACGCTGCCGATCGACGGCAACTTCCCGTTCATCCATCTCGAACGCAAGATCATGCACATGGGTTTCCACATCTACGACGTCGGTTTCCAGAGCCCGCACGCGGAGGCGGCCGAGCAACTCGTGTATGCGACCGCGCTGATTCTGGTGCTGCTGATCGTGGTGCTGAACCTGACCGCGATCACCATCCGCAACCATCTGCGCGAGAAATATCGGGCCGAGAGCGATTAAGCTCGGTTCTTCCCCTGAATACCAAGGTAACTACGTCATGGCATCGGAGACTCCAATGAGCCAGAGGAACCCAGCAGCGTCCAGCATGAGTGCCGGTCTGTTCGAGGGCAGCACCCGTACGATCCGCTCACTGGCGGACGAGGAAATCGCGATCTCGGTCGAGAACCTGGACCTCTACTACGGTGATACGCAGGCGTTGAAGAGCATCACCATGGAGATTCCGAAGAAGCGTGTCACCGCGTTCATTGGTCCCTCTGGCTGCGGCAAGTCCACGCTCCTTCGCTGTTTCAACCGCATGAACGACCTGGTCGATTCCTGCCGGATCGAGGGTGCGATCAACCTGCATGGCGCGAACATCTACGATCGCAAGACCGACGTCGCCGAGTTGCGGCGCCAGGTCGGCATGGTGTTCCAGAAGCCGAATCCCTTTCCGAAAACGATTTACGAGAATGTGGCCTACGGCCTGCGCCTGCAGGGCGTGAACAACAAGCGCGTGCTCGATGAGGTGGTGGAGCGCTCGATCAAGGCGGTCGGTCTCTGGGAAGAGGTCAAGGATCGACTCCAGAGTAATGCCTTCGGCCTGTCGGGTGGCCAGCAGCAGCGTCTGGTGATCGCCCGCGCGATTGCGATCGAGCCCGAGGTCATTCTGCTCGACGAACCGACTTCGGCGCTTGACCCGATCTCGACCGCCAAGATCGAGGAACTGATCGAGGAACTGAAAGAGAAGTACACCATCCTGATCGTGACCCACAATATGCAGCAGGCGGCGCGCGTATCGGATTACACCGCCTACATGTATTTGGGCGAAATGATCGAATACGCCGATACGATGCACCTGTTTACCAACCCGCGCGAGAAGGCCACCGAGGATTACATCACCGGACGCTACGGCTGACCCGGCGCGCTTCCGCCCCAAGGTCGTACGCGGCGCATGCTTCTGATTATGAATGACGTAGGGTGCCAATGAGCGAAGCGAATTGCGCCGTTCAAGGCCCGGAGTTTTAGCCAGGGCCGGCGTGGTAACGGTGCGGTTCGGCTCCCGCCTCACGGCACCCTACGGAATGGTTTTCACGTTACTACTGACGACTACGAGAGGTTGGGATGGAAAACAAGCGCATCGGCGGTCATTACTCGCATCGCTATGATTCGGAGCTGGAGGAAGTCGTCAACCGGGTGCTGGCGATGGGCGGTCTGGTCGAGTCGCAACTCACCAATGCACTGCAGGCCTTCATCGAAGGTGATACCCAGACTGCAAAGGAAGTCAGCGAAAACGATACCCGCGTCAACAGTTTCGAGGTCAGCATTGATGAACGCTGCGTCGAGATCCTCGCGCGGCGCCAACCGGCGGCAATGGATCTGCGTCTGATCGTTGCGGTGATCAAGACGATCACGGACCTGGAGCGGATCGGTGATCTCGCCGACGCGATTGCGCGCATGGCGCTGCGCCAGGCCGAAGGGGACCGTCCGCGCAAGCAGCTGTTCCGCGATATCGAGACCATGGGCAATCGCGTCATCACCATGCTGCGCGATGCCCTCGATGTCTTCGCACGCATGGACGCCAACGCCGCGGTGTCCGTGGTCCGTCAGGATTTTGCGATCGACAGTGATCACGAGGCCATCATGCGCCAGAACGTGACCTTCATGATGGAGGACTCACGCAACATCGGGCGGATGCTGGATATCACCTATGCGGCGCGCGCGCTGGAGCGTGTCGGCGACCATGCCCGCAACATGTGCGAATACACGATCTATCTGGTCAAGGGCCGCGATGTCCGGCATATCGACCTGAAGGAAATGGAAGCGATCGTCACGGGTAGCGAGGCCCAATAGATGGTACCGGGACATCCCGGTCGCCTGACGGTTCGCGTTCCCGGAAAGGTGCCAAGGGTCGACCGAAGCTAGAACTTCGCTCAACGCTTTGTAACGGTGAGCTACCCCTGGCACTTCGCTTTTGCGGGCATTTTGCAAAAGGCTTGCAATCAGGCCGACTCCATAAGATTCTTCGTTATGCACGTTGCGTGCAAGCGGAGGATGTGAGCATGAAACACAAGATCGAGGAAATCGAGGGTATCGGCAAGGCGAGCGCCGCAAAGCTTGTACAGGCCGGTATCAAGACCACCGAGGATCTCCTGGCGCAGGCGGCGTCCGCGCGTGGACGTCAGAAAGTGGCTGAACAATGTGGGGTCAGCGCGGTTCGGTTGCTCAAGTGGGTGAACATGGCCGACCTGATGCGGATTTCCGGCGTCGGCGAGGAATACTCGGAGCTGCTCGAAGCCGCCAACTGCAATACCGTAAAGCAGCTTCGCCGCCGCAATCCAGCGAATCTCACCAAGCGCATGCTTGAGATCAACGAGGAAAAGAAACTGGTGCGGTCGCCGCCCAAACTTTCCCAGGTCACCAAATGGGTCAAGCAGGCGGAAACTCTGGAGCCAAAGCTGACCTACTGAAGGCCTGCTGGTGAGGGTGTCTGCACTTCTCCAGGCAGCGAAACCACGGACCGCGACGGCACGCAATCCCGCGTGGTTGTCGAACGGGAGATCCGTGGCTCTGCCCTGAAAGTGGTGGCGATCAGCCGGGGTACCCGGTTCGGGATCCTCTGCGATGCGCGTGTGCTCAATCCCCGGACCAAAGCATGCGCCCGGACTCGGCGAGGTCGTAGCCCTGCAGGCGGTCCGCCTCCCGGCGCGACTCGCCGGACTGGATCTGTGCCAGCAGTTCCCGGAACAGGGTGCGGAAGTAGATCGAACGGTTCAGTACGAAATCGAAGGCTTCCCAGCCGATGGGGAAGAAGGCGAGACCGAATTCCCGGGCGGCCGCACGCGTGCCCGGGGTGATGTCGGCGTCGTCCATCGCGACCAGGGCGGCCGATTCGCGTTCCGAGTGGGCAACGGCCACGGTATTGACCTTGCTCGGGTCGTCGGCGCCATGGCCGAGGGTCTCGCGAAGGAAGCGCTGGGTCCCGGAACCCTGCTGTCGCATCACCCAGCGCAGGTGCGCATCGACCAGCTCCTGTAGCGATTCATATTTGCTGGCCACCTGCTGAGTCAGGATCAACCCCTGTTCCCGGTGAAAAGCGCGGACGATGATCCACTGCCTGTGCTGGGGAAACGAGCGGATCAGCGCCGGGTGGCGCAGCGGGCTCTCCGCCACCGGACCCCAGTGGATACAGCATGCATCCACCCGGTGGTTCTGCAGGAGTTCGAGGCCCAGCCGGGTCACGATCGGTGTGAAACTGACCAGCGCCCTGGACCGTATTCGATCGGCAAGTCTGGGTACCAGACGATGCAGCAGCGGGTCGTCGCTGCCGGCAACGATCAGTCGGTCGCTCAGCAGTCCGCCATGGCTGGATTCCAGCATCCACTTGTCCACCAGCTCGCGCGGGAACAACCATTTGCCGGTAATCTTGGTGCCGGGAATCTTGCCTTCGCTGACCAGCGAATAGACCTTTTTTTCGTGGAGGTTCAGATACTCCGCGACCTGCCTGACGTTGAGGAAGCGGGGTGACTCTGCAGCTGCATTCATGGCTTATTCCGCATCATCCGCCGTCGCGCGGCGCGGTGTCCCCTTCCGCATTTCCGGCCGGGCTTCCGGAATGGCGTCGAAGAGCACATTCTCCGTGCCGTGATAGACAAGGAAGTGCCGGCCCTTCGCACGTGCAATCAGGGTCACTCCCACGCGGCGTGCAAGGTCCATCCCCTGCGAGGTGACGCCGGAACGGGATACCAGAATCGGGATGCCCATCAGGGCGACCTTGATCACCATTTCGCTGGTCAGCCTGCCGGTGGTGTAGAAGATCCTGCCTTCGCCCGACAGGCCTTCGAGCCACATGTGTCCGGAGATGGCATCCGCGGCGTTGTGTCGACCGACATCCTCGACGAAGATCTCGATCTCGTCTCCGTGGCAAAGCGCGCAGCCGTGGACGGCCCCCGCACGACGGTAAACCTCGTTGTACTCGTTGACGCGTTGCAGCGTGCGGTAGATTTCCGACTGCCTCAGTGTCACCGCCGGCAGCCGGATCTCGTCGAGTTTTTCCATCAGGTTGCCGAAGACGGTGCCTTGCCCGCAGCCTGTGGTCACAGTCCGGTGAGCGAGTTTCTCCTCCCAGTCCTCGACGCCATCCAGTGTTCTGACCGCGGCCGAGTCCGTCTCCCAGTCGATCTGAACCGAACGAATGGAGTCCAGCGACTGCAGGAATCCCTGGTTGCGGATATAGCCCAGGACCAAAAGTTCGGGCGCGCTGCCCAGCGTCATCAGAGTGACGATCTCGCGCCGATCCACGTAAAGGGTCAGGGGGCGTTCGCCGGCGACATGCACGTCGCGTGGCAGTCCATATTCATCCACCACCTCGACCGGGTGCGATGGTGACAGACCCGCAGCCGTCATCACGGGCCGGTAGCGGGTGTTTTCTGCAGCTGAATTCATTGTGTAGGGATTTCCTGGTCTGACTGGATGGAGAACGTCCGTTCGGAGGGCGCAATGCAAGATCCATTCCCTTGCCGGCCGCGGTTGCTTTCATGGCCATGCACGGCACCCCGAACCATAAAAGCTTCAGGCGTAGGGTGCCAATGAGCGCAGCGAATTGCGCCGTTCGAGGCCCGGGGCCTGGGGGGCAGGCCGGCATGGTAGCGGTGCGGTTCGGCTTCGCCTCACGGCACCCTACGCGGGTTCTTTCGTGCCAACTGCCATGGCGCCGGCGGCCACCCGGGTCATGAAAGGCGTAGGGTGCCAATGAGCGCAGCGAATTGCGCCGTTCGAGGCCCGGGGCCTGGGGGCCAGGCCTGCGTGGTATCGGTGCGGTTCGGCTTCGCCTTACGGCACCCTACGGGTCCTTTCCCGTCAAAACGGGCAACCTGAAGGCTGTCAGGCAGGACATAATGTCGCATATCGATGTGTCAGAATGTCCCTTTGGCAGCGAAAACCAGGGGGTCGCTAGCAATCTGCGCCTGCTGGTTCAGTCCGGGCGAAGCGGTGTTCCGCGTGGTACGCGTCTTGCGTGCGCTGCCACGCGGAGCAGGGAAAACCACGGATCACGATGAGCCCCACATACACGACGAGCCCCACATGGATGAATCGAAATCAGACCCCAACCTCGGGCTGGCCGCGTCATCGGCCCCCGATACCACATTGCCTGACAGCTTCAGGGTCGGGGTATTGATGGAACGCCGCGATCGGCCCGATTCACGCTGGCTGCGTGAGAGCTGGCATCTGCTCGGGGTGGTGCTCGAAGCCGAGCCCGCCGCGGGCGACGGCCGTCGCTGTATCCGGCAATCGGATGACGGCGAGCAGTATCTCTGGTCGGGTTTCCGGGCTCGTCTGCACCGGGACGAACTCGAGAGTTACTATCACAATCTGCTGTCACCCGAGCCGAAGATCTTCGTAATCGCCCATTCCGGCGCCGATGGCGCGCCGGAACCGTTTCTCGTGTCGCTCAGTTACGATGAGGCCGATGCCTACGAGTCGGGAGGAGACCAGATCGTTTACAGTGCTGCCCTCCCACCAGTCCTGTACTCCTGGGTCGAACAATACGTCCTTGAGAACTATGCTCCTGAACGTCGGATCAAGCGAAAACGGGATCACCCCGGCAAGGGAGGCGTGTGCGAGTGAATGAATCGGGACAGCGGGATCGGATGCGGGGATGAGTACATCGGGCTGGAAGGAACCGCGGGAAGATGAACGGGATCCCGAGGAAGACGGTTTCCTGCGCCGCTGGGTGAAGCGCAAGGCCGAGGCGCGCGATGGCGGCCCGGACAGCGCCGAGCCGTCGGCGGCAGCCGATCCCCCGGAGGCCGTTTCCCAGGAAGTTCCCGAGCCTGCCCCGGCCACGGAGATTCCGGTCCCTGCAAAGGCGTCGCCCCATGATCCGGCGGAGCGTTCGGACGACGACATGCCGCCGCTGGATTCGCTGAACCAGGATTCCGACTACAGTCCCTTTCTGTCCCGGGGCGTGAGTCCCGGACTGCGCCAGACTGCCCTGCGCCAGCTGTTCCGACAGCCGAAGTTCAATGTCGAGACCTGCCTGGACGACTTTCAGGACGACTTTTTGAATTTCCAGCCCCTCGGAGACATCGTGACTTCCGACATGCGCCACATGGCGGAAGTCGAAGCTCGGCGCGAGGCGGCCCGTGTCGCACGAGCGGCGGAAGAGGATTCGCCGCCGGAGCCGCCGGACCGGGGCCAGATCGCGGAACAACAGACGAATGAGGCCGCAGAGAGAGATGCGCCCAGTGAACGTTCCGGGGCCGATCCGGCGGGTGAGACCATTTCTCGCGCAGACCCCGGTTCGGGAGCAGCCGGACGTGCGGACAGTGCAGAGGCTTCCGATGACCAGACCAGGATGAAGAGTTGATGTCGATCGATCAGGAACGCAACACACTTGCACGCGGCAAGGCCTTCGACGCGGTCAAGCAGCTTTCCGTGGAGCCCACCTCGCGGGTCACCTACCACTCGCAGGGACGCGTGCTGGTCATTGGTATCGATGAGGGATCCGTGATCGATGCGGCGCGCCGTCTTCGGGAGCACCTGAGCCCCGCGATGCTGCTGACCGGGTCCGGCGATGCGCGGGAAATCGACGGGATACCGGTGCTGCACTCGAACGGGCGCGAGCCCATGGTCGAGGGCTATCTTGGCCGTTTTCGGGTGACCCTGGATGTGGGTGGGAAGTCCGCGAACGTGGCCACCCTGTTGCGGGCTGACTGGCAGTACTTCGACCTGGTCCTCGATCTGGGGCTGGCGCCGCTGATTTCGGCCGAATGGCCGCCGGTCGGTTATTTCGCCCCCGGTTTCGGGGACCCGGAGGCGCTGGATCGAGCCATCGAGGACCTCAGCGATCTGAAGGGTGAGTTCGAGAAGCCCAAGTTCTTCAGCTACGACCCCGATATCTGTGCCCACGGTCGCAGCGGAATCAGTGGCTGTACGCGCTGCCTGGATGCCTGCCCGGCGATCGCGATCCGCTCGCTGGGCGAGACCATCGAAGTGCAGCCCGAACTCTGTCAGGGAGGCGGTATCTGTGCGACGGTCTGTCCCACGGGGGCCATCATTTATACCTATCCGCGCCCGGCCGATCTGATCGAGCGCATACAGACCCTGCTTGAGACCTATCGCGACACTGGCGGGGAAGAACCGGTCCTCCTGTTCTACGATGATGAGGCAGGGTCCGAGGCCCTGCAGCGCCTGGATCCGCTTCCCGGACAGGTCCTCGCCATCGAGGTCGACGAGATCGGCAGTGTCGGACTCGATGTGCTCCTGAGCTGTCTTGCCGGCGGCGCACGCGAGGTCGTCCTGCTTGATACACCGGCCTTGCCCGGCAAGGTGCGGCGCAACCTGCTCGAGCAGTTGGGCTACGCACATTCGGTGCTGCAGGCGCTCGGCTATCCGCAGGGGTCACTGCGGCTGGCACAGAGTGAGGCCTGCCGGGACCTGCCCGGTGCCCCGATGCCTGCATTTCGTCCGGAGCGGATCACGAGCTCCAACCGTAAACGCGCGACGCTGTTCCGTGCACTGGATCATCTGACCCAGCAGGCACTGGCGCCGCCATTGGAGATCCCACTGCCAGCGGGTGCTCCCTTCGGGGAGATTCGCGTCGACCACACGGCCTGCACGCTTTGCATGGCCTGTGTTTCCGTTTGCCCCGCGCAGGCCCTGTCCGCACCCGGTGACCGCCCGCGGCTGGACTTCATGGAAGGCAACTGCGTGCAATGCGGTCTGTGTGAACTCACCTGTCCGGAGCGCGCGATCGCATTGCGGGCACGCCTGATCACCGAACCGCAACGGCGTGACGCACAGCGGGCACTGAACGAAGAGGAACCCTTCGAATGCATCTCCTGCGGCAAGCCCTTTGCCACGCGGAGCATGATCGAGAACATGACCAAACGGCTGGAAGGCCACTCGATGTTCCAGGATGAGTCATCCATGCGGCGCCTGATGATGTGCGAGGACTGCCGTGTGATCGACATGTTCAGCGATGGAAGTGCTCGGAAGGTTTGACCCGGACCTTCCCGGGTGCGCGGACACAATGTCGCCTTGCGCGAAGATACGTCGTCAAACCGGGTAATGGATATGCTTTTCCCTTTCTATTTGTCTGAATTTTCCGCCGGGGTACGGCCCACTGATTGCATGGTTACCCGGACACAGGAGAGATGATGCAGGAGCCGTGGTTACCCGAGGAAGATCAGGCCCGAGTCGGAATGTATACGCTGCTGGCGAGGTTGCTGGCAGCACCGGCGGATCAGTCACAGCTGGACGAACTGGCAACCCTCGATCTGGGGGACAACCCGACGGGAGAGGTGGCCGTGGCCCTGTCGATGCTGAAGCTCGCCGCACAGCAGGCCCGACCTTCGGAGGTGGACGATGAGTTCCATACCCTGTTTATCGGGATCGGACGGGGAGAGCTCGTACCTTTCGGTTCCTGGTACCAGACGGGTTTCCTGATGGAGAGACCATTGAGCGAGTTGCGCCAGGACCTGATCCGGTTCGGCTTCGAACGTGAGCCGGGCAACCCCGATCCGGAGGATCACGTAGCGTTCCTCTGCGAGGCCATGGCGCTGATGGTGAATTCGAGCGAGATACCCGAGTCGGCGCAGCAGCAGTTCTTCAAGGCGCACATGGGAAACTGGATGCCGGCGTTCTTTCGTGATCTGGAAAACTGCGAGTCGGCCTGTTTCTACAAGGCGGTGGGGCGGCTGGGAACCGTGTTCCTGGCGCTGGAAAAGTCCTATCAGGACACAAGCGAGCGGTGATCATGGACGCCTGGCCGGAGCCTGGCGTGTTGGGCGCCGAAACAGGTGTTGAGTTTGGGATCCAACCAGTTGAGGAGTAGCGAGACATGAATGACAAGTCACAGCAGCACACGGTTCAGGTGCCATCGACCGAGCGCCGGCGTTTCCTGAAAAAGGTGGGGATGGCCGGGTCCAGCGCGGCTGCTGCCGCTGCGCTGCCGGGGATCGTCGCAGCCGGGCCCGATGCCGATGAGATCGTCTCCGAGCCGGCCACGACCGGCTATCGGGAAACCGCGCACATCCGCGACTACTACAGGACTGCGCTGGACTAGACCGGAATCCGCGTCGGAAAACAAGAAGCCTGCATCGATCCCCGTGAGGGTCAGGAGCAACGAAACATGAAACTGATGAGAAAATCCCATACCGAGCCCAACGTCGAGGCGCCTGGCGCGGGTCGCGGTGCCGACGGCAAGGGCGTCTCCCTGAATCGCCGTGCCTTTTTGCGTAACGCCGGCCTGACGGTTGGCGGCGTGACCCTGGCAAGCCAGATGGCGCCGGGGCTGGTCCGGAAATCGGAGGCTGCAAGTACCGTCGCGGTCGGTGGTGATGTGAAAACCGTGCGCACGATCTGCGGCCATTGTTCCGTGGGATGCGGGATCTACGCCAAGGTGCGCGACGGTGTCTGGGTCGGGCAGGAACCGGCGTTCGACCACCCGTTCAATCTCGGTGCCCACTGCGCCAAGGGCGCGGCGGTGCGCGAGCACGGACATGGCGAACGGCGCCTGAAGTACCCGATGAAAATGGTGGACGGCAAGTGGAAGCGCATCTCCTGGGACGAGGCGATCGACGAGATCGGCGACAAGATGATGGAGATCCGCGAGGCGTCGGGTCCTGACTCCGTCTACTGGCTCGGATCGGCCAAGCACAGCAACGAGCAGGCGTACCTGCTGCGCAAGTTCGCGGCGCTCTGGGGTTCCAACAACGTCGACCACCAGGCGCGGATCTGTCATTCGACGACGGTTGCCGGCGTAGCCAATACCTGGGGCTACGGAGCGATGACCAACTCCTACAACGACATGCTGAACAGCAAGGCCATCCTGATCATCGGCGGCAATCCGGCCGAGGCGCATCCGGTGTCCATGCAGTTCGTGCTGCGCGCCAAGGAGCAGGGCGCCAAACTGCTTGTCATCGACCCGCGTTTCACCCGCACCGCCGCGCATGCGGACCAGTACATGCGCCTGCGTCCGGGTTCGGACATCGCCGTGGTCTACGGCATGATGTGGCACATCTTCGAGAATGGCTGGGAAGACAAGGAGTTCCTGGCACAACGCGTCTGGGGCATGGATCAGGTCCTCGAGGAGGTCAAGCGCTGGACACCGGACGAGGTGGAGCGCGTCTCGGGTGTGGATCGCGACACCTGCTTCAACGCGGCCAAGCTGATGGCCGATAACCGGCCCGGCACCTTCGTCTGGTGCATGGGCGGGACCCAGCACACTGTCGGCAACAACTTCACCCGGGCCTACTGCCACTTCCAGCTGGCGCTGGGCAACATGGGCAAGGCCGGCGGCGGGACCAATATCTTTCGCGGTCATGACAACGTGCAGGGCGCCACCGACTTCGGTGTGCTCTCCGATAACCTGCCCGGTTACTACGGCCTGTCCGAAGGGGCCTGGAAGCACTGGGCGGCGGTCTGGGATCTCGACTACGACCAGCTGGCCGCGCGTTTCGGGCAGGAAACGTACGAGGAGCGCGGTGGTTCCGGTGCCAAGCCGATGAACACCTCGGGTATCCCGGTCTCGCGGTGGATCGACGGTGTGCTCGAGGACAGAGACCAGATCGTCCAGCAGGACAACCTGAAGGCGATGGTCTTCTGGGGGCACGCGCCCAATTCCCAGGTGCGCGGCCCGGAAATGAAGAAGGCGTTCGAGAAGCTCGACCTGTTGGTGGTTGTTGATCCGTTCCCGACCGTTTCGGCGGTCATGCACGAGCGGAAGAACAATACCTATCTGCTGCCTGCGACGACACAGTTCGAGACCTACGGCTCGGTCACGGCCTCGAACCGATCCATCCAGTGGCGTGACAAGGTGATCGAACCGCTGTTCGACTCGCGTCCCGATCACGTGATCATGTACAAGTTCGCGAAGAAATTAGGTTTCGCCGACGACCTGACCAAACATATTCAGGTGAACGGCGAGGAGCCGCTGATCGAGGATATCGTCCGCGAATACAACAAGGGCATGTGGACCATCGGGTACAGTGGTCAGAGCCCGGAACGCCTGAAGGAGCACCAGCAGAACTGGCACACCTTCAACACCACCTCCCTGCTGGCGGAGGGTGGTCCGGTTCACGATGAATTCTACGGTCTGCCGTGGCCCTGCTGGGGTACGCCGGAATTCAAGCATCCGGGTACCGCCAATCTCTACGACACCAGTCTTCCGGTGGCCAAGGGCGGTCTGAATTTCCGCGAGAACTTCGGCACCGAACGTGACGGAGACAACCTGCTGGCCGAAGGCTCGTATCCGGTGGATTCGGAAATCGCGGACGGACATCCCCGTTTCAGCGCCGATCTGCTGAAGCAGCTGGGCTGGTGGGATGATCTGACCGATGAGGAGAAGGTGCTGGCAGAAGGCAAGTTCTGGCACCTCGACCGCTCCGGCGGGATCATCCGCGTGGCGATCGAGCACGGCTGTGCGCCCTTCGGCAACGCCAAGGCCCGCTGCGTGGCCTGGAACTTCCCGGACCCGGTGCCGATCCATCGCGAGCCGCTCTATACCACTCGCTACGATCTGGTGGAGAAGTATCCGACCTACGCGGACCGCCGGGGCTTCTTCCGGCTGCCGACGCGCTACGCCTCGGTGCAGGCGAAGGACTACAGCCAGGACTATCCGCTGATCCATACCAGTGGACGTCTGGTGGAATACGAGGGTGGCGGCGATGAAACGCGCTCCAACCCATGGCTCGCGGAACTGAAGCAGGAGATGTTCGCGGAAGTCAATCCGGTGGACGCGAACAATGCGGGCATCCGCGACGGCCAGGAAATCTGGCTGGAAGGGCCGGAGGGCGGCCGTATCCGGATCAAGGCGCTAGTCACGCAGCGCGTGGAACCGGGGGTGGTGTTCACGCCGTTCCACTTCGGTGGCCACTTCCAGGGCAAGGATCTGCGTGCCAACTATCCGGAAGGCAGCGACCCCTACGTGCTTGGCGAGGCCTGCAATACTGCGTTCACCTATGGCTATGACTCGGTGACCGCGATGCAGGAGACGAAGTGTTCCCTGTGCCGTATCCAGCCCGCCTGATGCATCGGCAGTGGACAGGCAACCAGATCTGAGGAGAGCCCATTATGGCCAAGATGAAGTTTCTTTGTGATGCCGAGCGCTGTATCGAGTGCAACGGGTGCGTAACCGCCTGCAAGAATGCGAACGAAGTTCCCTGGGGGGTCAATCGGCGGCGAGTGGTTACGCTGAACGACGGCGTTCCGGGCGAGAAATCGATTTCGGTGGCATGCATGCATTGCACGGATGCACCTTGCGCGGCCGTCTGTCCGGTCGACTGCTTCTACTACACTGCCGATGGACTGGTGCTGCACGACAAGGATCTGTGCATCGGTTGCGGTTACTGTTTCTACGCCTGCCCGTTCGGGGCGCCGCAGTATCCGTCGCCGCAGAAGCAGGCCTTTGCCGTGCGCGGGAAGATGGACAAATGCACCTTCTGTGCCGGTGGACCGGAGGAGGCGGGTTCGCAGGCCGAATTCGAGAAATACGGTGCCAACCGTATCGCCGAGGGCAAACTTCCCGCGTGTGCGGAGATGTGTGCGACCAAGGCCCTGCTGGCGGGTGACGGCGACGTTCTGGCGGATATCTATCGCAAGCGCGTGATGCGTCGGTCCGGCCGTCCGGAAACCTGGGGTTGGGACAAGGCCTACGGCGCGGGTATCTGAACGCATCGCGGCACCCTGTCCGGTCTTTCCGAACAGGGTGCCGCGGAGTCCGGGACCGTCGGTTGGGCCAAGCCCCCATGGTGATCGAAATTCAAGGAGAGCAATGTGAAAACCCGATTCCTGTTAGCGACGATGTCACTCGTGGCCGCGCTGTTTCTGCTCACCGGTTGTTACGAGAGCCGCGATGTCACGATGCATGACGCCGGGGTTTACAAAGGCAAGGCAGATCCGCTTGTGGAATTGTCCGCCGACCCGGCACACCAGGAACGTCTGCGCGAGCGGTTCCTGATGGTGCAAACCGACCGCTGAAATCCCCGGAGGATTCCAAGATGAAATCTTCACTCAACACGGCCCAGGCCAGCGAAAAAGGACACCGCCGCGGCAGGCTGATCCTCCTCGCACTTCTGGGTGCCGTGTTTCTGATCGTGGCGCTGCCGTGGACCGGACAGCTTTTCGTTGGCGACTCGGTGGCGCAGGCACAACAGGGATCGGTGAATCCCCTGTCCGAATACTGGCGCAGCGTGCGCGAGGGTACCGAGGGTGTGTCGTCGGTCACGGCTCCGGCGGCCAATGTGCTCATCACCGATAGTGGCCAGAATTTCCGGCAACTGCGCAACGGGCCGCTGGCGATATACGGAGGCTGGATCATGGCCGTCGTGCTATTGGTCCTGGCGGCGCTCTTTCTCGTTCGAGGGCGGGTTCAGATCGACGGTGGACGCTCCGGGATGACGGTCGAGCGCTGGACGCTGTTCGACCGGGTATTGCACTGGTACACGGCGATCCTGTTCATCGCCCTCGCAATCACGGGTCTGAGCCTCTTGTATGGACGCCTGGTGCTGATGCCGGTGATGGGGGCGGAAGCCTTCGCAACGTATGCGCAGGGTGCCATCTACGTGCATAACTACCTCGGGGCGCTGTTCGCGATCGGTCTGGTCCTGATGGTCCTGAAGTGGATCCGCGTCAACGTGCCGAAAGGTCACGATCTGAAGTGGTTCCTTTCCGGCGGTGGATTCCTGAAAGGTGCACACCCCCATGCGGGCTTCGTGAACGGCGGGGAGAAGCTCCTGTTCTGGTTCCTCGCGACCGTCGGCATCGCGATGATGATCACCGGCCTGGTTCTGGTTTTCCCGGTGTTCGGCCTGTCGCGCGAGGCAATGCAGATTTCCCTGCTCATTCATGCGGCGACGGCGATCCTCGTGATTTCCTTCATATTCGGCCACATTTACCTGGCGATCGTGGCGATGAAGGGTTCGCTGGAGGGGATGGTTGGCGGTCGGGTCGACGTGAACTGGGCACGCCAGCATCACGACCTCTGGATGAAGGATCTGGAAGACAAGGGCGTGAAGCCTCAGCCCGCCGCGGATTCGGCACCACCGCCGAAACCCGCTGAGGAGCCGCGCCCGGCAGCATCGTCCTGATGCCCGACGCGGCGCCCCCGACCGGAATGGCGCCGGGGGCATGACAGCCGGCCCGTGGAATGGGGCCGGCGGTCGCCAGGGGAGTGCTGGTTGAAGCGCTCGTGATTGCGAGCGCAACGAGCGATCCAAACGGCAGTTCCCATGATCGATGCCTTGAGGATCGCCGCGTCCCGCCACGCTGCGCTCGCGGCTGAAGGCGCTGCTCGTCGCGATGACGCAAATTGGTCAGCGCTTCCCTGATGTCCTCGCTCGCGACCTTTCATGACCTGATGGTCGGGTTTCATGACGGGTATGGTTTGTGTCACGCTCAGTACCGAACCCGTCACCACATCAACAGTCGGTAACCATGGAGAGCATTCGATGAACGAGGAAACCCTGAACCTGAGTCTGCGCAGCTTCCTGAAGCGCGTCGGTATCAACTGCCAGCGCGAGATCGAGATGGCCGTCCGGCAGTCTCTGGAGGACGGCAGCTTGCAGGGCAACGAATCCATTCCGGTCAAGGTCACGCTCGAGTTCGGACCCCTTGACGGGCCCGTCGTCATCGACGGCGAGATTTCCCTCGAATAGCGTGCGCCGCCGCCACTTCTTCCGCCTTTGTGCAGGCGGCGCCAGCGCCGCCGCAGTTCCCGGTCTGCTGCATCCGTCCGATACCGTCGCGGAGCGCTCGTACGGCCGGGTACGGCTTGTCAACGATCGTGGTGGGTCGTTGCATCTCGATGACCTCCAGATCGGTGAAACCTACCTGTTTCATTACCCGATGGCCGCCACGCAGTGTTTCCTCATCCGGCTGGACCGGCCTGCGGACCCGGCGACGCTGCGGACGCACGACGGGCGGGAGTACCGATGGCAGGGGGGTGTGGGTCCGGAGCGCAGCGTCGTTGCCTATTCAGCGATCTGTGCCCACAAGATGGCGCATCCCTCACCGGTGATCAGTTACATCGACTACCGGCCGGAGTTGACGAAGGGGGGAGCGCACTCGGGAATGATCGCCTGCTGCGCGGAGGGTAGCGCCTACGATCCGCGGCGCGGATGCCGCGTATTGACCGGGCCCGCCGACCAGCCACTGGCGGCGATCATCCTCGAATACGATGCAGGCGAAGATGCGTTGTTTGCGACGGGGACGCTGGGTGGCGAGATGTTCGATCGGTTCTTCCGGGAATTCGGGCACCGACTGATGCTCGAATACCCGAATCAGGCCCCCGACAGCCAGGTCGAAGGCGTCGCGCATGTCCAGACTCTGGCCAGCTTCACCCGCTCGGTCGTTCATTGCGGTGTCTCCCTGGAGACGTAGGCGGGTGGACCGGTTCCCGTACGCCACGGGAAGAACCTCAACGGTTCGGGCCGGTGGCCCTCAATAGCCGGACCACCTCGTGATGCCCCAGTGCCTCGGCGATGTCCAGGGCCGTCTGGCCGGTGTTCTCGCGCTGGTCCGGGTTGCTCCCGAGTTCCAGCAGCACCTTGACCAGTCCGGCATCGTCGCGCTCCGAAGCGCGCATCAGCGGCGTCCAACCGTAGAGATCCTGTACCCCGAATTCGGCACCGTACCGCGCCAGAACGCGTAGATTGGCGCGCTGGCCCTTCACGGTGGCCAACAGCACCGGGGTCCACCCGTGACGTACGCGGATGTTGGGGTCGGCGCCCGCGCGCAGCAGGCGTTCGACGGTGTCCGGCTGGTCACGGAGGACTGCATACATCAGCGCGGTACTGCCCTTCGGATGTCTGGTATCGACCAGCGCGCCGTGGCGGAGCAGGCTCTCGACTGCACCCTCGTGGCCGAGGTCCGCGGCCCACATCAGTACCGTCTTGCCTGCGTACGGCGCCTCCAGGCTGGTCGCGTCCGGATCGGCTCCGCGCCGCAGCAACGACTCCACGCGGGCCGTATCGCCCGTGCGCACGGCCTGAACGAGATCCTCCGCGATCGACGATGCCAGAGTGGCGCTCGGGATCAGTGCCACGAGCGTCAGTCCGACCATCAGGGTTCGCCATAACGGGATTCGTGTCATCCGCGACCGCCTCTGCTGGTCATGCGGCCCCACGGCCAGGCGACCCGCTGAATCGTGGATCGCCACGTCCCGCCATGCTGTGCTCGCGGCTCAACGCTTCGCTCCTCGCGACGACGAATCAGTCAGCGTTTTCCGGGCTGGACCGGGATTGCTGGTCACTGCGCGGCTGTCCGGTCATCACCCTCTGTTCGAGCGCCTCGCGCTCATCGGGCGTGTTGATGTTGACGAAGGCTTCCGGGTGATCGGACAGGTCCGTGGCGACCATCCGGTGTTGCGCATACCACGTGTCGATCTTGCGGCCGCCATGATCAAGGAACGCGCGAAGATCAGGGAGCAACGAGCAATTGAGCAAGGCGATCACCGGCTGCAGGCGATGGCCATCATGCGCGACCGCGATATCGGCCGACTCGGCCTGTACCGAGCGGAAAAGTCGCTCCACCAGATCCGTTGGCAGCAAAGGGCTGTCGCAGGGGACCACGGCCAACCATGGCTGATCGACTGCCAGCATCGCCGTGAGCATGCCCGCGAGCGGGCCCGAGTAGTCGCCGATCACATCGGCAACGACCCGATGTCCATAGCGCCCATAGTGTTCCGCATTGCGATTTGCGTTGATCAGGACTTCGTCCACCTGCGGTTCGAACCGCTCCAGCACATGCTCGACCATCGGCCGCCCGGCAAGTGCGATCAGGCCCTTGTCCTCGCCGCCCATTCTGCGGGCGCGGCCTCCGGCAAGGATCAGCCCCGCGACTGCGTGCTGTTTCCGGTCATTCTGCTGTGCGCTCATCAAGCCTCCAGGCGCGAGGGTCGGGAAGGATTCGATTTGTATCGTACCTTCACAGCCCAGGCGATCCGTATTCTAACGTGAAAATTTCCGGTAGGGTGCCGTGAGGCGCAGCCGAACCGCACCGAAACCACGCCGGAGCAGGCTCGGTCCTGGGGTCTCGAGCGGTGCAATCCGCTGCGCGCATTGGCACCCTGCGGCTGGCACGATCAGGGCGCCGCGCGCCCCGGAGGCATGAAAGTAACGGTAAAAGCCCTCGGCCGCGTCCGATCCGTACTGACTGCAAGGGCAGGCCGACTGGGTAGGACTGGAATTTTTGCGCAACATGGTCCATATAAGGCGGACATTCGACTGGCTCCTGGGACATTCTGCCGTATTCATGCCCAGGCAGGCCCGGTCAAATTGACGCACCTTCGACCGGTAGGCGCGCTCTACCGCCACCGTGCGCAAGTACCAGTGTAGCGACTCCCCGGGAATACGGGGATCAGAGGGAGTTCATGAGCGGTAATCCCGATTCCAGCAAAGCCCTCCCGCACGACAGTCGCGCGCAGCCCGCGAGGCCTGCATTGGGCTCGATCCTGCTCGTGAACCCCGAGTCGTCGCTGGTGCGAAAACTCGAGGGATTGCTTAGCCACCGCTTTGCCCTGGTGGAGATTGCCAGATCCATCGAACAGGCGGAACGGCTGCGCCAGCGTTGCGAGTTCGACTTGCTCATCGTCGACACCCGGCTTCCGGACGGGTCGGCCATGCGCTGGATCGAGACATTGCGTGACGCGGGCCTGGAGGCCGATGTCATCGTCACGGCCGAGAATGTGGACATGGAAACGGCGATTGCCGGGATGCGCGCGCGCGTCTGCGAGCTTCTGCTGGAGCCTCTTGATTTCGATCGACTGGCCGCGACGGTGGATCGTTGTTTCACGCGCCGGCTCACGGCGCGATCGGAATCTCGGCCCTTTCGCCCCGGTGGTCTCGATCAGCCGCACGACGTTGTCGTGACCTATTGCGAGATGGTCAAGCCGGTATGTGCGGTGATCAAACGCGTGGGGCCGACGCCCGCGACGGTACTGGTGCTGGGAGAGTCGGGCACTGGCAAGGAGGTGGCCGCGCGCGCATTGCATGCATTCAGCGGCCGAAGTGGCAGCTTTGTTCCGATCAATTGCGGCGCGATTTCCCCGGAGCTGCTCGAGAGCGAGTTGTTCGGGCATGCAAAGGGCGCCTTCACGGGCGCGCATCAGGCTCGTGAGGGCCTGTTTACCTATGCTCACGGTGGAACACTGTTCCTCGACGAGATTGCCGAGATGCCAATGAGCATGCAGAGCAAGCTTCTGCGGGTGCTCGATGATCAGAAGATCCGGCCGGTGGGCAGTAATCGGGAAGTGCCTGTCGATGTGCGGATTGTCGCGGCGACGCATCGGGATCTCGCCGAGGCGGTGCGACGGGGAAAGTTTCGCGAAGACCTCTTCTACCGTATCAACGTACTGACCATCCGCATGCCCGGACTGCGCGAGCGACAGGAGGATATCCCGACTCTGGCGAACTATTTCATGCGGAATCTCGCCGACGAACTATCGTTGCCGCCGATCCCGTTGACCGACGAAGATATCCGCAGCCTGAAGGCCTATCACTGGCCTGGCAACGTGCGCGAGTTCCGCAACGTGATCGAACGGTCCGTCCTGCTCGGCCAGTCGCCAGCGAATTGTCTGCAGGGGGCTGGTGGCAACGGTGATGCGCGCGCAACTGCGACGCAAGGGGACACGGCAGCCGTTCCTGGTGCGCCGCTGACACTGGCCAGCCTGGAGAAGCGGCATATCCTTGCGGTACTTGCTGCTTGCAGTGGCAACAAGTCCGAGGCTGCGCGACAGCTGGAGGTCTCGCGCAAGACGCTGGACCGCAAACTCCAGCAGTGGGGAAGGGTCGGCGACTGAAACGCCCCATCGGGACGAGGCACACACAGGGTGTGCGGACATGCGTTCCGCAACCGGACTGCGGCCCGTTCGCCAGAGCCGCAAGGCAGCAATCCCACGCATGGGCTGACTTGAATGCCCCGGGGCGCGCAGCACCCCGGAAGATGAAAGCCGCAGGGCGCCAATGATTGCAGTGAATTGCACCGGTCGTGGCCCGGACGCTGGAGGATTTCCCCGGCGTGGGAACGGTGCGGTTCGGCTGCGCCTCACGGCACCCTACGCAGGCTTTGCCAAAGTAATGGGGCGCGTCCGCCCGGGACGGAAGTCGGGAAACCGGTTCAGCTGTCCCGGGTATCGACACCGAAGATTTTCAAGTGTTCGTGGTCGATTTCGGTTCCCGCAGTCCAGCGCCGAAAATCCTCGCTGAGCTCCTGGCCGTCGAAGCTTCTGTTGACTGCAATCACCGTTCCCGCTGGATGTTCGCACAGGCTCTGCGCGAAGCTGATTTCCTCGCGGGCGGCGGGCAAAGCGGTCATCATGTCCGGTGCGCCGAAGGCGTCGACCAGATGCTGTGCGAGCGCGCGCGTCACCATTTCCAGTTCCGCGCTGTCGATCTCGGAGACCGTGACCAGGGTCGTCCAGCCGAAGCTGCCGATACCGAGAAACGCGTTGGCAAAAGCCTGACGCTGCCCACCGGCGAGACCCTCGAGGTCCGCATCCCAGAAGTAGAATCCGCCAGGTACCGCCCATTCTCCCGGGGTGGCGACGCGCTCGTAGATCCGTGCATCGGAGGCATCCAACTGCAGAACACGCAGCAGTTTTTCGCTATTCATGGCCGCCATCCTGCATCGATTCATCGTCGGAGGCGATCGTAGCATTCCCGCTGCGCTGGAAGCACTTCGATATCCTTCAGTCCCTGGCCTGTTCTGGCAGCTTGCCGCGCGGCGCAGCCGAACCTCACCGACACCGCTCGAACGGTGCCATTTGCCGCGCCCGCCGGACTGGCGTTGCTTCAGTGTGTCCCGGGAGTCGTCGCACGCAGCCAGGCGAGTTCGGGCGGCAGGGAAATGGTTCGGGTGCTGTCGTTATCCTGGGAAACGGTGTCGCTGGCGTCGACGCGGCCATGGTCCGACCAGTGAACCAGGTGCAGGAAACCGTGCTGATCTTCGACGAGTGCGGTGCAATGTTCGACCCAGTCGCCGGTATTGCAGTACAGCACGCCATCGCGGGAGCTGATCGCCGCCTTGTGGATGTGACCGCCGATGTAGCCATCATAGCCCTGGTCTCGGGCGACGGTCGTCGCGGCGGCTTCGAAGCGTCCGATATAGTCGCGCGCGCGGCCCACGCGGGTTTTCGCCCAGGCGGATAGCGACCAGTAGGGGCGCCCCATGTACCGGCGTGCGCGGTCGACCCAGTGGCCGAGTCTCAGCAGCGCGTGGTATCCGATGTCGCCGCACCAGTGCT
>JAABSN010000248.1 GCA_011390385.1 Thioalkalivibrio nitratireducens | reverse complement strand
TGGACGTCACGCGTCTCTTCTGGGACATCTACGCCATCGGAAAGCTCGACAAGGTCACCACCCTGTATCGCTAGGGAGTCAGTGGTCATGAATCAGGTCCAGAACCCGCTGCAGCAAACCGGCGAAGATCGCATGGATCTGCGGTCGCTGGTGGAAGTCCTCATCCGGCGTCGCTGGATCATCTTGCTGGTGGCCTTGCCCGTGATCCTGGTGGCCGTGGTGGGCACCATGCGGGCGACGCAGATGTTTCGAGCCCGGACGACGTTGATGATCGAGATCGGGGGGGCGCAGAATCCCCGGTTCTACGAGCGAGCGCAGAACCTCGACATGATCCTCAGCGCCGCCGCGGAGCTGGCCATGAGTTCGCCGGTGGCGCGCCTGGCGGCCGAGGCCCTGGAGGATTCCATCCCGTCGTTCAAGCGTGACTACCCCGAGTGGTTCGCCAATGTCAATAACGTGGCGGATCTGAAGGTTGTCCTGAACGAAGGAGCGAGCAGTACTCACGTCGGTGAGAGCAACCTGCTGAACCTCAGCTATGCCCATCCCGATCCGAGCTTCGCCCTGGTCGGCGCCGGCGCTCTGGCTGACGCATTCATGCTGTTCAATGTCAGGACCAAGCGGAATTCTCCGGCCGTGAGCTACTATACCGAACAGATCGACCAGACCCGGTCCGAGATCGACAGCCTGATGGCCATCCGGACCGCCTTGCTCGATGAGACGGGGGTGCTGGGGATCCAGGAAGACATCAGGGGCTCGATCAACCAGATCCGTGGGCTCGAATCCGAGTATTTCCGGACGCGCTCGACGCGGGTGGGGCTGGAAGCTGAGCTACGCGGCTTGCAAGCAGCGATCGCGGCAGATCCTGATTTCGTCCCGTCGGCCACCAATAACTTCGCTGCCAGCCTGAATCGTTTCAAGGCCGATTATGACACGAAGGTGGCGATCATCGCCGAACTGTCTCAACGCTATACTGACGATTCTGTCTGGGTACAGCGAGAGCGGGACCAGCTCGAATTGATCCGAGATGAGATGTATCGGGAGCGTGAACGTTACCTGCAGACCCTTCGGGTGGAACTCGACCAGGCTCGCGCCGTCGAGGAATCCTACCTCAACGCACAGGACACCCAAATCGCCGGAGTGTCTGGCTATCCCGCCGTGCGCGGTCGCATCGAGGTGATCGATGTCCAGCTAGACGGCCTGAAGACTCTTCTGCAGAGCTTGCAGTTGAAGCGTGGTGAGGTCAGGATGGCGTCCAACAGCGATATCAGGATCACCGACGCCTTCCTCATCGAGGAACCGACGCTCGACATGGCCGTCGGTGGTGGCCGCAAGATGTTGTACCTGATCATCTCGGTGGTGCTTGCCATCGCGCTCGGTCTGGTGGCAGCCTTCTTCGTCGAGAGCAACGACCATCGGATCTACGACCGACGCCGGGCTGAGCTGTATCTTGATGTGCCGGTACTTGGCAGTTTGCCGGATACTTCCATGAAGACGCGAATCTGATGCCTGTGATCCGGCAGATCGGTCACCAGCTTCAGGACGCCAGGGTGCCGTCCGGCGGCAGTCAGTTTGGCGGGCTCATCGCCGTCGGCCTCGGTGTGGTGCTCGGTGCACTTTCCTGGTTCCTGATGGGGCAAGCCGGTCTGAGTACGGTCATGTTGATGCTCGGCGTCGCCGTGGTCGGCATCGTCCTGAGCTACATATCTTGGCAGAATACGGCCATCCTGGTCAGCATCTGGATCTTCGCGATGTCCGGCTTCCGGGCTTACGCCATGATCCACATGCCGGTCTTGCCCGACATCTCGCTGGAACGCGTGGTCATGCTGTGGTTGCTGATCGTCTTCGTGTTGCGTCTGATGATGAAGCGCGATACGATTCGCGGCCCTTACGCTGTCGACCTCGTTCTGATCTTGCACGTGCTGTACATCCTGGCCAACCTCACGTACATCGGTCATCGGGTCTATCTGCACGAATGGGCGATGAGCAGTGTCACGCCTCTTGTGGCGTACTTCGTGGGTAAGAACATGATGGCCCGCAACCGCGAGGTCCGATTCCTGTTCATCGTCCTGCTTTTGATCCTCATCTACTACAGCGTGCAGAGTATCGCACAGAAATTCGACCTCAATTTCTTGATCTGGCCGAAGGCGATCCTCGACCGCAGCCTTGGATTCTGGCCCCTTGGCCGATCTCGGGGGCCGTTCCTGAGCCCGCCCTTGTTCGGCCAGATGATCAGTCTGTTCATCCCCGTGCAGTTCTACTTCTTCTACCGGATCAAGACGACGGCTCTGCGCGCGATGATCCTGGCTTCCATCGCAGCCTCGGGGTTTGCGATTCTGTATACGTATACGCGGGGTCCCTGGCTCGCGACCGCCGCTGCGCTGCTGGTGCTGGGCATCATGAGGCCTCGTTTCCGCCAGCTTCTGGCCGCACTTGGGGTCCTGCTCGCCGTCGCGGGCTTCGTGGGACTGCTCCAGGCTGCCAACACCGAGTTGTTGCACGAGCGGGTCACCAACACGCAGACCATCGGTAACCGGATTGCCGCCATGTCAGCAGCGCTGCGCATGTGGATGGACCATCCGCTGTTCGGCGTGGGGTATTTCAACTGGGAGCAGTATTACCCGCTCTATCACCGTGGCGAGGATATCCCGATCTTCGGCTATGTGACGCGCCACATGGGGCGTGGGGTGGTCATTCATGACATCTACTGGGGGCGCCTAGCAGAAGAAGGGCTGCTGAGCCTCGGCCTGCTGGCTGCGGCGGTAGCACTGGTCTGGCACCGATTCAAGTTCCTCTGGGCGCGCGTGCACGAAAGTGACTGGATCAACCGGGATTGTCTAGCTGTCTTCGTCGCGATCTTCGTTTCGTATGCGGTCGGTGGGTTCATCGTTGACTATCGGTATTTCGACCTCGTTAACGTGATTCCATATCTGTTCGCGGGCATTCTGATGGGATACCGGGTTCCAGACCACCCACCCCCGCCGGCGCCCTACCGCAACTGGACGCCGCCTGATTTCTGGCCGGACAAGAATCGCGCGGGAACTCCCACCAGCTGATTCCGAGCATCTCAGTCCTGTCGCCGCGATGCAATTGCCTGCCCCAAGCGCCTCGAGAATAGACGAGCGGACGAGCCCGTCAGGTGACTGCCGTCATACGTCTGGTAACCATCATCCTCGATGGATAACATGACGCCACCGGCGGCCTTGAAGGCCGCGATGAATGCGTCCCTCTCGAATCCGAGCATGCTGTCCTCGATGGCTACCCTCGGAGTGTATGCCGGCGGCAGAACGCCGAAGACGTCGATCCCCTGCCGTGTCCATTCCGCGGTCTGCCTGAAAAATCCTTGCAATTGGTCCCGGTCGCATGCGTGGCCAACGAACCGATCGACATAGGCGCCCAGATCGCCGTAGTCGTCATGCGGAACCTGATCAGACTCGATCCAGCCCGTGGCATGAAACGTCTGGAAAAGGCGCTTCTTGGGCTTCTTGCCAGTCAGGCCGAAGGCCAGCGACGAGATTCGGATCGGCCGGAACCAGATCGCGACTTCGGGCAGCCATGTATAGAGCCAGACCTGGTCGCGCGGCTTGTCCCGGAACTCGCGATATTGTTCATTGCCGATCTTGGCGGGAACAAACGCGACGCTTGTCGGCGCGAGGAGGATCATGGGTTCTGTTGCCGAGGGCGCGAGCAGCTGTTCCGCGTGTGCGAAGATCTCCCGGTTGAGGCCGCCGGCGTGGAAGCAGAAATTATACGAATTCACGCCCGGAAGATACGACGACATGTCCTCTGGCGAGATCCCCTGCAATCCCCGCGAGTCACCGACGATCACGCAGTCGTAAATCGGAGGTTGGCGGGTTTTTTCGATGAAGAACCGTGTATGCCTGGGTTTCGCGTCGTCGCTCGGGTCGGGCGAAGAAGGCCTCAGAACGCCGACCATTATCGTGGCAACGATCGCCAGGCAAGCCGTCGTGAGGATCCGTTCCCTGAACATGATATCTCCTAGAACTGGAAGTAGATGAACTGGCTACCGGGACCCCTGAAGTAGATCGTGATGACGATCATCGCGGCCAGTGTCGCCACCGACGCCGGGCGCTGGACACTCGCGGGCAACCAGGGCCGCTGGTTCCACCTCATGAAGTACCAGAACTCTCGAGCGGCGGCGATGGCGATGATCGCGCCGATGTTCAACAGCCGCACACGGCCGAGTTCGTGGAAGAGCGTGATCGCGCCGCCCTCGAAACTGAACATGCTCTGGATGATCGCGATGGCCTGATCAAGTGAACCGGCGCGGAAGAAGACCCAGGTCACCCAGACCTGCAGCAGGACAATGAAGCTGGCAAGATATCGTCCCCCGGGCAGCGCCACTAGTCGCCGGGAATACCCGGTGAACCGATCGAGCGACAGACCCGCCGCATGAAGGCCTCCCCAGATCACGAAGTTCCAGGCTGCTCCATGCCAAAACCCGGAGACCAGCATGGTGATCCACATGTTGATCTCCGATCGGATCTTGCCGACCCGGGAGCCACCGAGTGGAATGTAGACATAGTCGCGGAACCAGGTCGACAGGGAAATATGCCACCGCGACCAGAACTCGCGCATCGATGTCGAGATGTACGGGTGATCGAAGTTCAGCATGAAATCATAACCCATCCACTTGGCCAGGCCGCGTGCGATGTCGCTGTAGCCGCTGAAGTCGCAATAGATCTGGAAGGCGAAGGCGGTCACGATCAGCCACCAAAATAGACAGCCTTCGTGATGGATCGGGTTGTTGAACGCCTCGGCGACGTAATACG
>JAABSN010000247.1 GCA_011390385.1 Thioalkalivibrio nitratireducens | reverse complement strand
CAGGGCGCACGGCGGTTTAGGCGGCTTCAGGCGGGCAGGGCGGTAAATCACGTGTAACCCATATGTAACCCGATTCGATCCAATGTGAAGGTTACACGGGCAGGCGAGCGGGTCACATGGGGCGGCGATCAGGATCTAAATCCGGTCGCGTCGCGTGCTTTTTTTGTTCCGCCTGCCGTTTCATCAGCAGCGCCTCGGCCTGTTCCTGAATCCGCTCCAGTTCCAGCAATAGGTCGATCAGTTCGCCCGCGCTCAGGGCGTGCAGGGCGCGCTCGGTTATGGGTCGGGCCTCGGTGTTGTGCGACTCCATCATCGCCGGGGCAGGCGGGGTGCGCCATCGGTCAGCGGCGCGGCATGTTGTAGGAAAATTACTCCCCAGGCACCAGGCAAAGCCGGGAACGGCTCCGGCGCGCGCAGGAAACCGCTGTCTAGGTCCATGAAAGAAATTTGAGAGACTTGCAAAAGTCTTTATGGCCGTCTTATGCTCGCTAGGCGTTGGTAATCATGGTGAGGAGGGTCAAATGCGGTTTCTGTCTGTTTTGCTCTGTTTCATGGCCGCCCCGGCATGGGCCTGCCTCGAGCCGCCATTACCGACCTCGCCTAGCGGCCCAACCTGGACAGAAACCTTTGAGAGACGATCGTCTAGCGGCACTCTGTTTTGGAGTGCGAAGGCGACGGCTTGGCGGCATCAATGCCCTGATGGCGAGCCTCTGCTCTTGATGACGTTTGAGCCGGTGGAGGATACGCCTTTCGTGTGCAGCACTTCGTTTGATGTTGTGCAAGGCGGAGTGCAATATTCAAACTTCCGGTTAGTTACGGACCCTGCCAACAGGTTTTCGTCGGTTTGCGGTGACTTGCTTGTCAAGTCTACATTCGCAGTTCTCCAATCTGACCTAGACCCTCGCTGGAATGATACGTCGCCATTCACGCTTTTCTGGTACTCCAATCTTTTCCTGGAGGTGGGAGCTTATCAACCCTCCGACTATGGCGAAGAGGATGGATCAATTAGCCTTCATGGTTCGCTCTCCGGCAGTTGGTTTGATGTCGAGCGTGACGGTGAAGGCTTTGTTTTGGAATTCGGCGAAAACCCTGATGGACTAGTGGCGGTCCTGTACTGGTTTACGCACCGCGAGGGTGTGCCTTACTGGCTCATCGGAATAGCGCCGTATGAACGTGGGCAGACCGCGATCACTTTCGATCTATTGGAGTTTGCCGGCACAGGTTTCGGCGCTGAGTTTGACAGTGATGAGGTAGAAGCCAGCGACTTTGGCGGCATCAGTCTTGAGTTTGACTCATGCACCACTGGTGTTGCGGCATGGGAAACCCTAGGCGGTGAGGTCGGGTCGTTTAATTTGCGCCGGATAACCTCTGGGCTGCACGGTGCGGATTGCGAGAGGCCGGCCAATCCTTGAAAGCCCACGGCGCAAACTCTCTGCATTCGGCTTCGGTCACGCCATAGGGGTACGGTCATACTCACAGGCTGACCTTGACGCAGTCGCAGAAGAGCTCAATAACCGACCAAGAAAAACACTTGGTTTTATAGCGCCAGCTGATAAGCTAGCCGAGTCGTTGCAGTGATCGGTTGAATCCAAGCGCACCAAGAATGGGGGGATTACCGGTGTGCTCAGCGGATCGGATCAATATCGTCAGGAAGGTGTTTTCTGCGCACGTCCCACATTGGCGTCAGATCCGGGTGGGCAAGTACCGTCTGAATTCCCTGGTGGTCAGGCCAGTGCTCGGGGAGGAATCGATACGGAAAGGTCACGATTGGTTCGCCCATGCCAAGGGCGAAATTCAACAATTCGGCTGCGCGATCGTGGTCGCCGTATAGCGAAGCGATGCGTGCTACCGAAACGAATTTCCAATATCTGCCATCGGCTACCGTCGCCAGCAGTTGCTGATAGCTGTCGTGTGTCTGATCCGGCCCATATTCTGCCGCGTCGATCTCGGCAGTCGAATAAAGTGCATTTGCACCCCCTGTGTCGATCAATGCCGCCAGGATCTCGCGGGCACGTGCGAAGTCGCCCAGTCGCATCGCCGACTTGCTGGCAATATTGAGCGCGGCGATGCTCTTGGCATCGATTTCCAGGGCCTGTTCTGCCCAGTGCAGTGCCAACTCGAAGTCCTGAACAACGTAGTGCGCCAGCGCCAGGTCAGAAACCTGGAAAGCGTGCAGCGGGTCCAGGTCGCGAGCTCGCCGTTCCCATTCGAGCATGCGCTCGAAATCACCCACAAAGCGGAACAGATCGCCGGCGAAATTGGCGATCACGGCGTCATTGGGGGCCAGCTCGATAGCACGCTCATTGAGGATCAGGGCACGCTCGAAATTCCGGTCGAGCACAGCGGTGACATAGGCCAGTGTCGACAGCGCTTCGGCATTGTCCGGATCGGACTCCAGGGCACGCCGGATTTCATCGCGGACAGCGTTCTCGTGGTGGCTGTCGAATAGTTCCGGCGCATATCGCCAGAGCACCGACAAAGTGCGGGCACGTCCGGCACGGGCAGCCGAAAAATCCGGCTGAATCAGCGTGGCAGCCTGAAACAGATCGGCTGCTCGGACCAGGTCCTCCGGTGTGCGCTGGCTTTCCTGGGTTCGCGCTCGCAAATACAGATCGTAAGCGGCCGGTTCGACACGCTGAAACTCTCGAGGACGCATCTCGAAACCGAGCAAGCCCGGTAACTTGGCGGCAACCGAGCGGGCAATGTCCTCCTGGATGGCAAAAATATCGTCGAGTTGCCGGTCGTAAGTGTCCGACCAGAGATGAAAGCCGTCATCGACAGTGATTAGCTGAGCCGTGATCCGTACGCGATCATCCTGCCGACGCACTGAACCCTCGAGCACATGGTCCACACCGAGTGCACGGCCAAGATCACGCAGATCATGATGTTGTCCCTTGAATGAAAACGCCGAATTGCGGCCTACCACCTTCAATTCCGGGATTTGAGCCAGAGCGTTCAGAATCTCCTCGGAAATGCCGTCAGCGAAGTAGGACTGGTCACCCTGCGCACTGAGGTCATCAAATGCCAGGACCGCGATGGACGGCTTTCTTGCGGCCGACTCATCGATGGACCGTACAAGGAGAACGGTCAACACCAAAGCGACGGTCAGCACGGCAAGTATCGCGAAAATTCGGATTCGGCTGGCGCGATCCTGGGCCAATCCGGCGATCGGCAGTTCGGCCTGACCAGATGGACGCTCCGACGGTTCGACCGGCGCCACCAACTGGTATCCACGCTTGGGGATTGTTTTGATGAAACGCGGTGCCCCAGCGGTGTCCCCGAGAACCCGCCGAAGTTCCGAAACACACCGGGTCAGGGCATCATCGCTGACCACGACCGAATTCCAGACCGCCTCGTCGAATTCCTCCCGGCTGACCACCTCGCCGGCGCGCCGGGCCAGATACAGGAGAACATCCATTGCTCGGGGCGAGACATGGGCCTCGCCATCAGGCGTAACGATCACGCTTTCAGACGGGCGAACCCGAACCTCGTGAAGGAAAAAACCGGACTCGTTCAGCATGCAGGAGAAACCGGCCAACAAGAACTTTCAGCATATCAGACCCTGATTTACCTATCCTGCGAACCGGATTATTCATCGAATTGCTGCCCGATCAACAAGATCAGGGCTGACTGTGTCGGTGAACTGCAACCAGCGCTGGTACCGGAATAGGCCAATGACGGGCACTTTGGCGTGCTTCGTCGTTCGATTAGCTACGACAGGGCGAATCGGGCGAAATTCGAACCACTGCGGGCTTCAAACGGTGTCAAACGCCAGCTGGGATCGGCTCCGGGTATTGCTGGAATTCGGCAAATAGGGGGTTTATGCTTCCTTAAAGGGATGAGGAGTGGTTGATCATGAAGGCTGCGACACGGGCGGTGGGAGACGCCCACCACCGGTCCGAGGGGCCATGTTGACGCGGGATGGCGCAGTTCGGGTCCTCCGCTGGGCCGGTCTGGGGCTCACGGGGCTGGTGATCGGCGGGTTGATGTTCCTGGTCGTGACCGGTGTTCCCAGGCCCCCTTCCATCACCCAGGAGGGACTCGGGCGGGTTGGTTGGTCGCCGCTACTGAACAACCTCGGTGAAGCGCGGAGGGGCCTGACCTCGAGGTCGCTGGGGATCTGGCTGCCGAATGACCGGGGCCTCACCGCGTCGGTGCCTCGCAGGCTGGTCGACTTCCGTCTCCACACGATCGCGGGTCCTGGAGCGGAACCGCGCTTCGTCTCCGCGCTACCGAGGAACGCGCAGGGCTTCAATACGGGTCCAGGTCGTCCCTACGTGGTGTACAGCTCGGACGAGGGCGGCAACGAGCAGTACCGGCTGTACCGGTGGGACCCTGAGAGCTCGGAGACGGTCCTCCTGACCCCTGCGGCCCGGGAGCGTGCCAGGCTCGGGGCATTCGAGCCGAACGGACCGAGAATGGCGTTCACGAGCATGCGGCGCACCGGGTCCGATGCGGACGTCTACGTCATGGACCCGCTCAGGCCCGGCAGTGAACGCAAGATCCTCGAGCGTGAGGGCTCGTGGGCCGTCGTGGACTGGTCCCCCACCGACGAGGAGCTTCTATTGGTTCGGATCATCTCCACAGTGGAGAAGGAGGTGTACAGGTATCACCTCGAGACTGGAGCTCTGACCCGCATCTCGGACGCCGACGAGGGTCCCACCAATTTCGGCTCGGTGCAGTACAGCAAGGACGGGCGGGGAATCTTCTATAGCAGCGATCGCAGGACGGAGTTCAGGCATCTGCGTCGCCTGGATCTGGCTTCGGGAACCGAAATGATCCTCAGCGGAGAGATTCCGTGGGACGTGACCTCGATTC
>JAABSN010000246.1 GCA_011390385.1 Thioalkalivibrio nitratireducens | reverse complement strand
GCCTCCACCTTTCATGTTTCGGGGTGGTACGCATGGCCAGCGTGAAAGAACCCGCGTAGGGTGCCGTGAGGCGCAGCCGAACCGCACCGATATCATGCCGGTTCGGACTTCCACGCTCCTGGGCCTCGAGCGGTGCAATTCGCTGCGCTCATTGGCACCCTGCGCTTTTTTCATCGTCGGGGGCGCGGGGGCATCACGGTTGGGGCGTCTTCGATCGACCGACCGCACGGATCCGTTGCCAGGGTCTGCGCCGAACGTGTCCGGCCGGTCCGCGGTCGGCCCTACCCAGGTGGTTGTATCCTCAGTGTGCCAGCAGTTCGGCCTTCTGTACCGCGCGCCAGTGATGCAGCAGTGGCTCGGTGTAACCCGAGGGCTGCTCGCGGCCCTTGAAGATCAGGTCGGAGGCAGCGCGAAAGGCGATCGAAGCCTCGAAATCGGCCGCCATCGGGTGGTACATCGGGTCGGCGGAATTCTGCTCGTCGACGACGGCCGCCATGCGCCGCAGGGTCGCGTGCACGCGATCTGCGTCGACCACGCCATGGTGCAGCCAGTTGGCGATGTGCTGGCTGGAGATGCGCAGGGTCGCGCGGTCTTCCATCAACCCGACATCGTGGATGTCGGGGACCTTGGAGCAGCCGATTCCCTGCTGTACCCAGCGCACCACGTAGCCGAGGATACCCTGACAGTTGTTGTCCAGCTCCTGCTGCTTCTCATCTTCCGACCAATCGGGGGTTTCGACCACCGGCACTTCGAGCAGATCGTCCAGCAGTTGCCTCTCCATATCGGATTTGAGGCCCGCTTCCATGTCCTCCTGCACCGCCGCCACGTTGACCTGGTGATAATGCAATGCATGCAGCACCGCGGCGGTGGGCGAGGGTACCCAGGCCGTGTTGGCCCCCGCCTTCGGATGGCCAATCTTCTGCTCCAGCATGGCGGCCATCCGGTCCGGCATCGCCCACATGCCCTTGCCGATCTGAGCGCGCCCGCGCAGACCACAGGCCAGACCCGCGACCACGTTGTTGCGTTCGTACGCCGCGATCCACTTGCTGCCTTTCATGTCGCCCTTGCGCAGCATCGGCCCCGCCTCCATCGCCGAGTGCATCTCGTCGCCGGTCCGGTCCAGGAACCCGGTGTTGATGAAGACCACGCGCGCGGCCGCCTCGGCGATGCAAGCCCTCAGATTGACCGAGGTCCGGCGCTCCTCGTCCATGATGCCCATCTTGAGGGTGTTTCGCGGTAGTCGCAGCAAATCCTCGATCCGTGAGAAGAGTTCGCTTGCGAACGCAACCTCTTCGGGTCCGTGCATCTTGGGCTTGACGATGTAGATCGAGCCGGTGCGTGAATTACCCCGCTCCCCGCGCTGGAGGTCATACATGGCCAGCAGGCTGGTCATGATGCCGTCCAGAATACCTTCCGGTATCTCGGCGCCATCGGCATCGAGGATCGCCGGTGTGGTCATCAGATGCCCGACGTTGCGCACGAACATCAGCGAGCGGCCGGGTAGCGACAGGGTCCCGCCCTCGGGCGTGTTGTACTCGCGATCGGCGTTCAGTTTGCGCGTGACCACGTTATCGCCCTTCTTGAATGAGGTCTCGAGCGTGCCTTTCATCAGGCCAAGCCAGTTACGGTAAATCCCGACCTTGTCCTCGGCATCGACTGCCGCGACCGAGTCTTCGCAGTCCATGATGGTCGTGACCGCCGCCTCGACCAGAATATCCTTTATTCCTGCCGCGTCGGTCTTGCCGATCGGGTGCTGCGGGTCGAACTGGATCTCCAGATGCAGGCCGTGATTCACCAACAGGATCGCGGTGGGATGGCTGGGGTCGCCCCGGTACCCGGCCAACTGATCGCGTTGCTGGAGGCCGGTATCATCGCCGTTGCCCAGGGTCACGAGCAGGTCGCCGTCTTCCAGTCGATAGCCGGTGGCGTCGGCGTGGGAGCCGGAGACCAGAGGCATGGCCTGATCCATCACGCTGCGCGCGTAGGCGATGACCCGCTCGCCGCGCACCGAGTTGTAGGCGTCACCGCGTTCGGCACCGTCGTCGTCGGGGATTGCATCGGTTCCGTAAAGGGCGTCGTACAGGCTGCCCCAGCGGGCATTCGCGGCATTCAGCGCGTACCGCGCGTTGCTGACCGGTACCACGAGTTGGGGGCCCGCTTGCAGCGCGACCTCCGGGTCGACATTGGCGGTGCTGACCTTGACCGTTTCGGGTGGTTTCACCAGGTACCCGACACCGAGCAGGAAGTCGCGGTACGCAGAGATGTCGTGGATCGGCCCGGGGTGCGAGCGATGCCAGTCGTCGAGTTCTTCCTGGAAGGCGGCGCGCTTCTCCAGCAGTGCCCGGTTTCTGGGAACCAGATCATGGATCATTGCCTCCACATCGGCCCAGAAGGCCGGCGGATCAAGGTCAATGCCCGACAGGGCCTCGTCGCCAATGAAGCGGTCAAGTTCGGCGGCTACCTGCAGATGTCCGCGGGTTACATAGTCAGTCATGTTGGCTCTTTCCCTCATGGTTCGGCGCCTGCCGATCGTCGCTGTGATGCACGCTCCCATCATGCCACGTCTGGCCTATACCGGGTCCAGTCCCCTCGGCTCCCGTGCTATGGACAAATTTTTCCAGGCGTTCTTCCCTCGGGTCGGGGCGACCTGCAGGGAGGCCGAGCCAGCCGCTACCCAGCAGCCAGGATCGACCGAAAGGCGCGTCCTTGCTCAGTGAAATTTACCCAGCGACTCGATCGCCATGCTGATCATGTGCACGGCGTCGATGGGATGACGCCCGGTAAGCTCGTATACCCTCTTTTCGGCACCCACGGGATCATGATTGGCCAGATCCATGACGTTTGCGACCTGCCGATAAAACGCTTTGGAACGTTCCGCCTGTCCATTGCCAGCGCCAGGCAGGCCCGATCGGCAAGCGACAACCCCTGATTCCGGGTATGGGACCAGAGCCACGCTGCCGGCTCGGACGGTACATGGCAGCGTGATGTAACGGTCCGGCCACATGTCGTCGGACCGCTCGAACGCGGCCAGGGCCTCGTCAGGACGGTCGCGCCAGCAGCACTTCACCAAGCGCCTCGTAGGGTTGCAACAGTGCGCCGAGACTCACCGGTTCATACCCGATATGGCGTTAGCACCACTCAACCGGACGGCCCAAGGCGTCCGGATGTGATCGCTGCCGACACCGGGGGCCTCAATCTGCCAGCGCCGCCAGGCCTGCCCTGGCGATCTGTGCATCCTGCTCAGGCTTGACGCCGGAGACGCCGACCGCGGCGATGACCTGGCCATCATGAAGAATGGGAACTCCGCCGGTCATGAGGCCTTGCAGAACCGGAACGGACAGGAAGGCGGTGCGGCCTCCATTGATCATGTCCTCGAAGGCCTGGGTCTCGCGCCGACCGAGGGCGGCGCTGCGGGCCTTCTCCGGGGCGACGTAGGCGGCCATGGGGGCGCAGCCATCCATGCGCCGCAGGGCCAATGGATGTCCTCCGTCGTCGGTGACCGCGATGGTGACCTGCCAGCCATTCGCCTCGGCCTCCTGTTGGGCGGCGTCGAGAACCTGGTTGACCTGCGCAAGCGAGAGAACGGCCTTCTGCTGCATGGAAACGGCTCCTAGGGTGGTGTCGTGGGGGTCATGGCCTCGTCGACGATTTCGATCCAATGCCGCACCGGTGTGCGACCGGCACCGGCAAGGTGGGTCTGACAACCGATGTTGGCGGTGACGATGACTTCCGGGCCACCGGCCTCCAGTGCCCTGAGCTTCTGGTCGCGGAGTCTGCGCGAGAGTTCCGGCTGCGTGATCGAGTAGGTTCCGGCGGACCCGCAGCAGAGGTGGCTGTCGGCGACGGTGGTGAGGCGGAAATCCAGCCGGTTCAGGACCGCTTCGACCGCGCCACCCAAACGTTGCCCGTGCTGCAGCGTACAGGGGCTGTGAAAGGCCACTTGACGGTTTCCGCGAACCTTCAGTTGTTCCAGGGGTGCATCCCGAAGCACCTCGACCAGGTCCCGGGTCATTCGGCTGACCACGGCAGCGCGTTCCGCGTAGACGGGATCCCCGGCGAGCAGGTGCCCGTATTCCTTTACGAACACGCCGCAGCCACTTGCCGTCTGCACGATGGCCTCGGCGCCGGCCTCGATCGCGGGCCACCAGGCATCGATGTTCGCGCGCGCCCGGTCCAGGCCGTCCTCCTGCGCGTTCAGGTGGTAGTCCAGAGCGCCGCAGCAGCCTGCGTCGGGAGCGGGTACCAGGCTGATGCCGACGCGGTCGAGCACGCGGGCGGCTGCGGCGTTGGTATTCGGCGACAGCCCCGGCTGCACGCAGCCTTCGAGGATCAGCATGCGCCGGGAGTGCATGGCGGTGTCGGGTCGATCACCGGCATCGGCCGGGCGGGGCGGAATCTTCTCGCGCAGTGCAGTGGGCATCAGCGGGCGCCACGCGCGGCCCAGGCGGAACAGAACCGAGGCGAGACGCGGCCGGACCATCGTTCTGCGCAGCAGGCCGCGGAACAGACGCTCGGGCAGACCACGGGGGACGCGCGTCTCGATCTCCGCACGCCCGATGTCCACCAGCTTGCCATACTCGACCCCGGACGGGCAGGTGGTCTCGCAGTTGCGGCAGGTCAGACAGCGGTCCAGGTGCAGGCGGGTCTCCGAAGTCGCGACGTCGGGCGCGTCCGGGTTTTCCAGCAGGGCCTTGATCAGATAGATGCGCCCGCGCGGGCCGTCGCGCTCGTCGCCCAGTAACTGGTAAGTGGGGCAGGTTGCGTTGCAGAACCCACAGTGCACGCAACTGCGCAGGATGCGGTCGGCTTCGCGGATACGTGGTTGCGCCAG
>JAABSN010000245.1 GCA_011390385.1 Thioalkalivibrio nitratireducens | reverse complement strand
CAGATACGGCACCAACGGACGTTGACCGGCCTTTCTGTGCAAGGCATCGAGGGGACTCAGGCGAACTTGCGCCACCTGTTCCAGGGTCGGCAAGCCCTTGTCGATCAGATAGAAGCCGACGTGTGCGCTGCGCTCATCCGCGCCGTTGTCCGCCGCGGTGCGCGCCAACTCGACCGCCTTGCGTGCCACCTCTGGCTCGGACAGCGTGCTCCGCTTCGCAATGCGCTCCGTCGCGTGGCGGTAGCGATCACGCGTGGCGAAGTCCATCTGGCCATAAATGCCACCCGGATCCTCGACCAGCGTCAGCTCGACGATGCTCATGCTCTCGACGAATGCGCGCCAGTCCATCGCGCCGAGTGCGCGCAGGCTGCCGATGCTGTTGCTGACGGACACCTGATCGGCAGCCTGTTGCTGGCTTTCCGCATGCACCAGTTGCTGGATCGTCAGGCCCGTTTCAGCCAGCCTTTGTTCGATCCACGACAGTGCGAGTGCCACCGCTGGACCGCGTCCCTGCAGGCGGCGCGCGAGCTCTGCGACGAAGGCACTGACCATCGGCGGATTGGAGCGCGCCATGTCCGCGATCACCACAATCAGGCTCTTCGCATCCTGTTCGGCGGTTTCGATCATCCGATCCGCCCACTTCGCGGCCAGGTCGCGTTCGTCCCATGCCGCGGCGACGCGCACGCCGACGCGTCGCAGGTTCTCGATCAGTGCCAGGCGCAGCATGATCGGGATCGCCCACAACTCGCCCAGATGGAGGGAAACCACGGTCTGATATGAGGTGATGAAGTGACTGAGACTGTCGGTATCGACGCGGCCGTCACCGTGGGCGACGACTTCCAGCGCGATGTCATAGACGCGCGGACGCCCGGCAGACGGTCCGTGCGCGAGTCGCGGCAGTTCGCGGCTGTAGTCCTTCGGCAGGTGCCGTCTGGCGGTGTTGATCTGCTCTTCGATCAGGTAGAAATTGTCGAGCAGCCATTCCCCGGCCGGGGTTATTCTGCGGTTGTCCGTGACCGCTTCCGTCAGTCGCCGGGAGACGTCGACCAGGGCCAGTTCGTTCGCCGCCAGTCGCATCAGAAGCCGGTCCGGCGCATTCTCGCGGATGACTTTGTGCGTAGCCGCAAGCGCCCGGCCGTGCTGCGCCATCTGATCGGCGCTGAACAGCTCGGAGCGCAGCGGCAGTTCTTCGTCAGGTGAAGAGGAGGTGGGGGGGAGAGACGTGCTGATACCCAGCCGTGTCTTGAAGGTCTGCCAGAATTTGAAGAGTCGCGTTACGGGGGTCAATGGTCAGGCCTCTGGTGTCCGGCCCGTCCATTTCCAATTCTGAATCTCCGGCATGTCTTCACCGTGCTCGTGGATGTAACGGGTATGCTGGTTGAGCTTGTCACGCATGATCTGCTTGATGTGTGCGGCGCGGGGCTGCAACTTGCGCACCCAGGTGGCGACGTCCATGACCAGGTGATAGCGATCAAGGGTATTGAGCACGACCATGTCAAACGGCGTGGTGGTGGTGCCCTCTTCCTTGTAGCCGCGCACGTGCAGATTGCCGTGGTTGCTGCGACGGTAGGTCAGCCGATGGATCAACCACGGGTAGCCGTGATAAGCAAAAAGAATCGGCACGTCGGGGCGGAACAGCGACACGAACTCGGTGTTGGACAGCCCGTGCGGATGCTCTTCCTGCGGTTGCAGCGTCATCAGGTCGACCACGTTGATGAAGCGGATCTTCAGCTCGGGGGTGAGCTCGCGCAGGATGTCGATGGCTGCGAGCATCTCCAGCGTGGGCACATCGCCGGCGGCCGCAAGTACGATGTCCGGCTCACCACCGTGATCGTTGCACGCCCATTCCCACAAGCCGATCCCGGCCCCGGCATGGTCGATCGCAGCGTCCATGTCCAGCCACTGACGTTCCGGCTGCTTGCCGGCAACGATGACATTGATCAGGTCGCGGCTTCTCAGACACTGGTCGGTGACCACCAGCAAAGTGTTGGCATCTGGCGGCAGATAGACGCGGATGATGTCGGCCTTCTTGTTCACCACGTGGTCGATGAAGCCCGGGTCCTGATGCGAGAAGCCGTTGTGGTCCTGCCGCCAGACATGCGAGGTGAGCAGGATGTTGAGCGAGGCGATCGGACGCCGCCACGGGATCTCGTCGCACACCTTGAGCCACTTGGCGTGCTGGTTGAACATCGAGTCGATGATGTGGATGAAGGCCTCGTAACAAGAGAACAGACCATGCCGCCCGGTCAGCAGATAGCCTTCCAGCCAACCCTCGCAGGCATGCTCGGAGAGCATCTCCATGACGCGGCCATTGGGTGCGAGGTTCTCGTCGTAATCGTGGCGCTCATCCATCCATGTCCGGTCGGTCACCTCGAACAGCGCCCCGAGCCGGTTGGAGGCGGTCTCGTCGGGGCCGAAGACGCGAAAGTTGTTCATGTTCTTGCGCATCACGTCGCGCAAGTAGGTTCCCATCGCGCGTGTGGCCTCGGCGCGCGTGCCGCCGGGTGCGGGAACCGCCACCGCGTAGTCGCGAAAGTCCGGCAAGCGCAGGTCGTGCAGTAACGCGCCGCCGTTGGCATGTGGATTGGCGCCCATGCGATGTTTGCCGGTGGGGGCGAGTGCTGCCAGCTCGGGGCGGAGTGTGCCGTCGGGTTCGAACAGCGTTTCCGGGTTGTAGCCGCGTAGCCAGTGCTCAAGGAGCTGCACATGTTCCGGATTATCCATATCGCCGAACGGGACCTGATGTGAGCGCCAGTAACCTTCGCTCTTCTTGCCATCAACGACCTTGGGGCCGGTCCAACCCTTGGGCGAGCGCAGCACGAGCATCGGCCACAGCGGGCGCTTCACCTCGCCCCCAGATCGGGCTTGGCGCTGGATGTCGCGAATCTCGGCGATCGCCGCGTCGGTCGCGGCGGCCATCAGCTGGTGCATGGTGTGCGGATCGTCGCCCTCGACGAAATGCGGCGTATAGCCATAGCCGATGAACAGGCTCTCGAGCTCGGCATGACTGATGCGGGCGAGCACCGCTGGACTGGCAATCTTGTACCCATTGAGGTGAAGAATCGGCAGAACCGCGCCGTCGGTGCGCGGATTGAGAAACTTGTTCGAATGCCAGGACGTGGCCAATGGGCCTGTCTCCGCTTCGCCATCACCGACAACACAACAGGCGATCAGCTCGGGGTTGTCGAATACCGCACCATAGGCGTGAAACAGCGCGTAGCCCAATTCGCCGCCTTCATGGATGGAGCCAGGCGTTTCGGGTGCGGCATGACTGGGAATTCCGCCCGGAAACGAGAACTGGCGGAACAGCCGACGCATGCCTTCCTCATCCTGCGTGATGTCTGAGTAAAGCTCGCTGTAGCTGCCCTCGAGCCAGGTGTTCGCGACCACGGCAGGGCCTCCATGGCCGGGACCGGCAATGAAGATCATCGAGAGATCCTGCTGCTTGATCACCCGGTTCATGTGCACGTAAATGAAGTTCAGGCCCGGTGTTGTCCCCCAGTGACCCAGCAGGCGTGGCTTGATGTGCGAACGGTGCAGCGGTTGCTTCAGCAAGGGGTTGTCGAACAGATAGATTTGCCCGACCGACAAGTAGTTGGCGGCCCGCCACCAGGCGTCCATCTGCTCCAGCGTTTCGGGTTCAAGCGTCGCAGCCGTTGAGGCCATGTTGTTCTCCTGGTCAGATGCGCGGCGGGTCTGTCTCGCGTACCGGGTGCCGATGTTTGCCAACCGCTGCGATAAAGGCTTCTGCACCGTCACCAATCGCATCGACACTCGCCAGCAAGACGCCCGGGTCGGGCTTGCCCGAGGCCAACGTGGCTGCGATGCCGGCCCTGTCGAGGAGGTCCTTCGCGGCGCCGATCGCCAGGATGGTCTTGCCGTGGCGATACTGGTTGGTCACGAACTCCTGCGTCTGCCCGTATTCGTCCAGCAGCGTTACCCCGTCGCTTCCATCAGGCAACACGAGCGCGTCGAACAGCACCGGTGGTGAATTCTCCAGCGAACCGCTCGCCTCCAGCGACGTGCCGTCAGCGGTCTTAACAGGGCCGAGGCGGGGCGCCACAATGGACGCTACGGCGCCTGCTGCGGTGAGTGCAGTCTGCACGGCCACGACGGAAGCTCCGTGTATCCCATCGGCAACCAGGAGCGCAATTTTGCGGGTGCGAATCCCACCGTCACCGGGATAGGCCATTAGGGACAGTGCCGGAGACTTGACCACTTCGGGGGGAATGGGTTTTGACAATGCTTTCGGCATTGCCTCGGGCACTTTCATGCCCAGCCCGGCCGCGATTTTCGCCGCCATGTCGGCAGACACGTTCGCCAGCGAAGCCAGCATACGTTCGCGGATGGCGGGCACGGTGAGTTTGCTCAGTTCGAAGCGGAAGCCGCCGACGATGTGCGCTTTCTCGACTTCGGTCTGACTTTCATAGAACAGCGTGGCCTGGGTGTAGTGGTCGGCAAACTTCTCCGGTTTGCCGCGCAGTTTGTCGGCTTCGATCGGGTCAGGAAAGGATACGAAACCTGACGCACCGGCCTGGAACGGGCAGCCACCACCAAGCGAGTTGGGCTCGTAGGCGACCCGACCCCGGGGGATGGTCTGGCGATGCAAACCGTCGCGCTGGTTGTTGTGCACCGGTGCCAGCGGGGCGTTGATCGGGATCTCATGAAAGTTCACACCGCCCAGCCGGGTGATCTGGGTGTCGATATAGGAGTGAATGCGGCCCGACAGCAAAGGATCGTTGCTGAAGTCGATGCCGGGCACCACATGCGCGGTACAGAACGCAACCTGCTCGGTTTCGGCAAAGAAATTGTCCGGGTTGCGGTTGAGCACCATTCGGCCGACCG
>JAABSN010000244.1 GCA_011390385.1 Thioalkalivibrio nitratireducens | reverse complement strand
TTTTATAACCCGGGGAGATTGCTGCCCAGTGGCGTCTATTTCTGCACGATCAAAGACCATGATGGAGAGAATGATCAATCTTCTAACTTGAATCGTGAAGGAGTTTTCAGGCTAGCAATTGGCATCCTGCCTAAACATACCGAACGTTTTTTGTGAAAAGCCACGCAGACCAGCAAAAGGCGACATAGTTGAAACAGGGCACAAATTCGACTCGCTTAATGAACTCATGCCTCACCCAATCTATGCGTGGATGAATTGGGCGCAGATTCTCTCTCCAAGCGAAGAAATGTTCACGAGTATCTTCGAATTAATCAAAGAAGCGCATCAGGTGGCCGTTGTTAAATTCAATAAAAAGGCTGGTAACGATTTATTGAAGCGGACCCGCGGCAGCGGGCCGGTCAATTGCAAAGTCAAATGACCATGAGCATTAACTTAATCGAAGTGGTGAAATCAAAAAACATAGCTGAAGTGAAACGGATGCTGACGAATGGCTGCGATCTTGAAACCTTGGACGAAAAGAGTATGACCGCTCTGTCGCACGCATGTGAAGTCCAATCCTTCGATATTCTGAAGGCTCTTGTAGATGCGGGCGCAAATGTAAATCATAAAGATGCCCTTGGTTACCAGCCCGTAGATATTGCATATTGGTATGGTGAATTTCGGATGGGGGCCTATACCGCCGAGAGCCGGCGAATGGTTAAGTATCTGGAGGATCATGGTGGTAAGTCATCATTTAACAAGTAAAGGCAAGCCGACGCGCAAAAGGCGCGCGCGGTTGCTTTAAACGTTATGTGCCCTGGAAGGAGAACTTATGCCGACGGTCTTCGACTACTTTTCGGTCCTGAAACCGGACCTTCTTCTCGACACGCTCGAAGTAACCCCCGAGATCTATCAGGAGCTCGACGATCGATACAATGGATGTCGCTCTCACACGCTGATTTCCGCATACCGGTTCTCGGAAGACTGGCCGACCTGGGAGAAGCATCCAGCAGGTGACGAAATGGTTATCCTCCTCTCAGGTCGGGCTGAGTTTGTGCTCCGTCGTGACTCGGGCGATGAATCAGTCATTTTGGAGCACCCGGGCTCGTTCGTCATTGTTCCACGGAACACCTGGCACACTGCGCGCATCGATCAAGCAACCAGCATGCTCTTTGTTACCCCGGGTGAGGGAACGCAGAATGCCGTTTTGCCGCCAGTAGGCAGATAACAAGTAGCTCAAGTTCGATCCGGCCTTCGGCGTCCACCGGAGGCGAAAAAAAGCGCGCCACTTGACGGACGAATCCGGACACCCTCCTGCCAGTCCGGCTCGGGCTCCGAAACGGGTGCGAAAGGGATGCTTGATTTCTCCGACCTCTCGTGGCTTGTCGCGTGATGGCTGGAACGTTCAAGGCCGTCGGACGCCAACGGGCTGTCTGCGAATCGGTTTCGTGACGGGCTCAGACCGGAACTGGACCATCGCCACGCCCGCGGTTGCCACCAGCAGCGCGAAAATCTCGCGGCCGTCAAGGGCCTCGCCCAGGAAAATCCAGGCCAGTACCGCGATCTGTATCAGCATGGTGTTGTTGATCATGCTGGATTCGGTCGCCTCCAGGACACGCAGCGTTCGGTTCCACAGCGTGAATGCGAACGCGGTGTTGACCACCGACAGCCATCCGATCATCAGCCAGTGGCGCGAAGTCATGGGTTGCCAGCCCTCGACGAGCAGCGCGACAACCAGAAGCACAAGCGATCCGGCACCCATACTGACCAGCGTGACCGTGCCCGGCGAGATCTTTCCGCCGCGATTGATCGATCGCCCAAGCACCGCCGAGACAGCGGTCGCTACCAGGCAGACCGCACCAAGCGCCAGGCCGGGCCCGGAAACCGTGGTGTCCGAATCGGGCTGAAAGTAAAGCCACGCGCCGACCAGGAAGACAAGGATGCCAGCGGCCTGGAGCGGGCGGGGTCGCTCGGCCAGGGCGAAAAATGAAACCAGCGCAAGCAGCGCCGGCGCGAAATTCAGCATCAGGCTGAGCGTCACGGCCGGCAGGTGCACCAGCGCGGCGAACTGCGCGCCCTGCGTGACCGCGTAAAGCACGATGCCCAACGCCGTCAATTGCAGCCATTGGCGCGGCCGTAGAGACCGCATATCGCTTCCCGCGCCGCGCCGGAACACGAATGGCAACAGGCACACGAAGGCAAGCGTGTAGCGAAGGCCGGCAAAAAGCAGCGGCGGCATGTCCTTCAGCCCGTCCTTTATCAGGACCCAGGAGGTGGACCACAGGAACGTCACCAGCAACGCCTGCGCAATCGCCTTGCGCCGGCCAGGATTCCCGGCGACGGATTGACGAACGGATTTTTCGGACCTGGCTTTCCGACTTGATTTCAGGGGCATGGACATCTCCAGAGATGAGCAGCGGGCGCGCGGGCGCGCACCAACCTGTCTCCTCCGGGTTTTTATCCCTTGAGATGCTTGCCCTGTCGGGCTTTTCGTGGCGCTTGGTCCAGGCCTGTCTTGCGCAGCGGAACCCTAGCCACCTTCATCGGTCGACGAAAACACAGTCTAGCCGGGGACTCCGTCCCGAATCAACCGCGGCGGCACCCGAATCTCGGCGACCAGGCGAAGTGCCTCAATACGCCTGTTCCATTCAAATCCCTTGATCGTATAAGCCCCGCCGTCCCGGAATCGCCCCGATCCCCAATTTGTGTCAAGCCGGCAACTGATGCATCATTCCAGCAGGGAAGGCCGAGCAGGTCCATCGGCAAATGGCGATTGGGAGTGTAGGAAAAGGCAGATATTTCCGGCAATACTTTTCGAAATAGCCCGATTTATCACCCAGGTAGGCAGTCGCTCGCTTAACGGCGCCATCATGACCGCCGTTTCAGCCCCTGTATTGAATACCCTGCGTTTTCGTCCACCATTTTCAAGTTGGGTATTGAAGGAATCATTGTGGATACATTAGAGCTGAAAATTCCACCAGCTGTTCAAGTTGTTGTCATTGCCGGCCTCATGTGGTCCTTGGCGGTCACGTTGCCAACTCTAGGCTTCACGTTTTCGGGATCCACGCTGGTAGCCCTGGTGTTAGCGTCAACTGGTATCGCTTTCGCATTAACCGGCGTGTTGGAATTTCGGTCGGCAGGCACAACGGTCGATCCGAGAGTACCAGAGCAATCAGTCAGCCTTGTCGTTAGCGGAGTCTATCGAATAAGCCGCAACCCTATGTACTTTGGTTTCTTGCTCATGCTGGTTGGTTGGGGGATTTTTCTGTGCAATGTCGCAAGTCTTATGCTGCTTCCGGTCTTCGTCATTTATATGAATCGGTTTCAGATCGACCCGGAGGAGCGGCACATGCGCGAGAAGTTTGGTGAAGCCTACCGTCAGTACGAAGAAACGGTTCGCCGGTGGATTTGATTTCCACGCGGAAATGTCCCGGGCACCCAGATCTCAAGTAGACAAACGGGTTAACAGAAACATCCAACTTACGGAGTTCGTTGCGAACGGAAGGTGCGACAGGTCGGGATTCCGCCGAGAGACAGGTTTTCAACAGGTAGCCGGGGGCCTGGGTGTCCGCAGTCTTCTCCCTGAACCGGGCGCGCATGGCGTCGCTGGCGCGGTTTGTCGAGGGCACGAGCACGGACTAGTCCGTGCTCGGGACTGAAGCCTCATCCGCGCCTGGAGCTGGACCGATCGAGTCGGCATCCCGAACGGCCGCTGGGTTCATTACGCGCTCGACCTCGCGCACGCCCGCCTCGAATTCCGGCGCGAACAGGAACGGCATTTCGTAGTCGAAGCGCGCCTCGGTGTAGATATCATCGACCGGAGCATCCTCGGCCGACGCGCGCGGATTCCAGACGACGTTCAGCACCTGAAGGCCCGGCTCGAGGCCGCCCAGCCGCACCATTCCGAGCAGACCGCGCATGCCCAGGTCAAGCCGCTCGGCCGGCAGAAAGGTCGACAGATCCAGTTCTTCACCGGCCAGCGTCACCTGCCAGAGCTGCTGCAGACAAGCAGTTCCCGAAGCCCTGGTTTCATCTGCACACAGTTCGGCCAGCAGCAGGTTGTCGCGCAGCGGCTGGTACGGCAGGAACAGGCGAAGATGCGTGCCGCGCTGTTCGAAGGACGAAATCATCGGCCGACCGTGCAGCCGGTCGCGGCCATCGCGCATGTCCTCGTAGTAGCTGCTGCGGAACGACAGGTTCTCGAAGTCGGGATCATCCAGATACCGGAACTGATCCGACATGGTGAAGTTGAATTCGCGGTCGAAGCTGAATTGACCGGTCAGGACAATCCCGACCATCGATGCGGCGAACAGCAGGCTGAATACGAGGGGACGGGTATTGCTCTGCAGCGTCAGCTGCACCGGCAGCACCAGGCGCTGCGGAATAAGCCATCCGTTGACCCGACCGAGACCGGACACCACCGCCCGGAACCAGCCGATCGTGCGCAGCCGCTCGAAGCGACGCGCCAGCACCGAGTCGAGCAACCAGAGCAGCGCGCTCGCCCCGAGGCCGAACACCACCAGACCTATCGTGGCGTAGAGCAGACCCTGATTGGTCGCGCCGAACGCCGACCCGACCGCACTGCCGACCAGCGCCGAAAGCACCATCAGCAGCAGGATCCACAGCAGCGCCAGGCCGATTACGCTGATCACGGCGAACAGCGACGAGGCCAGCCGATCGGAGCGATCGATCGCGGTCTGCAGATCCGGCAGGCGCTCACGATAGCGCTCCATGGTCAGCGGCCCGATGCCCGGGGTTCGCGACCAGTCCACGCCCTGGGGGAACACCGACCGCAAGCCGATCAGGCCGACCCAGTAGGCGCGCGTGAGCAGATGCAGCAGGAAGCAGGCTCCCAGCGCATAGCTCAGACCGGT
>JAABSN010000243.1 GCA_011390385.1 Thioalkalivibrio nitratireducens | reverse complement strand
GTTCGCGGGATTCAACATTGATGCTTTCGTCATCGATCTTGCCGTCGAGGGCGGCTACGTGGACTTTGGCCGGCCCGCCGAGCGGATCGCGGGCAACGAGGTGGAAGTCGGTCTGACCGGCTGGGACTTTTTCGGCCTGGCCGGGCTGGAGCTCGGCCCGGTCGGCCTGTTTGCCAAGGCCGGCTTGATCGACTGGTCGGCAGACGCTGCGGCAAACGGCACCCGCGTCTACGACGATAGCGGTACCGATCCGGCCTACGGCCTCGGCGTGCGCTTCAGCCTGTTTTCGGCCGAGCTGCGCGGTGAATACGAGTACTTCGATCTCGATGGCGTCGACGTTTCGCTTTTGAGTCTTGGGGCCGTGTGGACGTTTTAGCCTCGCCCACACCAGGCTTATCCCGGCTCGACGGGGCAATCGAAGATCTTGCCCCCCCGGGTCGGAAATGGCTTGGTCCCGGATCACGGGCGATTCAGCGCGAAACTCAGCAGCCAGCGATTCCCGCGCTCGATCTGTGAAACCCGGTGCCGGTAGAGGTCGGGCCGGAACAGGACGAGCCGCCCGAACAGGTTGAAAATCGTCTTCTCGCAGTGGAATTCGCCGCCGGTCCGGGGCTTGACGAGTATGCAGTTGAGTTTGTAAAGCCGGCCCTCGGCGACCATGTCCACGTGCGGCACGATGGCGTGGCCTGCCGAATAGCGCACGAGGTAGACGCTTAAGCGCCTGGATTGGAAAAGAACCCGGTTTTTGACTTTTTCAGACATTGCGCTCCTGTCTTTGGATAAGCCGCAGGCCTGCCATTGTGAAGGCCACGCCCGGCAATGAAAAGTCAAGGCGGTGGTTCTGATCGCCGAGCCGGGGCAGGAGGCCCGGCGGCATCCAGGCTCGCCCGCCCTTCCCACACGAGCACGACGGGAGTCGATATGCTGTCTGTGAACCGTCAGCGGATGCCGTTTTGAACTTTCAATTGACCCGGCCCCATCTCGAGCAGGCGCTCGATCAAATTGCGTGCCAAGACCATCACATCGCCCAGGCGCTTGAACAAGTCGGCTACCCCGACGAGCGCCGGCGCGGTGATCCCAGCTACGAGCACTTTCTCAGGATCATCGTCGGACAACAGCTGTCGGTGAAAGCCGCGGCCACGATTTTCGGTCGGATCGAGGCGGCCCTGGCGGGTGAGTTTCAGCCTGAGCGCGTGCTGGCCATGAACGACAGCGAACTGCGCGCGCTCGGTCTTTCTCGACAGAAGATCGGCTACGCGCGGGGGCTTTCCGAGGCGGTTCTCGACGGCCGCCTGGTCCCGGCCGCGCTGGCCGACCTGCCGGACGATGTCGTGGTGGAGCAGATCACCCGGCTCAAAGGCTTCGGCCGCTGGAGCGCGGAGATGTTCCTGCTGTTCTCGCTCGGTCGGCCCGACGTCTGGCCGGCCGACGATCTGGCCATCCAGGCCGGGCTGCACCGGATCAAGAACCTCAAGATCCGGCCGGACCGCAAGCGCGCCGACGCGCTGGCCCGGCCCTGGCGGCCGTATCGCGGCGCTGCGGCGATCTTCATCTGGCACTATTACTCGAACGCACCGATGCCGTGAGCGGCCGGTCAGGACCACACCGCTGCAACGCCTGAGGACCAAAGCGATGAGCCAGTTTGCGCAACAGCCCTTAAACGCCGAGTTGAAGTTTCTCGCCGATCTGTCGGCGCCTCTGGTCTATGTGCCTTCCAAGGGCGGCGGCGATCAGACCGAGCACCTCGGTAACTATCGTACCCACGAGGTCGAAATTCACAACGCGCGCGAGCAGCTGCCGTCAACCGACCTCGACCGCGAAGGATTCATGCTGCTGTCCCACGACAGCGCCGTGAGCGACTTTTATGACGATGCGGCGCTGCGCTCGATCTACCACCCAGAACTGATCGAGCTGGTAAAGCGCGCGACCGGCGCCCGGCGCGTCGAGGTGTTTGACGACACCCGGCGCAGTTCCTCAAGCGCGAAACAGCGCGAACACGGCGCCCGTGATCCCGCCAACATCGTCCACAACGACTATACCCACGACTCCGGGCCGCGGCGACTGGAGGATTTTTTCAGCGATTCGCCGGACGAAGGGCCGCGGCTGAAGCAGCGGCGATTCGCCATCATCAACGCCTGGCGCCCGATCGGCGAGCCGGTCGTCGACCACCCGCTGGTCCTGTGCGACGCGCGCTCGGTGCGCGCCGACGATCTGGTGGCGGTGGAGCGGCGCGGAGAGGACCGCATCGGCGAGCTGCAGGTCGCGATGTACCAGCCAGACCAGCGCTGGTACTACTACCCGCGCATGCACCGCGGCGAAGTCTTGCTGTTTAAGACCTACGACTCGGCGCTGGATGGACGCACCCGCTTCACCCCGCACTCCTCGTGCAAGGATCCGCGCGCGCCCGCCGATGCGGCCCCCCGCGAAAGCCTGGAAACGCGCTGCCTGGTTTTCTTTTAGGCGGCACTGTTAGCAACTGTATCCGGCTTATCGAGACACGCTAGCGCTCGGTTCGTGATCTAGAAAGAACAGAGCCTTTTGGCCCTTTGGAAAAAAGTGGCCCTCTTTCCTTGCTGAGTTCGAATACACCACTGAGTGGTCGCGGCGTCATACCCTATCTCATGCGCCATCTAGACGGCCCGGTTCAGGGTTTTTGTTAAGAGGTTGAAGAATGTTAAAGAGCTCAGAGTCAATAACAGTCGTGCCGTGTCTGGTCTTCTACACTGCGGTGGCGGCTCTCCTGTTGATCCAGTCTCATCTCCTCTTCGCGCAGGACCCCGTCTTTACCGACCGATTCCAAGCCGAAAACAATGCCGGCGTGCTGGAGTGCGATGCTATTGAGGCAGCCGCTTTCGCAGGCATGCCACTGGAACGTATAGCCCTGACCGGCCTGAGTGGTGCCGATCGCACCACCGACTGGGTCCAAGTTGAGGCTCCCGGGTATGCCCCCTACGAGACGGCGCTTTATGGCAGCCAGGCCGAGGGCTATGAGGTGCTCGTCCCGTTGCATCCCGATGCGATCGACGGTGGCACTGTTACGCTGGTCGTCACCGATGGCGTGGTGTCTTGCCCCGGCATTTCCTTCGAGGTTCTCGCGCTACCTCCTTTTAGCGGCAACCCCATTGAAGAGACTGTTGCAGCGATGGAGCAGGTCGCGCTGGCTCTGGCAGATCGCTACGGGGTCGACCGAGGCGGCCTCGCTTCGGTTCCACTTGATCAACTACCGGTCGACCTGATCCCACTGGCTCTGGCCTTCACGGCTCTGGACGCTGCTGATTACGCGGCAGCGCTCGCCGACCTGAGCGCAGCGGAGCGTGATCTGCTGCAGCGAATTGTCGCCCGACTGGACTTGCCCACACGCTTGTCCGAGAGCGCCAACGCGATTCTGGCGTTGCCAGTCGTGCCGCTGCTCTCAGGCTCCAGCATGGCGACGGATGGCAGCCTGCTTGGCCGCTACCATGCCGTCTCGACGCCTGGGAGGTCGGTGGCGGCCAAGCAGGTGATGTTCGCGGCCAACCCTGCGGGCATGTCAAGCACTCAGGCGCGGAGCGGTTCGAGCTGTCTTGATCTCGGCTCGATAGCGCCGAATCGATACGAGATTGATACGCCAGAAAAACTGGCCGAATACATCAAGGCCGCGCGCGGGGCCGGTGATGCGATCGGGCCATTGCGCCAGGGCATCAGCGATCTGAATTCGGCGCTCGCCATACTCGGGCTGGTGCCGGGCGGAGGCGGGCTCGGGTTCAAGGCGGCCGGGTTCATCGGCGGTGCACTTTCGTTCACGCTGGAAGTGCTGGAACAGATGCGCGCCAACCTGTACCCGAGCGAGATCGACCGCGTGCAGTTCGCGGTCACGGAAGACCGTATCCCCGAGGACTGGATCCGTGCCGACGACGGTGCGATCGAGTGGCAGGTCGCGACGCTGTATCCCATCAATCGCGGCATGAATCTCACACGCACCATCGTGGACGGCAGTATCTTCGTGCTGACCTCACGTGCGAACGATCTGGTCGGGCAGAGCGGCCTGCTGTCGAAGGCCGCCGAGCGCGGGCTTGGTGTCGGGCAGCTCATCGATGGCGGCGATGCGATCAACCAGCGTCTGGATGAACTCGAGGCGGACGATGATTCGCGCATCATTGAGTGTTTCAATATCGCGGCAACCGAGTTCACGCCCGTGGTTGTCCCGGATGATTCCGGCGATCAGTGGGTCCGCGGTGTCGTTCGCGATGGCGACTCGATCGCGGTCGATGATCGCGAGATCGTGCCCGAAAGTATCGGCGCGTCGACGCTGCGGGTGCAGACCAACACGGACAACCTGCCCGGCGTGCGTGCCTTCGGCGATCGCACGATCCAGGTTCTGCGCAAGGCCGTGGTCTGGCTTCCCGCCACTCTGTTCATCGAGGAAACGGGCAACAGCGAGACGGTGAAAGTCCGGTTCGACAATGCGCGTCATACCGAATCCGCCGATGTCGACTTTGAACCCGATCCTGCATTGATCGCGCCCACTGAGATTCCCCTCGACAGCGGGTCCGAGGGTGGCTTGTATGAGGTTTCTTTCGATACACCCGATGACAGGACCCTGTATCCACTCACGTATCGGGCGGTCAGCACCTCTCCCGAGCTCCCGCCGGAGACGCCGGCACGCGCTTCGACGCTCACGATTTACGTCAGCGAGGCGATCGAGATAACCCCGCGCAGCCGCTGTGTCTCCAACAGCGACGAACTACAGCTCACTGCAGAAGTCATCAGTCCGGACGACAATCCCCAGGTCGAATGGGAGCGTGTTTCCGGAGCCGGAACGTTGATTGTTGGCGGGAACGGTCTGGTCGCTTCGTATAACGCGCCGGCGACGGGT
>JAABSN010000242.1 GCA_011390385.1 Thioalkalivibrio nitratireducens | reverse complement strand
CCGATCGGCCGCCCGGAAATGCTCGTGTCGGCGCGTGTGCTGGGGGTGCTGCGCGGTCTCGACGGCGGAAGTGCGGACGACAAGATCGTGGCCGTGCTCGAGTCGGACCCGCTTTGGGGTGACGTCAGCGAAATCAGTGACATTCCCGCCGTCATCCGCCAGCGGCTGCACCATTATTTCAATACGTACAAACTCCTGCCGGGACAGGAAAACAGGATGTCCATCAGCGCCGAGGAGGGGCGCGAGTCCGCCATGCGAATCATTGAAGCCGCCATGGCCGATTACCGCGAATTCATCGAGTCCGCCGAAGAGATTTGTGTGTCAGAGTAGGTGTGCGAGATCACGCCCCGTACTTGCGCAGGCGACCCGCATGGGCTAGCGCCAGGGGCATCAGGTCGATGGCGGGAAAGCGCGGCCCCATGGCACCGGCCAGGCAGGCGCGCTCCCCGAAACCGGTTACCCCATCGGGTCGGCAGTTTTTCGACCAGATCAGCGCGGGCACCGGGTGCCAGCTATGCGCCTTCATGCGTGCCGGCGTCGAGTGGTCGCCCGTCACAACCAGCACGTCCGGACGCATCTCCCGCAGCGCCGCCACTGCCGTATCGACTTCCTCGATCGCCCGGACCTTGGCCTCGAAATCACCGTCTTCGCCAGTACTATCGGTCTTCTTCGCGTGAACAAAGAAAAAGTCGAAATCCGCCAGGTCCCCCCCGACACGGGCAATACTGGCCTGGATGCTATCCGTGCCTGACAAGACCTGCATCCCCAGCAAACGGGCAATACCCCGGTACATGGGATAGTTGGCGAGTGCCGCCGGGCGGACCCCGAACATCTCGCTGAACAACGGCCAGTCCGGCTTCTTTGCAAACCCTCGCAGCAAAACCATGTTGGCCTTGGACTCCTCGCTCAGCGCCTCCCGCGCGGCCGCCACGAATTGGCGCACGCAGCGGACCGTTGCATCGCCATCCGAGGCGAGGGCTTCCGGCTCGCGAGGCTTGAGGCCCGTGGCCTGGGGATCCGTATCGCCCACCGCATCCGACAGTCCATCGCCGCGCAGCACAAGCAGGAAACGATGTTCCTTGATCGTCTCGACGAAAACGTCGGCTCCGTCGATCCTGATCGGCGACAACTTTTTACACAAGCGTCGGTTGTCGTCGGTGTCAATCCGTCCCGCACGCCGGTCACTGACCTCGCCATTGGCGTCCACGGTGCAGAAGTTGCCACGCACCGCCACGTCGCCGGGACGGAGATTGAACTCGATCCCGGCGGCGGCCAGGGCCCCCCTGCCGATCGTGAACGTCAACGGGTCATAACCGAAGATCCCGAGATGCCCCGGGCCGCTACCCGGCGTGATGCCGGGCGCGACGGGCACATGCAGCCCCGTGATCCCCTCGGTGGCGAGGGCATCGAGGTTGGGCGTATGTGCCGCTTCGAGTTCCGTAGGACCGCCGGCCTCACGCGGAAGCCCACCCAGCCCGTCCATGACCAGCAGCACGATCTTCGACTCGTTCGGCTGGCATAGAGCGCGTAACGTATCAAACATATCGCTCACGACGGCATGTCCCCTAGACGACATAGCGAGCGATAACGGTAACCACGAGCCCAAGCATCAGGATCCAGAAAAAGATCCCGAAAGCCGTGCCGACCACGGCCACCTCTTCCGCCTGCTCGGTCGCCTCGCGAGGCGTCCGTGGCGGCCGGGACGGTGCCGCGATCGCCAGCACCAGCAGCGAGACCAGCACGCCGACCAGCAGCAGGGAAAGCCATGAAGTCCCGTACCAGACCGGTCCCCACGCCGGCAACCAGGCCCAGCCGGCCCACATCGCCAGCATCAGGATAAAGAAAAGGAACAGCACCGAGCTGCCAACCGCATCGGCACGCGCGGGATGCCGCCACCCGAATCCCCACCCAAGTATACTGCTCAGGATCAGTGCGAATACCAGTACAAATACAAAGTCTACGAATAACATGATGATCTCCTTTTCTATGTGTTTTATCTCGTGTGTCTTCTCTCGTTAGTGAATCAACCTCGATGTCGTTTCAACCTCCTCCCGTTGAGTTCCTTCTCAATGAAAGGCCATCGCCGCCTTGATCATCTGGGTGGCGTAGCCCCACTCGTTGTCGTACCAGCTCATGATCTTGATCAGGTCGCCATCGATCACCTGGGTCATGGACAGGTCCACAACCGAGGCGCGTCCATCACCCGTGATGTCCGAGGAGACAAGCGGCTCTTCGGTCACCCCCAGGATCCCCTGATAACGCTCACTGCCGGCTTCCTCCGTCAGCACCTGGTTCACTTCCTCCACCGTGGTCGGCTTCTCGGTCAAGATCACCATATCGGCAATCGAGCCGCACGGGATCGGGACTCGCGCGGCGACGCCGTCAAAACGCCCCTCGTATTGCGGCAGCACCTTGGTGGTCGCGAGCGCGGCCCCGGTGGTTGTCGGCACCAGGTTGCAGGCGCCCGCGCGGCCGCGCCGGAGCTTCTTGCTGGGACCGTCAACCAGTTCCTGTGTCGAGGTGTAGGCGTGGATCGTGGTCATGACCGCCTTGCGCACGCCGATCCGCCGGCCGATAACCTCCATCACCGGGGCGATGCAGTTTGTCGTGCAGCTCGCACAGGAGACGATCGGTTGCTGCCCCCCGTACGAATTGACCCCGTGTACCACCATCGGGATGTCATCCTTGGCTGGGGCCGACAGCACGACGCGCTTGGCACCCGCCTGGACATGCCGCTCGAGTTCCTCGGTCGTCCGGAATATACCGGTACATTCGAACACGATATCAACATCAAGTTCCGCCCATGGCAGCAGCCCCGGGTTCTTCTCGCTATAGACCTTGTAGTCGACATCATCAACCGTGATGTGGTCTTCGCCGGCCGTGACGGTTTTGCCATAGCGGCCGTAGACCGAGTCGTACTTGAGCAGATAGGCCAGATTGTTCGGCGAGACCAGATCATTGATCCCCACAAGGGATAGCTCCGGCTCATCCAGAATGATTTTCAGCGCGGCGCGCCCGATTCGTCCGAGTCCGTTGATAGCAACCTTCTTCATGTCCCCTCCTGTTTGTTTTCGTCATGTATCGGTTTCCGTGCGGCCCGCATCGCCATTGCTGTCGACACGTGTCCCGGTTACCGTCCACAGTAGGAGAAGACAGCGCGCGGCGCTATCGGTCGATATCGGGATAAGAGCCTTCGAATTCCCCGAGGCGACCTGAGGGGATTCGAACCGTTTTGCAAGGGATGCGCCGATTGCTGAAACCGTGTTCCCCGTGGAGAATCAGTTTAATCGTCCATCGTGATCGCCGCCCGTAGTCGTCGACCGAAACAGAAAGCAAACCGAGCGATAACGTTTTAACAGAACGCATTTCCAAAGGAGGAGCGACTATGCCAGAATTACCTGATGTTGCCGGATTCCAGGCGCGTTTCAACAAGCATGCCCTTGACCGTCCCATGTCTGGCGTTCATGTCGCCAAACCCAGACTGCTGGCCGACACGAATGCCCAGGGGATGGGACGCCGACTGAATGGTCGGACGTTCACCGAGACCCGCCGACACGGCAAATACCTGCTCGCACGGCTGGAAAACGAGGACTGGCTGGTACTCCATTTCGGGATGACCGGGGATCTGGCCTTCTACGACAATGACGACGCGCCTCCGGAGCAGGAGGCGGTCCGGATCGACTTCCGCGATGGCGGGCATCTTGCCTGCATCAGCCAGCGCCTGCTCGGCAAGGTCGAATGGGTCGGGAGTGTGGACGCCCTGACGCAGCGCGAGGACCTGGGGCCCGACGCACTCGACGAGGATCTTTCCGTCGACAGCTTCATGGAGCGATTCTCCGGACGCCGGGGCATGCTCAAGACGGCGCTGATGGATCAATCGCTTATCGCCGGCATCGGCAACGTCTTCGCGGATGAAATCCTGTTCCAGAGTGGACTGAAACCAAAGACCGGCGTTGCCGACCTGGAACCGAAGCGCCTGCGCGAGGTCTATAACGTCATGCGGCGAGTCCTGAGCACCGCCGCCAATGCCCATATCGACGAGCGGACCCTGCCGAAATCGTATCTGGTCCGGCACCGGGAAGCCGACGCGAAGTGCCCCCGCTGCAGAACCGCCCTCCGCACCACCAAAGTCACGGGACGCACGAGCTATTACTGCCCGGACTGCCAGGACTGAAACTCAAACGGTTGTCCCTTTCCGGTGGCGGGCATCGTGAGGGGTAACCTTCTCGCGCAAATTAACGGCGACGAGAACGGATTACGAGTTAGCGGGAACCACAATCGTTCACCGTTCTCGTCGCCGTTCTCGTTCACCGAGGATCACCACAAACGCTGTAATAAGTTTCACCATGCATCATCCGGGCGAACCCGGGGCCGTGCCCGGGCTCAGGGAGCGGCCCAATAGGCCGGGCGGCCGTAGTAATCGTACAGCCGGGTCTCATATTCGCGGTTGATCGGCACGGTGGGGTCGAATTCGGGACTCTCGCTGATTTCCTCCCGCGAGAGACTGACGGCGACCATCTGATCCACCCACCGGATACTATCAATCCAGTCGGGGGCAACCAGGACCTTGCGGCCCGGCAGCCAGTTGCGCGTATCGACGACTATATACCGCAGTTTCCAGGACTCATCGTCCACGATGAAATCCTCGACATGTCCGATTGCATCATCAAGGGCCTCGATGTGGTAGCCCATGACCTCGTCAGCGGACCGCAGAACATGCGTCCCCGCTTCCGGCGCGGGTTCGGGTTGCCCCGCCTGCTCTTGACGGACGAACAGGGAGGCGGGTAATACCTCCTTGGCTTTGTGCTTTTGCTTGAAACGGCTAGACCCTGAGAACCAGCCCGGCAATCAGCAACAGG
>JAABSN010000241.1 GCA_011390385.1 Thioalkalivibrio nitratireducens | reverse complement strand
CAGGCCGATCGCGCCGCTGCCCAGATCGATGCCCTCGTACAGCTGCTGGGCGACGCGCATGGTCCGGCTGGCGGTGAAGCCCAGCTTGCGCGACGCCTCCTGCTGCAGGGTCGAGGTGGTGAACGGTGCGGCGGGATTGCGCTTGCGCTGCTTCTTTTCGACCGACGCGACACGCAGGTTGCCGCCGGCCGCGTCGAGAAGGCGCCGCCGGGCGTCGTTGGCCAGCGTGTCGGAATTCAGGTCGAACTGGTCCAGTTTCTGGCCGTCGAGATGGGTCAGGCGCGCTGTGAAAGGCTGTTCCTCGCGCTTGGCCTGGGCGTCGATGGTCCAGTACTCGCGCGCCTCGAAACGATCGATCTCGTCCTCGCGCTCGCAGATCATGCGCAGCGCCGGGCTCTGTACGCGGCCTGCGGAAAGGCCGCGCTTGATCTTGCGCCACAGAAGCGGGGAAAGGTTGAATCCGACCAGATAGTCGAGTGCGCGCCGCGCCTGCTGCGCGTTGATCAGGTCCAGCGACAGGGTGCGCGGGTGGGCGACCGCATCCTGGATTGCCTTTTGCGTGATCTCGTGGAAGACCACGCGCTTGATCGGACGGTCCCCGAGCAGACCGCGTTCGCGCAGGATCTCGAGCAGGTGCCAGGAGATGGCCTCACCTTCACGGTCGGGGTCAGTCGCGAGGATCAGGGTGTCAGCCGACTTCAGCGCCCTGGCAATGGCCTGGACCTGTTTTTCGCTGCGTTCGATCACTTCGTAGTTCATCCGGAACCCGGCATCGGGATCCACGGCGCCTTCCTTGGGGACGAGATCGCGTACATGGCCGTAGGAGGCCAGAACCGTGAATTCCGGGCCCAGATACTTGCCGATGGTCTTGGCCTTCGCAGGCGATTCAACGATAACGAGATTCTTGCTCATGTCGCTCGGGACCACTCCGTTCATGCCCGGGTTCCAACACAATCCACGTCACGGGACCGACCGGGTCCGGCGCGGATTTGCCACTTCGCGTTGGTCCTGTGTAGCCGATGCCGGCGGGCGTGGGGCTCGGTTTGTCGTTTGTTCAGTGCAGAAATGCCGCCAGCGAGGGTGCGCTTTCGGCCATGACCACCTCTTCCAGGCGCGAGTAGGCGATGCTTTCGTCGGGTTGATTGAACAGCACCATCAGCACGATCCATTTCAGTTGATCGAGGTCGATCTCCTCGGCGTCGAGTTCCATCACCCGGTCGATGACCAGCTCGCGCGTTCCGGGTGTCAACAGTCCGTTCTGCTCCATGAACACCAGAAAGCCGCGCGCCGCGAGATCCAGACGGCTCTGCTCGTCAAACGTGTACACGCGCTGTGCCGCTTCGGATCCAACGCGTGCAGCGACCGGCTCTTCGCTGACCAGCCGGTCCAGCCAGCCGAGGGCGCGGTCAATGTCGGAGGACGGAAAGCCGGCCTCATTGAGTCGAAGTTCCAGATCCTGACGGTCCGGTTCGTTGTCCGTGTCATCGTCCATGTAGTGCTCGAACAGATACATCAGCACGTCCAGCACGTTTTCTTTCATGTCTTGGGAGGTCCTGCGTCGAGGCGCTGGTAGCGCCCGTGGCTGAGTAAGGCCACGCGGCCATTGAGTTCCAGTAAAACCAGAATGGAGGAAAGCGCTTCCACGGTCAATCCGGTGCGCTGCAGCAACTCATCGTGTGCAACCGGATCGAATCCCATCAACGTCAGCACGCGCTCGTGCTCCGGATCCAGGTCGGCCGCGTCGACAGGCGCTTCCGTGTTGCATGCAGAGGCACTCGCTACGCCGAGCCAGTCGGCCAGATCCTCGAGAATATCATCAGGAGATTCAACGAGCTGCGCTCCTTCCCGGATCAAACGATGGCAGCCGCGGCTGACCGGGCTGAGGATCGAGCCGGGGATCGCGTACACCGAGCGACCCTGTTCGGCGGCCAGGCGTGCGGTGACCAGAGAGCCGCTGCGCAGTGCGGCTTCGACGACAAGGGTGCCCAGAGCCAGGCCGCTGATCACCCTGTTTCGCTGGGGGAAATGGCCCGGACGAGCCGGCGTCCCGACCGGCCAGAGAGCCACCAGGAGTCCATGGTCGGCAATCTTGTGTGCCAGGCGGCGGTGCCCGGGAGGGTAAACCCGGTCGGGGCCTGTGGCCACCACTGCCAGCGTTCTGCCGTTTTTGGTTGCCATCGCTCCGCGGTGGGCCGCTCCATCAATGCCGATCGCGAGTCCACTGGTCACGGTCAGCCCCGCCTCTGCCAGTTCGTGGGCGAAGTGTTCCGCATGGTGCAGCCCCTGCGCCGTGGCTTCGCGGCTGCCGACGACGGCGATCTGCGCGTGCCGCAGCAGGGCGGAATCCCCGACCAGGTAGAGTGCTGGCGGAGGGTCTGGCAGCTCGGCCAGTAGCGGCGGGTACTCAGGATCGTCGCGGGTCAGGATGCCATGCCGGGGGTCCCGCTCCAGCCAGGCGAGATCCGCTTCAACGCCGGCCTCGCGGGTCGCAAGGGCAGCGCCGCAGCGGGGGGCGCCGGGCACGTCGGCGGCCGCCCATGCGCGTGCGTCTGCCTGCAACGCGGCCGCCGGGGTGCCGAAGGCCTCCAGCAGCCGAGCGACACGGCGCGGTCCGAGGCCCGGGGTGTGCAGCAGGCGAAGCCAGTCGTCAAGCCGTTCCCTCGGCATTGCGGTCGGCAGCTCAGGGATGCCGAACCTTGAAGCCTTCGCGGATGGGTCGGGTCGATTTGGTCACCAGAGTGTAGGCCACCTTGTCGAAGGTCCGGAAGACCATCATCGTTCCGACCTCTTCTTCCGGGAGTTGCACGATGTCATTGGCGGGGCCACTGATCGGATCGCGTGCCGTGCGTCCGGCCTCCCACGCAGCAAACACCTGCCCGTTTTGGACCCCATCGCGGCGGCCACGGTTGATGACCGCTGCCTGGTAGGTGCCGATCTGGCTGATGGCATCGAACAGAAGGATGACCTCACCTTCCAGATCCGCTGGAGGAAGGCTGATATCGAACAACAGGTCCGGGTCATCGTCGAATCCGATCAGGCGGTCGCCGCGGATCGATTCGCGCTCGCCGCTGCGAATCACGGCCGTGGCGGGTTCGCCGCCGCGAATGATTTCCACCTCGCCGACGGGGATGGTGGCGACGCCCAGGTTCTCGCCGGTGTCGGGATCGATCAGGATCCGATCCCGGCGCACGAGGTGATAGAGGTCGTAGCGTTCGGCGTCCAGCGCATTCCTCACGTAGACCTGGTCACCGGGGCCATAGATCACTCGAGCGTCGCGTGCCGCCACGACGTAGGGTGCTGCATCGAGCGTCTGCTGATCGAGTACCCGCGGGCGGAACATGAAGGTCTGCAGGGTCGAAATCGGGAACGGATCCCTGTCCAGGGCCTCGATCCGTATCCGCGGCTCGAGATCGACGGTGACCCGGGGGCGATCCTCGACGAACTGTATGGTCAGCACGTCTCCAGGATAGATCCGATGCGGATTCCGTACCTGCGGGTTGAGCAGCCAGATCTCCGACCAGTACCAGGGGTCGCGCAGGAAGACATTCGCGATATCCCAGAGGGTGTCGCCCTCCTTGACCACATATTGCCTTGGTGCGCTGGCACGGAACCGGGTCTCCGGAGCCGGTTCCGGTCCGGGCGCAACGGCCGGCTCCGCAACCTGGGCCGGGCGCGCAACCGGAGTCGCCTCCGGTGCAACCGTTTCCGGGCTGGTGGCGCATGCAGAAAGACCCACAGTCAGCAGGAGAGTGATGCCCGTTTGGCGCATCAGCGCCGCAGCCCGTGCATAGACCATCCATTTCCCCCTGGTTCCCGTAGTGGCTCGAGACATTCCCGACCGGGCGCCGTTCGCGCGGCAGGGGTTGATCCAGCAACCAGCACCTGCCCGAATGTCCGTCGCCTCGCGCTGTCTGACTCCTGAAGGGGCGAAATTGCCCGCTCCCGTAGCCGGTTCTCTCGTAATGAGGGGCGCGGCCCCAATATAATAGCTTGGTCAGCTTGCCGTTTTGACCCGCTCCGGCAAAGTTAGCAGAAAAACAGCGATGGTACAGCATTCCAGATCGAGGCCCGACTGATGGCATTGAAAGACATCCTTCACTTTCCCGACCCCCGCCTGCGCCTGCGTGCGAGCCCGGTTGCGGTCGTGGATGACCCCATACGCGCGCTCGTCGACGACATGTTCGAGACCATGTACGCGGCGCCGGGGATCGGCCTTGCGGCAACCCAGATCAACGTGCAGAAACGAATCATCGTGGCGGACGTGTCGGAAGATCAGAGCGCCCCCTACTGTCTGATCAACCCGGAAATCCTGAGCCGCGATGGTGAGGAGGAAATGGACGAGGGTTGCCTTTCGGTTCCCGGTTTCTACGAGAAGGTCAAGCGCGCGGATCGCGTGCGCGTCCGTGCCCTGAATCGGGACGGAGAGCCCTTCGAGTTGGAGGTGGGCGGTTTGCTGGCCGTTTGTATACAGCACGAAATCGATCATCTCGATGGCAAATTGTTCGTGGACTATATCTCTACGCTCAAGCGCAATCGCATTCGCAAGAAGCTGGAGAAGCAGGCTGCGCGGGAACCGGCGGAGGTCCCGATGCTGACGGGTGCCGCCGCCGGTCGTTGATGACGCACGGCCGGCGCATCGTTTACGCCGGGACACCCGAGTTCGCGGTTCCAGCTCTGGAGGCATTGATCGCTGCGGGGCATCGGCCGGTCGCGGTCTACACGCAGCCGGATCGCCCGGCCGGGCGTGGCCGGAAACTGACCGCAAGCCCGGTCAAGCGGCACGCGGCCGCGGCCGGAATCCCGGTCCTTCAGCCAGTCTCGCTGAAATCCCCGGAGGCGCAGGCCGAACTGGCGGCGCTGGCACCCGAC
>JAABSN010000240.1 GCA_011390385.1 Thioalkalivibrio nitratireducens | reverse complement strand
CTGTTCCTGCGCTGCGCCAACGGCGTGAGCCACCGCCCGGAAGAACATGCCACGGCGGCGGACATGGGCCGGGCCATCGACGCGATCGCCGCATTCCTGGGCACCCTCGCGCCTGCGCCCGCCAGGGTCTGAAGGCCCGACTCGGCGGTTTCGCGAAGGCACAAGGTCAGCGCCCCGCTTCCGATCCCGGAAGCGGGGCGCTGTCATCTCCCGTTCAAAAAAGGGCCGGAGCACGCGGCCCCGGCCAGTCCTTCAGGGAGAACGAAACTGTCAGTGCGCCATCAGCACCGGAACCTGCGAAAGCTCCAGCATGTTGCGCGTTGCGCCTCCGAGGATCGATTCCCGGAACCGCGAATGGCCGTAGGCCCCCATCACGATGAGGTCCGCGTCGATATCCCCGGCGTGGCGCGTCAACACGTCACAGACGCGGGGCATCGTCTTCGAAAGCACCGAAACCTCGGGGCGCACCCCGTGGCGGCTGAGCATCTGGCTCAGTGAGCCGCCCGGATCGGACCGCTCCGGCCCGTGCTGGGGCGGATCGACGATGGCGATGTTGACGTTCTCGGCGCGCTGCAGCAGCGGCAGCGCGGCGCGAACCGCGCGCAACGCCTCGTTGCTTTCATTCCACGCGACGAGAACGGTGTTGATCTGTTCGGGCAGATCGGTGTCGTCGGGCTGGATCAGAACCGGCACATCGCCGTCGAACATCGCCGCCTCGGTGATCGCCTCGCAATCGTGACCGCGGCCCTGGCCGTAGGGGCGCGAGAGCACGACGAGATCGGAGAACCGGGTGCGGTGCGCGACGAGCCCGTTCAGGGCAACCATCTGCGCCGATATTCCGGTTGCCGACCAATTGAAATCAGCGCCTTGCAGCATTTCACGGGCGAAAGCCTCGAGCCGTGTCGAATCCTCCCGTGCCTGAGTGAGATTGTCCTGAACGACCATTGCGTTTGCACCGGCGTAGTAGAACCCCGGTTGCGTGCGGTCGAGGCCGAGGCAGAGCACGTCGAGATGCGCGTCCTCGCGGCGGGCGAGATCCATCGCCGCCTTCAGAGCCGATGCGTTCAGGTCGGGGTCGGTCAGGATCGTGGTGATTGTCCGGAAGGCCATAGCGAGCCCCTTCTTCGTTTAGTTCATTCGCCACGGTGTTTCGTGACGGCTGGCGGAAATCGTGCACCCGGCAGCCCCCGGTTTCCTTGACATGGGTCAATCTCCGCGCGGACTGCGCCGGAAGTCGCGCCCCGCGGTTCAAGGAGGTGCGGCGACAGGGCGCGGGCAAGAACACGAAATTGACATGGATCAAAGCGGTGCTGGAGGTTACCGTCCAAACCCGCGAAAGTCGACAAGTGTCCCCACGCTCGAAGTGTATGCGCAGTGGGGAGCTGGATAAGACAAAGGGACGTGAAATGTGGGATTACTTCAAACTTGTGGTATTCGGTCTGCTCGCTGTGCTGACCCTCTACCTCGCGAGTGAAGCCCGAGACCTGGCCTATCTGGTCGCGGCTCTCATCGGGTTTCTGAGCGCCGTCGTGGCGTTCATCGTTACGCTACGGCAGATGGGTGGCGAACTGGCACCCAAGACCGGATACATGGACGGGCCAGTAAGGATCGGCGTGATCCTGACGGCGTTCTGGGGCGTGGTCGGCTTTCTGGTCGGCACATGGATCGCTTTCCAGCTGGCCTTCCCGCAACTCAATTTCGGCTGGGCGGAAGGTTACCTCAACTTCGGGCGCCTGCGCCCGCTGCACACCTCGGCGGTGATCTTTGCTTTCGGCGGCACCGGCCTTCTCGCCACCTCGTTCTACGTGGTCCAGCGCACCACCGGCGCACGGCTCTGGAATGATTCCCTCGCGTGGTTCGTGTTCTGGGGCTACCAGATCACCATCCTTCTCGCGGCGACGGGCTACGTGCTCGGTGCCACCCAAGGCAAGGAATACGCCGAGTTCGAATGGTACGTCGACTGGTGGCTCACCATCGTCTGGGTCGGCTATCTCCTGCTCTACATGGGCACGCTGATGAAGCGCAAGGAACCCCACATCTACGTGGCCAACTGGTTCTACCTGTCGTTCATCGTCACCATCGCCATGCTGCACGTGTTCAACAACCTGTCGATCCCGGTGTCGCTGTTCGGCTCCAAGTCTGTTCAGGTCTTTGCAGGTGTGCAGGATGCGATGGTGCAGTGGTGGTACGGCCACAACGCCGTCGGCTTCTTCCTGACGGCAGGCTTCCTCGGCATGATGTACTACTTCATTCCCAAGCAGGCGGAGCGCCCGGTGTTCTCCTACAAGCTGTCGATCATCCACTTCTGGGCGCTGATCTTCCTGTATATCTGGGCCGGTCCGCACCACTTGCATTACACCGCTCTGCCGGATTGGGCCTCGACCCTGGGCATGGTGTTCTCGATCGTGCTGTGGATGCCCAGCTGGGGCGGCATGATCAACGGTCTGATGACGCTGTCGGGCGCATGGGACAAGCTGCGCACCGATCCGGTGATCCGGATGATGGTGATCTCGCTTGGCTTCTACGGCATGTCGACTTTTGAAGGTCCGATGATGTCGATCCGCGCTGTGAACTCGCTGTCGCACTACACCGACTGGACCATCGGTCACGTCCACTCCGGCGCGCTTGGCTGGAACGGCATGATCACCTTCGGGGCTCTCTACTTCCTGGTGCCCAAGCTCTGGAACCGTCAGCGGCTCTACAGCCTGAGCATGGTCAGCTGGCACTTCTGGCTCGCCACCATCGGCATCATTCTCTACGCGGCCTCGATGTGGGTCACGGGGATCATGGAAGGCCTGATGTGGCGTGAAGTCGATGCAAACGGGTTCCTCGTGAACAGCTTTGCCGACACCGTGAGCGCGAAGTTCCCGATGTATGTCGTGCGTGCCCTTGGCGGCGTGATGTATCTCGCTGGTGCCCTCATCATGTGCTACAACCTTTGGATGACTGTGAAGCGCAGCCCGGCGAAAGACGCCGTGGCCAGCTCTGCAGCTGTCGCAGCCGAATAAGGAGGCTTGGACAATGGGTATTCTTGACAAGCACAAGGTCATCGAAACCAACGCGACGCTGTTGCTGGTTCTCAGCTTCCTTGTCGTGACCATCGGCGGGCTGGTGCAGATCGTGCCGCTTTTCTACCTCGAAAACACCATCGAAGAGGTGGACGGGATGCGCCCCTACACACCGCTCGAACTGGCGGGACGGGACATCTACGTGCGCGAAGGCTGCTATGTCTGCCACAGCCAGATGATCCGCCCGATGCGGGACGAGGTCGAACGCTACGGCCACTATTCACTTGCGGCGGAGTCGATGTACGACCATCCGTTCCAGTGGGGTTCCAAGCGGACGGGGCCCGACCTTGCCCGTGTCGGTGGCCGCTATTCGGACGATTGGCATGTCGACCACCTGCGGGACCCGCAATCTGTGGTGCCGGAATCGGTGATGCCGAAATATGACTACCTCGAACGGAAGCTGCTCGATGGCCAGCACATCGGCGATCTGTTGGCGACCCATGCCTTTGTCGGCGTGCCCTACACCGACGAGATGATCGAAGCGGCGCGGTCGGATTTCCGGGCGCAGGCCGATCCGGACAGCGATGTCGACGGGCTGTTCGAGCGCTACGGCGAAAACGTCAACATCCGCAACTTCGACGGGCAACCGGGCGTTTCCGAAGCAGATGCCCTGATCGCCTACCTGCAAATGCTGGGCACGCTGGTCGATTTCTCGACCTTCACACCTGACGCAAGCCGCTGAGGAGGGAAACCGATGGAAACCTATACATTTCTCCGGGCATTCGCCGACAGCTGGATGCTGCTTGTCCTGTTCCTGTTCTTTGTCGGGGTGGTCTTCTGGGCCTTCCGACCTGGCAGCAAGAGCACGCATGACGATACTGCCAACATCCCGTTTCGGCACGAAGACAAACCCGCCACATCCAAGGAGGCGAGGCAATGAGCAAGAAGCAAGACGACGATCTTGATTATGAAACCACCGGCCACGAATGGGACGGGATCAAGGAATACAACAAGCCTCTGCCGCGCTGGTGGCTGTGGACCTTCTACGCGACGATCGTCTGGGCTGTCCTTTACACCATCGCCTATCCCGCATGGCCGGGCATCAGGGAAGCGACACCCGGATTGCTTGGTTACTCGACACGGGGCGAGGTGGCCGAGGAGATCGCCCGGTTCGAGCAAGCCAATGAGGCGATCAGCGTCCAGTTGGCCTCGGTCGAGCTGACCGAGATCGCGCAGGATCCGGACCTGAACCAATACGCCCAGAACGCGGGTGCTGCGGTGTTCCGCACATGGTGTGCGCAGTGCCACGGATCGGGTGCCGCCGGTGTTCAGGCGGCAGGCTATCCGAACCTGCTGGACGATGACTGGCTCTGGGGCGGCGATATCGAAGCGATCCATGCAACCATCGCGCATGGCATCCGCAACGAGGAAGACCCGGATGCCCGTTGGTCGCAGATGCCCGCTTTTGGCGAAATGCTTGAAGCCGAGGAAATCAGCCAGGTGGTCAACTACGTGATGTCCCTGTCCGAAGAGCCGAATGATGCCTCCAAGGTGGCGGCTGGCGAGACCGTGTATCTCGACAATTGCGCGGCGTGTCACATGGATGACGGCACCGGAGACCGTTGGCAGGGCGCGCCGAACCTGACGGATGCGATCTGGCTCTATGGTGGGGATTACGAGACCCTGACCGAGACAGTGACCTATTCGCGCTTTGGCGTGATGCCGTCTTGGACGAACCGTCTGAGCGAGTCTCAAATTCGCGCCGTTGCGGCTTATGTGCACGGTCTTGGCGGTGGTGAAGCTCCACCCGAGTGACCGCTGATCCAAGACACCTTGTGGCCCTTGAGCCACAAGGCGGGGCGCCGGTGCTTCTTTCTGTTCGCGCGTTT
>JAABSN010000239.1 GCA_011390385.1 Thioalkalivibrio nitratireducens | reverse complement strand
TCATATCTCCTTCGATATCGACGTCGTGGATCCGGCGTTCATGGTCGCAACCGGGACACCGGTTTCGGGCGGGCTGACCATGCGCGAGTCGATCACCATCGTTCGCCGCCTTTGTGCCGAATCCAATGTCATCAGCTTCGATCTCGTCGAACTGCACCCGGCGCTCGATCCGACTTATGCCACGACCCTGAACAGCGCGCATATCGTCAAGGCCTGCCTGACCGGTCTGGCGATGCGGGAGAAAGGATTCGACGGCAGGCACTATCTCAGCCCGGTCAGCTCGGAGCACGCAATCGACGACTACTACGGTGACCAGCAGCAATACCTGGACGCCACCGCCGCCGAGGACGAGGACGAGGACAAGCCAGAGCGATGATTCTCAGGCGCCTCGCCGAAGGGCTACGCCGCCGCGACTGGTTTACGGTCTCCATGGAGATCGTGATCGTCGTGGTCGGCGTGTTCATCGGCATCGAGGTTTCGAACTGGAACCAGGAGCGGCAGAATCGAGCCATGGCGGAGTCCTACCTGCAGCGACTCTCGGCCGATCTCGGTGCCGAGGCCGTGACCTGGGAAGATGCGCTGCAGTATTTCCGGACCACACATCGGCACGCCCGTGCGGCTCTGGAGGCATTCGAGACGCCGGCGGATCAGCTCGACGAACGGTTCCTCATCGACCTCTATCAGGCCAGCCAGGAGCGCAACCTCTCCATTCGAAGCGCCACTTACGATGAACTGGTGTCCACCGGTGGCATCGAGTATCTGGCCGATCCCGAGTTCCGGGAGGCGCTGGGCATCCATTACGATCTGTCCCGGCGCCGACAGGCCGTTGTGGAGGACATCACCGAATACCGACCCACGGTGCGTCGCCACATGGACTTTCGTCTCCAGGACGCCATCGTCGACGCCTGCGGCGATGAATACGTGCCGCACCCGTTCGGCTATGCAGGCGTCCGGCTTCCGGAATCGTGCGAGATCGAATTGGCCGACCAACTGGTCGTAGAGGAAGTTCGCCGACTGCACGCAAACCTTGAAGTCAAGCGACATCTGCGCTATCAACTCTCGAATCTGCGCTCTCGCATCCAGGCGCTGGAGAGCGCGCTGGACGGGACACGCAATATGGGGTCGGCGGTGCAGCAGTTGATCGAGGAGAAGAATCAATGAATTTGTGGGCCGAACTCCGCCGCCGCAACGTATTTCGCGTCGCCGCCGCCTACGCGGTGGTGGCCTGGCTGTTGCTGCAGGTTGGCGACGTGGCATCCGACAGCCTCGGCTTCCCGGACTGGTTCATGCCGATGCTTTTCGTGGTGCTGGGACTGGGCTTTCCTGTGGCGCCAGTCCGAGGCCTTCAGGCAGCGAATTCGCGACACCGGCCTCCTGGATTACTGGCGCGAACACGGCTGGCCGGACCTGTGCCGACCGATTGTCACCACAAGCGGCGAGGACGATTTCGAATGCGATTGATCACGTGCCAGAAGCCGATGCGAGGCGAGGGAGGGGCGACGTGCTACACTGATCCTGTGTGGCACGTAGAAATATTCGGAAGGATGCGGCATGGCTAATCTAACTCTAAGTCTCGACGATGAACTGCTGCAGAAGGCGCGCGAGGCAGCGGTGCGCGAACACACCTCGGTCAATGCCCTGGTGCGCGAGTATCTGACCCAGTACGTCAATGCCCGGGAGCGGCGTTTGCGCGCGCTCGATGCCCTGGATCAGTTGGCCGAGCGCACCCATTCGGCCAGCGAGGAGCGCTGGACGCGCGAGTCACTGCACGAGCGCAAGGCCGGCTGACTTCAGTCATGCGGGTCTTCATCGACACCAATCTGTGGGCCTGCCGGCTGGATCACCGTGAGCCCGACAAGTCTGAGTTCGTCGGCAACTGGTTGCGTGAACTGGCGCTTGAACATGAAATCGTCATAAGCACCCAGGTCTTGATCGAACTGCGCTCGGTGTTGACGCGCAAGCTCAAGCCCGCGCTGTCGTGGCACGACACTCGCGCCGCGCTCGAAGCGCTGGCCGAATTCGAGGTCGTGCCCGCCAATACCAGCCTGGTGCTCGACGCGCACGAACTCTCTCGCACCTGGAGACTTTCCTGGTTCGATGCGCTCATCGTCGAGGCGGCGATTCGCTCCGGTTGCGAGCGGCTGTATTCCGAAGATCTCGGCCATGGACATGTGATTGAAGAATTGAAGGTGGAAAACCCTTTCGTCTCCACGGAGTAGTGGACACATGACACTGCGTCGGGCACGATTGACGGCAATTGGCCGTGGTTGATCGTCAGCCACGGACGGACTCGAGAGCAACATGATGAAAGACAATAAAGGCATTACCCGACGCAGCCTGGTCCAGGGTTCCCTGGGCGTGGCCGCGCTTTCGGCCACCGGTAGCCTGCTGGCCGCCGGCACACCGGTTCAGACCGAAGGACCGTTCTTCCCGATCCACCCGCAGCCCGATACCGACGCCGACATGACGCTGATCGAGGGCCGCACCGAGCACGCCTTAGGCGAGGTGGTCGAGATCTCCGGACGTGTCCTCGACGAGGACGGCAACGCGATCGGCGACGCCCTGGTCGACGTCTGGCAGGCGAATGTTCATGGCCGTTATGCGCACGAGGCCGACCCCAACCCGGCGCCGCTGGACGAGAATTTCCAGGGCTGGGCCCAGTTGAAGACCGATGCCGAGGGCCGCTACCGGGTCAGGACCATCAAGCCGGGCGCGTATCCGGTGATGGACGGCTGGAGCCGCCCGCCGCATATCCACTTCAAGGTCGCCAGGAGAGGCTTCCACGAGCTCACCACCCAGATGTATTTCGCCGGCGATCCGCTCAACGACGTCGATCGACTGCTGCAGTCGGTGCCCGAAAGCGAGCGCGGCATGCTGGTGGTCGATTTTCAGAACTCAATCGAAGACGACTCGAAGCACGGTGAATTCAACCTGGTGATGCGCCGGGTATGAGGCCGTTAGTAAGCGCCAGCAGCGCGTAATCGCGGCGCTCGAAGTCGGACTTGCCGTACACGAAGTCAACCGCATCCAGCTTGCGCGCGAGAATCTTGACCAGAAAATTGCCGCTGCCGCAGGCCGACTCGAGAAAACGCGAATCGATGCGCTCGGATTCCTCCTTGACCAGGTCGAGCATGGCATCGACCATCCAGCCCGGCGTGAACACCTCGCCGTGGTCGGCCACGCGTTGTTTCGATCGAACCTGCGATTCCATCGATTCTTTCCCCACACCGTTCGCAAGCGCTCCTGATCTACCCATTCGAGGACTCCCGACCCCGCCAATTGACCACCCGCAGGCCGGAAACACGCTCGAATTCAGCGTGGTTGTTGGTGACCATCGCCAGCCCCCGGGCTCGGGCGTGGCCGGCGATCATCTGATCATACGGTCCGATGGGCCTGCCGTGGCGCCGGAGTTCGGCGCGAATCTGCCCGGTGTGCCAGGCGGCCTGGGCGTCGTAGTCCAGCACCTCAAGCCGGGCGACAAAACCCTCGATCACTTCGAGATTGTGCTTGATGCGCGCCGACTTCTCGGCGCCGAAGACCAACTCCATCAGCGTGACGGTGGAAATCGCCATGCGCCCGTGATGCCGCCGAAACTGCTCGCGCACTTCCGACGGCTTGTGCTTGATCACGCAAATTGAAAGATCGGTGTCGAGCAGGAACTTGAGCATGGATCAGCCCGCCTTGTTCATCATCGTGCCGTAGCGAGGGGCCGACAGGTGCTGTGGCCGGGGCGTTTCGCGACCGAGCGCACCGGAGGCGTACTCGCCTGTCCGTTGAGGATGCGCGACCGAGCGAAGCGCCCTGGACGCGGGGCCTGGCGGTTCCGCAGTAGGCAGGGTGGTGAATGAGGCGGGCTCAAAAGCCGTCCCGCGTCTGATCGGCTTCCTGGCCGCGCTCGGCCATGAAATCCTCGCTGGCCGCGGGCCGGTCGAACCATTCGTCCCACGATTCGCCGGCCGGCGAGATCAGGCGCGAGCGCCCCAGCGCCACGATCTCGACTTGGCGCACCGACTCGGGAAACGCGACAGCCTTGGGCAGACGAACCGCCTGGGTGCGATTGCTCTTGAAAATCCGGGTTTCCATCAACATAGCCAAAAGGTATATACATTAGGGATATACCAAATTCCACCAAGGCATTCTGTCAAGCAACACCGCGAAAAAGGGCTCGCAGAAACGCAGAGTAGGCAACAACACTGAGGGTTTCTCTGCGCCTCTGGGCGCGCGGGTTCAGGCGACGTTCGCCTTCTCTACCTCGGCAGCAATTCGTTCACCGAGTTCCCGCTCGGCGAGGGCCAGTTCGTAGCTGGTCTGCAAGTTAAGCCAGAAGCGCGCGCTGTTGCCGAAGTAACGCCCCAGCCGAAGTGCGGTGTCCGGAGAAATGCCGCGCTTTCCGTTCAAGATATCGGTAAGGCGGCCCGAGGGAACACGCAGCGCAAGCGCCAGACGATTGGCGGACAGATCGCGTGCCGCAAGCTCGCGCTTCAGTATCCGACCGGGGTGAACAGCAAGCATAAGGTCTCGACTCCTAGTGGGAATCCACGATTTGAACCTGCCAGGCATCGCCATCGGCAAACCGAAAACTGATGCGCCATGGCCCGTTGACCGTTATCGCCCATTGCCCCGTGCGATCGCCCTTCAGTTTGTGCAAACCGATGGATTTCAACGGGCTGATGTCCTTCAACGAAGTCGTCGCGTCAAGCACGACCAGAAGATCCATGGCGGCTTCTTCATCCAGTCCCGAGAATCATTTGCCCGTCTCGGCGAAGCGACGGGTCGCGCTGTCTCCCCAGTACTTGATCATCGCATACTACGCTCTCCATAGTATTTCAACCGCACTTCCGAGCGTTGTTTCTCCCCCTTTGCGCCGCGCCGAAAGTGCCCAACTCGGACACCAACCTTTACGATC
>JAABSN010000024.1 GCA_011390385.1 Thioalkalivibrio nitratireducens | reverse complement strand
CTTCGCGCATCCGCAGTCGCGCTACTTTGGTCTGGGCAAGATCAACCGCGATCAGGTCGAAGACTATGCTCGGCGCAAGGGCTGGAGCCTGGCCGAGGCGGAACGCTGGCTCGCGCCGAATCTCGGCTACGATCCGGCGGAGATACCCCTGGCCGAGTCGGCATGAGGGAGTGGCAGCGCAGGGAGGTAGGGTGTCAATGAGCGCAGCGAATTGCACCGTACCTCCGGCGCCTGCTGTCGCGGAGGATCGTGCGGACCCCCGACGCGATTCGACTGCCCCTCATCTCCAATAGGAGAGAAGGGGCCAACGATCACCTTCCATCGCCTACCGGGCCGAAGGCAGTACCTTTTTCGACGCGACTTCTGGCACACTGAGGTTCTTCGAACTCCAGGGGGAAGCGATGACCAACCATAGTCCCGATTACGACACTCACCCGGCGATGTTCCGGAATCATCCGCTGGGTTTCGTGCTCATGCTGCTGTTGATTCTGGTGCCCGTGGTGGCGCTCGTCATGTTTCGCGGCGAGATCGCGCAGATGGGGGATTTCCCCCCGGCCATGCTGCTCGGGGCCACGGCGCTCGGCTTCCTCATTTTTCTCTACTGGTTCGTCAAGACACGCGCAACCCGCCTTCGCATCACTGGGGATGAGGTTCACCTCGAGGAGGGCTTGCTGAGCAAGCATCACGTCGATCTGCATGTCAGCCAGATTCGGGCAGTGCGGGTTTATCAGGGGTTTCTGGATCGGGTATTCCGGGTCGGACGCATCGAGGTGTATACCACCGGCGATGAACCGGAGTTCACTGCCAACGGCATGCCGAATCCGCACTGGCTCCGTGAACACGTGCGCAACCGCCGGGAATCCGCTGAGTGAGCGGCGGGGACCTTCGCGACAGCCGTTTCGCCCTGCGTGTCCTGCTGGGTTTCTCCGCGCTGGTCGCCCTGCTTGTTGCGCTGATCGTGCTGGCCGCTGCGACAACGTTGCCTGGCATGTCGGACTGGGTGGCGGTGACCTTCGATAGCGGGATCGGGCTCAAGAACGCTGCAATCGCGGCCGCGGTTGTGAGTGTCACCGTGATGATCATCTTCGCGCTGGCCGCCGGTGAGGGGCTGATCGGGGAGATCCAGTTCATGATCCCCGGTTTCTTCCTGTTCTTCGTCTTCTTCTGGCTGATGATCGCCTGGGTGTTCTGACCCGGTCCACCGGCGTTCGGGTCTCGGAGTATGACCGGGGCGTATCTGCCCGGGGGTCGATGCGGGGTGGACTTGATGCCTGTGTTTGCACGAACGTACACGTGTCCCCGGCCCCGGAAGGGTGCGATGCTCCGGCGCAGCCGGCGTGCCGTATCGATCATGCAACAGGGAAGCCATGTCTGAGGGTGGGCGCCAACCGCCGCCCCTGACAGTCCGTTGCTGTATTGGGCTGGCTTGCAGCATGAGCTTGCTTGTCCGCGACCGTTCTGGCCATGCACAGGAATGGTTTCCTGCACATGGCGTGCTGGCGAACATCGCATGAACGCGACCACTCCGCTCGCGTTCGGTCTTGCCCTGCTGCTGAACGCGATCGTACTGATTGGCCTGGTCCAGGTGATCGGGCTGGTTCTTTCGCGGATGGTACCGGACTGGCTCGATCGACCATCGGTAGCGGCCGGCCTGCTCGTGGGGATCACGAGCGTGCTTCTGATGAAGATCAGCGCCACGTTGATGCCCGGGGTGATCTTCGATACGCGCTCCGTGCTGCTTTCGATCAGCGGTCTGTTTCTGGGTCCGGTGCCGACGCTGATCGGCATGGCCATGGCCGCGGTCTACCGGTTGTTCATCGGTGGTACGGCCGCATTCACTGGCGTTTCGGTCATCCTGGCTTCCGGCCTCATCGGCTTGCTCTGGCGCAGAGCGGTTCGCAGTCCGCCGATGGAAATCGATGGATCCTCACTGCTCGGTCTTGGCGTGGTTGTGCACGTGGTCATGCTCGCCCTCATGCTCACGCTGCCCTGGGAAACAGCGCGTTCGGTCCTGACCGCAGTCAGTCTGCCGGTGATGCTGATCTACCCGCTGCTGACATTGGCGCTGGGCCTGTTGCTGATCGAGCACCTGCGACGTCGGCGTGACCTCGCCGCGCTGAAGGAACAGGAGGCGCGCTACCACAGTCTTTTCGAGAACAATCATTCAGTCATGCTCATCGTCGAGCCCGGCACTGGTGCGGTCGTTGATGCCAATGGTGCTGCAGAGCGTTTCTATGGCTGGTCGCGCGAGCACCTCAAGTCCATGCGCATGTCGGAAATCGATGCGTCTTCGCCCGAAGCGGTGGCGGCCGAGGCGCAGGGGACGGCCAACGCCGGGATCGGCCACTCCGAGTTCCGGCATCGCCGTGCCGATGGCACGATCAGTGATGTCGAGGTGTTCAGCGGCCCGATCGAGATTTCCGGCCGCACCCTCGTCTACTCGATCGTCCACGACGTGAGTGCACGCAAGGCGGCGGAAGCGGCGCTCGTTCGCAGCGAAGCAAAGCGCGAACAGGAACACCGACAGGCGTTGCAGGAGCAGGAGCAGGCAAGACTGACCGCAGTCCGGTTGATGGAGGAGGCGATTGCCGCGAAGCGGGCATTGGAGGAGAGCGAGAGGAGTTTCCGGCTTCTGACCGAGCAGGTTCCGGCCATCATATACCGGACGATACCGGATGACCCGAGGCGCAGCATCTACATCAGTCCCCGAATCGCCGAGTTGGGTTACAGCACGACGGAATGGCTCGACGGGCCCGACTTCTGGATCGGTCTCCTCCATCCGGACGACCGGAAGCGAGTGCTGGATGAGTTGCGGGAGTGGTCCTGCTCGGGCGGCCCACTGTCGCTCGAATATCGGCTGCGGACTTCGGAAGGCCGCTGGCGGAATATCCAGGATATCGGCGAGTGCATTGACGAAGCCGGGCAGCCCGCGTACCTGCAGGGTCTGATGCTGGATGTGACCGAACGCGAGGAATCCAGGCGGCGTCTGCAATATCTGTCGGAGATCGTCGAACGTTCGCCAGTGGTTGCGATCACCTGGAGAAACGCGGCCGGCTGGCCGCCAACCTATGTCAGCGAGAACATTTCTCAGTTCGGCTATCGGCCGGAGGATTTCTTTTCGGGTCGAATCGATTATGCCCAGCTGATTCACCCGGAAGACCTGCCGGCTGTCGAACGCGATGTCGGGGGATATCTGGCACACGGGCCGGACGAATACCTGCAGGAATACCGGGTTCGCCATGGCGAGGGTCACTGGATCTGGGTGGAGGATCACACCTGGCTGACCCGGAATGAGGCGGGCACGGTGACATCGATGCACGGCGTGCTGATGGATGTGACCGAAAAGAAGGGGATTGCCGCGGAACTTGAGCAGTATCGGCTGCATCTGGAACGGCTGGTGGAGAAGCGCACCGCCGAACTGGAGGAGGCACGGCGGCGTGCCGAGGCCGCGAACACGGCCAAGAGTGCATTTCTGGCCAACATGTCGCACGAGATCCGCACGCCGCTGAATGCGATTCTCGGGCTGACGCACTTGCTGCGTTCGGAGGCGACCGAAGCCGAGATGGAGCGGCTGGGTCAGATCGATGGAGCCGGCCGCCACCTGCTGTCGCTGATCAACGACATTCTGGATCTGTCGAAGATCGAGGCTGGGCATCTGCAATTGGAAGACACAGGTTTTTCGTTGTCGGTGGTGCTGGATAACGTGCGTTCGCTGATTGCCGGGTCGGCGGCGGCAAAGGGTCTGGAAGTGGAGATGGACACCGTCGGAGTGCCGGAGTGGTTGCGCGGAGACCCGACGCGGCTGCGGCAGGCGCTGCTCAATTATGCAGCCAACGCAGTGAAGTTTACTGACCGGGGTCGAGTGACGCTGCGTGTGCGGTTGCTCGAGGAGGACGAAACGGGGTCACTGATGCGGTTCGAGGTCGAGGATACCGGCATCGGCATTGGACCGGAACAGCGGGTGCGGCTGTTTCGGGCGTTCGAACAGGCGGATGCGTCGACCTCTCGGCGCTTCGGGGGGACGGGGCTTGGCCTGGTGATCACCCGGCGGCTGGTCGAATTGATGGGCGGCGAGGTAGGGGTCGAGAGTACGTCCGGGGTGGGCAGTACATTCTGGTTTCAGGTGCGGCTGCAGCGTGGGCATGGTATCGAGTCGAAGGTTCCGCCACGGGAGGCGTTGACAGACGCGGAGGAACAGCTTCGTACCCGACATGCAGGGGCACGGGTACTGATGGTAGAGGACAATTTCATCAATCGGGAAATGGCGCTGGAACTTTTGCGCAGTGCGGACCTGACGGTGGACGTGGCGGAACACGGGCGGGCCGCCGTGGCAAAAGCGCGGCGGCAGGTCTATGACGTGGTGCTGATGGACATGCAGATGCCGGTGATGGACGGGCTTGAAGCAACGCGGGCGATTCGTGACTTGCCGGGGTGGCGCGACATACCGATCCTGGCGATGACCGCGAACGCCTTCGACGAGGACCGGAAGGCGTGCCTGGCCGTGGGCATGAACGACTTCGTGACCAAGCCGGTGGAACCAACGGTGCTGTACGCGTTGCTGCTGAAGTGGCTGGATGCGGGTGACCCGGGGTCGGACGAGGAATGAGCGAGGTTGGGCATGTGCCTGCCATCGCAGCTGCGCGTATACCGATTTCCGTTTCCGCGCATGGTCCGTTACGGATCGTCAGGTGCTGCCGATGCACCAACCGAGAGCCGCCTCCATGGCTTTTCTTCGTACCAGTGCGCGAGCCACGCCGGGATCTCCTCGGGTGGCATCGGGTGGGCAAGGGCATAGCCCTGGGCGTGCGGACAGCCGAGTGCGAGCAGCGCAGTGCCCTGTTCGCGGGTTTCGACGCCCTCGGCGATCACCTCGAGGTTGAATGCGTGGGCGAGACTGATCACGCTTTGCACGATGCTGTAGTCGCTGATATCGGTGAGCATGTCACGAACAAAGGTCTGGTCGATCTTCAGGACATCCACCGGCAGCGAGTGAAGGTGACCGAGCGAGGAATAGCCGGTACCGAAATCATCCAGCGCCACCCGTACACCCAAGCCGCGGCAGGCGTTGAGGGCGGCAATCGCACGGTTCTCGTCATCCATCGCCGTTGTTTCCAGAATCTCGATTTCGAGCCAGGACGGGTCGATCTTCGGCTGGTGTGCAAGTGCGGTGCGTAACTCCTCGATAAACCCCTGCCGCAACAGATCATGGCCGGTCAGGTTGATGCTGATCGGAAGTTCGAGACCCTCCCGGGTCCAGATCGCCATCTGTGTCAGCGCCCGATCCATGACAAACCCGCCAAGCGCCCGTTCGAGGTTCGAGCCGTGGATCGTGTCCAGGAAACGGTGTGGAAGGAGCAATCCCCGGTCAGGGTGATTCCAGCGGATCAGCCCTTCGAGGCCGATGACTTCGCCGGTGCCCATATGTACCTTGGGCTGATAGACCAGGTGAAGCTGGCCCTGGTCGAGGGCATCGGCGATTTCCTCCAGTTGCTGTCGTCGTTGCTGCTGATTCTGTTCGAGCCGCGTGTCGAACAGGCGATAGCAGTTGCGGCCCTGGGCCTTGGCGTGGTACATGGCCTGATCCGCATGTCTCAGGAGAGTGTCCGGTTCCGCGGAATCGTTCGGGTAGATGGTCACACCGATGCTGGCCTGTACATTCAGGACCAGATCGTCGACCCGAATATCGTTTGCCAGACTGTCGAGGATATGGCTCAGGCGGTTCCCGAGGTCGGGCCCTTCGCCCAGGCCCTCGAGAAGGACCACGAACTCGTCGCCCCCAAGGCGTGACACGACGTCGCTGCCGCGCACCACTCGGCGCAGGCGATCGGCTACCTCGATCAGCACCTGGTCGCCGACGGCGTGGCCGTAGGTGTCGTTGATCGGTTTGAACCGATCGAGATCGAGATAGCAGAGCGCGAAAGCGCTGTTGTTCCGGTCGGCACGCGCGCGTAACCGTTCCATCAGTTCGGCCAGCAGGTGACGATTGGGAAGTCCGGTCAGGGTGTCGTAGTTGGCGATACGGGTGAGTTCCGCCTGGTGGCGTTTCTGTTCGCTCAGGTCCACATCCATGCAGAACACTTCCACATCGTGCCCGGGTCGCTCGACGATCGCGTAGGAGGTCAGGACCGGTACGCGCGTGCCATCCTTGTGCAGCAGCTCCAGCTCGCTCGGTGGGGGCAGGTCGCGCGTGTGCAGCAGATCGTCCAATTTCTGTGCAACAACCTCGCGTCGATCGGGAGGGACGATCAGCTCCAGGATGTTGGCTCCCATTGCCTCCGCAGCCGAATAACCATAAAGCCGCTCCGCCGCAATATTCCAGTAACGGACCGAGCCGTCAGCAGCGAACCCTTGTACCGCTACGGCCGGAATGCGATCGATGAGGGTCCGAAAACGCGCCTCGCTCTCGCGCAGCGAGGTTTCGAGCGAGTGCCGTTCCGTCATATCAAGAGCGATGGCCAGCACCGAGTCGCCGTCATCGAACCACATCGGTGTCAGCGTGACATCCTCCCAGACGATCTCGCCATTCAGTTTGTGTGACTGCCATTCGAAGCGTTGGCGACCGTTGTCCCGGGCCCGGTGGATCCATGCCAGAGCGCTGCGAAAATCATAGGGCTCGTCGCCCCAGATCAGGTGTTGCCGGTGCTGGAGGTCTGCGAGCGATGTCGCAGCATAACGCTCCCAACCCGCCCGGTTGGCACCCAGGATCGTTCCCGAGTCGGCGTCGTGAACCGTGATGGCGGCAGGGCTCTGCTCGAATATCTGGCGGAAACGACGTTCGGCCTCGGCGAGTCGGCGCTGGTTCAGGGTGGTTTCGGTCACATCCTGAAAAGCTCCCACCAGCTTCACCACGCGTCCTTCCCGCAGCAATGGCTGGCACAAACTGTGGACGATTACCTCTCGCCCTTTTGCCGTGGTCATGTTCAGCGTCAGATCGTAGGGTTCGCCATTCGCGATCGATCGCTCGATGGCGGCCTCGAGTCTCTCTCGGTCGGAATCATGGTAGAAGGCGAGCGCCTGTTTCAGCGAGGACTGATCCGATACGGGCAGGTCGTGAATCGCGAAGGTCTGTTCGGTCCAGGTGACCTTGCCGGAGTCGGCGTCGAGCTGCCAGCCGCCGGTGCCGGACAGTTGGGACATCGTGTTCAGTAAACGCTCGCGTTCCGTGATTTCCGTGATCAGGTTCTCATGGGTCCGGCCGGACTGTTCCGCAAGTCGCCGTTTTCTGGCCAGGTTGCGGTTGACCACGAGCGAGGCCGCCAGCCCTCCTGTGAGGAGCAGTGCCAATGCGCCGCCGATGCCGGTCGCAACGGGGTAGGCACGCAGGAAGTCGCGCGGATGGATGGGTAAAGCACGATCGGAGGAGAGGTGAGTCGATGCTGCCGAATCGATGGTTGCCTCGGGCGCCTTGCTTCCCGCCTGTAGCACAGGTGGCACGACGCCGGTTACGAGCCACGCGAGGCCGGCGATCGACGTGCGAAGGACATGTCCAGTCTTGCGTTTCACTGCAGTCCCGATGTCTGCCGACGCGGACGGGAACTCGGGTCGGCTGTCCGATGATCCTCGCAACGGCGCTGGCGCAAGAGCACTTTGGATGAAACCCTTGCCAGCCACGCGGAACGTTCGCTACCGGATCGCTTCACCGAGCACAACGGCGCAGCATGGGGCAAGTTCAACAGAAGCTCGTTGTTCCCGTACTTGCCCGCCTGGTGCCAGCGTGCCTGATCATGCTTCATGGTCACCGGATTTTCTGTGCGACCGTTCGATCAGTATGGGCCCGAAAACAATGGGTATCAAACGGAACCGCGCCGGCCCCGGCGCCAAGCCCTCGGGGCCTCGATCGGCGCAATTCGCCACTCTCATTGGCACCCTGCGCCGTTCATCGTCAGGGGTGGGCGAGAGGCCATGAGAGCGAACGTATGTGGTTGCCGGGATCCGCGGCAAAGGCCAGAATCGTCGGACCCTCCACTACGATCCGGGCTTCAAACCAATGACCGATAATCACGACACGGGAGTGACCCCGCATCGACTGACGCTGCGCCAGACCCGTTTGGAAGACTATCCGGATATCTGCGAGATCATGGAACGGGTCTATCCGGATCTGGACGGCGCCTGGAGTCAGGATCAGTTCACCTCCCAGGTCACGCGTTTTCCCGAAGGCCAGATCTGCATCGAGGATAACGGCAAGGTGGTAGCGGCGGCGATCAGCCTGATCGTCGAGTACCGCCGCTTCGGTGACCAGCACAGCTACTGGCAGATCACCGGCAATGGTTTCCTGACCACCCACGATCCCGATGGCGACACTCTCTACGGTGTGGATATCTTCGTACATCCGGATTACCGCGGCCTGCGGCTGGGCCGCCGTCTTTATGACGCGCGCAAGGAACTCTGCGAGAAGCTGAACCTGCGCGCGATCGTTGCCGGCGGGCGGATCCCGGGATACGCGAAGGTTGCGGAAGAGATGACCCCGCAACAGTACGTGGAAAAGGTGAAAAATCACGAGATCACCGACCCGATCCTGACCTTCCAGCTCGCCAACGACTTCCATGTTCGCAAGATCATCACCGACTACCTGCCAGCGGACGACAAATCCGGCGCCTACGCGACGCTGATCGAGTGGCTGAACATTTACTACGAGGAGAAGGAGAAGCTGATCGGCGGCAGCCGCTCCGATGTGCGGGTCGGCGTGGTGCAATGGCAGATGCGTCCGACGGCGACACTGGACGAGCTCTTCCTGCAGATGGAGTACTTTGTCGATGCCGTGTCCGGTTACCGCGCCGACGCCGTTCTGTTCCCGGAATTCTTCAACGGTCCCCTGATGGGACAGTTCAACCAGGAATACCCGGCAGAGGCGGTACGGCGGCTGGCCGAGTTCACCGAGGCGATCCGCGAGGAAATGGTGCGCCTGGCACTTGCCTACAATATCAACATCATTGCCGGCACCATGCCCGAGTACACGGACGAGGTGCTGCGCAACGTCTCCTACCTGTGCCGTCGCGACGGAACCTGGGATCGCCAGTACAAGATTCACGTGACCCCGGACGAGGTCAGCTTCTGGGGGTTGCAGGGGGGCAACGAGATCAACGTCTTCGATACCGACTTCGGCAAGGTCGGAATCCTGATCTGCTACGACGTCGAGTTTCCGGAGCTGCCGCGCCTGATGGCGGAAAAGGGGTTGCAGATCCTGTTCGTCCCGTTCTGGACCGACACCAAGACAGCCTACCTGCGGGTGCGCCGCTGCGCCCAGGCCCGGGCGATCGAGAACGAGTGCTACGTGGTGATCTCCGGCAGCGTCGGCAATCTGCCGAAGGTCGAGAACATGGACATGCAGTATTCCCAGGCCGCGGTCTTCACGCCGTCGGACTTCGCGTTTCCGCACGATGCGGTTGCCGCCGAGGCCACCCCGAACACCGAGATGACGCTGATCGTCGACCTGGACTTCGATAATCTGAAGGAGTTGCGGAACCACGGTTCGGTACGCAACATGCGCGATCGCCGCCGTGATCTCTACGAGGTGGTGTGGAAGGGGGGGAGGTAGGAGGCCGGCCCCGGGCCGATCCCCTCCCCGCCCCCTACGCACACGTGAGCCGATGTTTTCCCGCGCGTGATGATCGGCGAGAGGGCTCGTCGCCTACTACAGCCGGTCGTTGAGGTAGGCGATCAGCCAGTTCCACGAGTCACGGTCGGCGCGCTCATCGTAGCCGACGGGCATGCCGAATTTCTCGGCGATGGCGTCGGCGCCCGGGTTGGTGAAACTGTGGGTCGCGCCGGCGAAGTCGACGAAGGTATAGAGCACGCCGGCGGCGGCCATCTCTTCTCTGAAGGCGGCGATCTGCTCGGCGGGGACCATCGGGTCTTCGGCGCCATTGAAGATCAGGATGTCGGCCTTGACCGTATCCGGCTGCGCGGGGTTGCCGGTGTTCAGTGCGCCGTGGAAGCTCGCCACCATCGCCAGGTCGGCGCCGGCACGTGCGGCTTCCAGCACCACGCTGCCGCCGAAGCAGTAGCCGATCGCGGCAAGCGGCTGGCCGGCAGTCAATTCGTGCTCGCGCAGCAGCGCCTCGGCGGCCGCAAACCGGCCCATCATCACGTCGCGGTTGGTGCGCACGGCAGTTGCGAATTCCCGTGCGGTGCTCGGGTGCTCGGCGAGCTTGCCGGTCCCGTACATGTCCAGCGCAAGGGCCACGTATCCGGCCTCGGCAAGCATTTCTGCGCGACGGCGGGCGTTCTCGTCGTGCCCCCACCATTCGTGCACCACGATCACGCCCGGCCGCGGGCCTTCCAGCGAAGAATCGTGGGCGAGATACCCCGTCAACTCCACACCATTGTGGTGATAGACCACCTCTTCGCCATGGATCGAGCCTGCTGGCTCGGCGACGACACTATTGGCGATGGTGAACAGGGCAAGTACAGACAGGATCAGTAATTGGCGCATGGGTTCTCCTTGATCGGGTGGGGTATCGCTTGCAGAGGTTCCCCGGGCAGGGGAAGCGGATTGAGTATCATGCAGGACCAGGGTGGACGCAACGGGATCCCTGTTTCCTGTCGGGTCGACCGGTGATTCCCATTGGGGGTTCGCCTTCGCTCGGAGCCAATGCACTGGTACTGCCAGCGTTGATCTTTGTCGGCGTCGACGAGCAGTACCAGCGCAAGCGCGGCATCGATATGGCCGTGAGCAGCCTTCAGGGTCGGGATCGCCCGGTGCAGTTGGTGACCTATCCCGGCGTCGGCCGGGGGTTCGATTTTCGGGCTCCGCCGGTACGCACCTTCGCGGACGACCTGGCGACTCGGGATGCGCTGATGCGGGCCGCCGCTTTCATGAACCAGCACCTGGCGGGGGATTGACCCGAGCCCCTCGCATCGCCGCGACGGAACGGAGCGCTGTGCTCCAGGGTCAAAAAAGGATGATGTCTCGACTCTTGCAGCACAGGGTGTCGTTGCGGTTCGCGCTTCTTTCCGTGCCATTGCTGGTTGCTGCCGGTTGCGCCACGGTTCCGGACGATCTCCAACCTGTCGCGGATACCCAACCGAGCGTGGGGCAGGTCCTGCAGGATCCCGACGCGTACATGGGTCGGACCGTGGTTTGGGGTGGCACCATCGCCGAGGTCACCAACCTTGCCGACGGAACTCGGCTCGAGGTCGTCTCGCGTCCGCTGGCCCGCAACGAGCGCCCGCAGGACGTCGACCGGAGCGAGGGCCGTTTCCATGTCTTCGTCCCTGACTTCCTGGATCCCCAGGTCCACGCGCCGCTGCGCGCGGTCACTGTTCGCGGCACGGTGATTGGCGCGAATCCAGGCGTGATCGGTTCCTTTCCCTACAACTTCCCGGAAATCGGTGCCACATCGGTTCATCTCTGGCCCCCGGCAGAGCCGCAACCGCGCGTGATCTACCGGGATCCCTTCTGGGACCCGTGGGGTCCGCCGTACTGGTATCCCGGCAGGCGGGGATGGTGGTGAAGCGGCGCGGCCTGCGCTGGTGGTTGCCCTGGTTCGCCCTGGTGGTTCTGGGGCTCGGCGCGTGTGCCACGCCGCCATTGCTGCCACCGGACCCAATCGGGCCGCAGGTCACTCCCCGGGCCGCCGCGGCGGTGATGGGGCCATTGCCGACAGAACAACTCTGGGGCGGCGTGATCGTCGGTCTTCAGAACCGGCCCGATTACACACGGATCGAGGTGGTCAGCTACCCGCTACGCCGTCAGGAGCCGCTGACCGAACGAATGACCAATGGTCGTTTTCTGCTCGAAGTGCCCGGGTTTCTCGACCCATTGGATCATCGGAGCGGGCGCCGGATCACGGCCCGTGGTCCGGTTGTGCGTACCGAGGCGGGACGGATTGGCGAGGTGGATTACGTGTTTCCGGTGATGGACGCGCGGGAATATCATCTATGGCCGGAAGAATCCTCGCGCGGGCAGGGCTACGGTCCGGTACGCTTCGGGGTCGGCATCGGAATCGGTTTATAGCCCGACAGGCTGCCAGTACCCTGTTTCTGCCGCGAGGCGTGTTTCCGCTGACCGTGCCTCGTACGCCACCTGAAGTGGTCGGCGAAGCGTTGGCTGCACTTGGTCGATGCTCCGTTGTCACCGATCTTTCCGTATTGCCCACCCTGGAGGTGTTTCCATGCAGGTCATGACCTTTGCTCGTGCGGGCGGCCCCGAGGTGTTGAAGCTCGTCGACCGTCCTGATCCGGTGATCGAGCACCCCGGCCAGGTGTTGGTGCGCGTTCTGATGGCTGGTGTGAACCCGATCGATACCAAGGTTCGTGCCCAGGGGTTATTGACCCCCGCATACGACCACAATGTTCCGGGTTGCGATGGCGTCGGTATCGTGGAATCCCTTGGTGCCGAGGTGACGGCGCTGCAAGTCGGTCAGCGCGTGGCCTTTTGTCACGGTGGCGTCGGGGCAGACCCCGGAACTTATGCGACGCATGCCCTGGTGCCGGAGGTGGCGCTGGTGCCCGTACCCGATGCGGTCCCCGACAGCCAGGCGGCGGCGCTGCCTCTTGCATGGATCACGGCATGGGAGGCGTTGCTCGACCGTGCCCGGTTGCGTCCGGGGCAGTCGCTTCTGGTCCATGCGGCCAACGGGGGAGTGGGCCAGATGGCGGTCCAGTTGGGGCACCACGTTGGCGCGCGGGTGCTCGGTGCGGTCCGCGGTGCAGAGGCGGCTGAACTGGTGCGGGAACTCGGAGTGCATGTGGTGGACCGCAGGGCCGGGGACTTCGCGCAGCATTGGCTCGAGTTCTCCGGAGGCCGCGGCTTCGATGTCGTGCTGGACACGGTGGGTGGTGACATCCTTGACGAGAGCCTGACCCAGATCGCCTATGGCGGTGACGTGGTCACATTGCTCAGCCCACCGGCAGATACCCATTGGGCGTCGGCTCGTCCACGGAATCCCCGGATCTCGCTGGAACTGATGTTGACCCCGATGCTGAACCAGGACCGGGATCTGCTTCGCGCCCAGGCGGGGATGCTCAGGGAAGGGCTGGATCGACTGGCAGCGGGTCGGTTGCGGGTGAATGTCGAGGCGGAATTGCCGCTGAGCCAGGCCGCCGAGGCCCACAGGATGCTCGAATCAGGCGTGCGCAAGGGCAAGATCGTGCTGCGCACCTGACCTGAAGCGGCGCCTTTGCCGGGACGTGCCGGTCAACCGCTGCCGAACAGATGCCCGAAAATGCGGGCGCCACCGATGTAGGTGCCCATCGCCGAACCCAGGGTTGTGAACAGGAAGACCAGCAGCACGCGTGACACCCGGTTTCGCCACCAGCCGCGCGGACTGGTGGTGTCGCGGCGAAGTGTCGCGAAGTCGCCGACCTGCGGCTTGCGCAGGTACAGTTCCACCGCGGCGGCAACGAAGCCAACGCCAATGGTCGGGTTCAGCGAAGTCAGCGGTGCGGCCAAGGCGGCGGTCACGATGGTTGCCGGATGTGCCAGGGCGATGATCCCGCCGACTGCGGCGAGGCCGCCGTTGATCATGATCCAGTCCAGGACCATTTGCAGACCGAGCTCGGTGTTGCGGGTGAAACCGATCACGAAGCCGAGCAGAATGATGCCGACCACCACCCACGGGATGTACTTCGGCCAGCGCGCCCTGGGCGGTGCCTGCTCGAGCTGCGCCAGGATGTCCTCGGGTCGCTGCCGGTCCAGCTCCACGTAATTCTCGATACCCTTCAGGTGGCCCGCACCGACGACCGCCAGGATGCGCCGGCTGCTGTTCCGGGCAGCCAGTTTCCGCAAATGCGCGGCCATGTAGCGGTCGCGTTCGTCAATCAGGGGTATGTAGAGATCGCGCGACTGCTCGGCGAACTCGCTGAACGTGGACTCGAGCATGTCGCCTTCCTTCAGGCGCTCGATCTCGGATTCGGCAATCTGCTCGCGGCTCATCACGCTCGCGAACAGCCCGCCGATCAGGCCCATGCGTTGCCACCACGGGACCGCACGGTAGGCCCGGCGCAGCGTGAGTCCGATTTCACGGTCGATCAGGGCCAGCGGGAGCCCCTTGTCGAATGCGCCGTGGATGGCGGCTCGCATTTCCGCGCCTGGCTCGATTCCGTACTGGTCGGCCAGCCGTTGCTGATACGCGCCCAATGCCAGGCTCGCGGCGACCATCGGTGCCTGACCGCTGCGGACAACGCTGAACAGATCCAGCTTGCTCATGGCCTCGGGGTCGACAATCGCGCGCTGCCGGCTCATGCAGAGCTCGATCGCGACGACATCGAATTCTCCGGTGCCAATCAGGTCCGCCACGGTGCGGGCGCTGGCCGGCGATACGTGTGCGGTTCCGAGCACGGTGATCTCGGTTTCCCCGATCCGGATGTTCCGGTGCGGTTCCTGGGCGAGCAGTTTTGCGACGTTATCGGTCATCTTGGCTTGAAAAGGCGGCAAACAGCCCTCCATCGTATCTGGAATGGCTGCGCGGGGCGAGTCGTAGGGCCCCGCCTTGCGGGCGCGTTCTGGGGGACGTCGTGATCGAGTCAGAGCAGACGGATGCCACCCAGTGATTCATTGTCGGGCGGCAAGCCAGTGCAGCCATCGGCCGTGCAGTTCCGCTGTTCGTCCCGCCACCGCCGACGGTTTCGCCAGCGAGCGCCGGAAGATCGGATCACCCCGAAGATCGGTGTGTTGTCCGCCGGCCTCGGTCAGCATCAGGGTTCCAGCGGCGCTGTCCCACAGTGCCTGGCCACCGTGCAGATAGAGATCGGCACGCCCGGCGGCCAGCCATGCCCACTCCAGCGCGCAGGCGCCGAGATTGCGCTGTGACCGGTAGGGCGGGTTCGTTGCCAATGCCGTCGCAACCGGTCGCGATAGCCGCTTGTAGTCGACCAGTGCCGTGCACTCGGCCAAATCCTCGTGAGAACCGGACTGGCGCTTGAGTGGAGTGGCACCATCCAGTTTGAAACCCGCACCACGCGCTGCACTGAAGAGCTCATCACGAACCGGATCGTAGGTGGCCCCGAACGCCACTCCATTACCGTCCACCAAGGCCAGCGAGATCGCGAAGAACGGCATGCCGCCGGCGAAGTTGGTCGTGCCGTCGAGCGGATCCAGGAGCCAGAAGGCGTGGTCGCTGGACAGGATGGCTTCCTGTGCCCCGCGCGCCTGTTCCTCGCTGAGTACCGGCACGCCGGGTGAGAGTTCCTCAAGCCGTTTTCGCAGGCGCGTGTCCACTGCGTGGTCGGCGCTGGTCACCAGGCTGCCGTCGGATTTTTCTTCAACATTCAGTGGTCCATGAAAGCGCGGCAGCAATTCCTCCCTTCCGGCAACGCGCAGGGTGCGCAGGACCTCATCGAATCGGGTGCCGTTGTTCGTGGTCATCGTTGGTTTTCCTGCCATGTGCATATCGTTGGGTGCCTGCGGATCCCGTCACGCGCGTCGCGCACCAGCATGCGGGTATGATAACGGGTCATGACCGGACTCTTCGTCATCCTGGCCCTGGTGTTGGCCGTGCTGTACTTCAACGACGCCTGGCGCAGCCTGGAACGGGTGCGGAATGTCGCGCGCGACGTCTGCGCGCGTGCCGGAGTGCAGTTTCTGGACAGCAGTGTGGTGCAGACCGGAGTCCGGGTTGAGCGCGGAGACAGTGGGTTGGTGCTTGTCCGGCGTTATCGCTTCGAGTTTGCAACCGATGGAAGCGCACGCCATGTCGGAGAGATCTCCCTGCATGGGCGGCGCGTGAGGATCGCGAGCATGGACCTTCCGGATGGTGGGCGACTGTTTGACGCCGAGGCGGCGAATCCCGCGCCGGGAGATCGGCCGCAATGACCCTGAATGAGCTTCGCTATGCATTGGCGGTGGCGCGGGAGAGACACTTCGGGCGAGCCGCAGAGGCCTGTCACATCAGCCAGCCGTCGCTTTCGGTCGCGGTACGCAAGCTCGAGGACGAACTCGGTATCACGCTTTTCGAGCGCGGGCATGGCGAAGTGACGCTGACCCCGGCCGGCGAGGCACTGCTGCGGCAAGCGCGCAGGGTGATGGACGAGGTCGGTACGCTTCGGGAAATGGCGGTGCAGCAGCAGGATCAACTCTCCGGCCCGTTGCGGATGGGGGCGATCTATACCATTGCCCCCTACCTGCTTCCGGAACTGATCCCGGTGCTGCACGAACGGGCTCCGGATATGCCGCTGGTGATCGAGGAGAACTTTACCGCCCGTCTGCGCGATCGGTTGAAGGAGGGCGAACTCGATGCGATCGTGGTTTCGCTGCCGTTCGATGAGCCGGGGGTTGTGACGCTGCCGCTATACGATGAACCTTTCGTCGCGGTGTTGCCCGCTGCGCACCCGCTGAATCGGACAGAGTCCCTGACTCTGGATCAGATGGCCGACGCGACGCTGCTTCTGCTGGGGGCCGGGCACTGTTTTCGCGATCAGGTGCTGGAGCTGTGCCCGCGCTGTCTGCATTCGTCCGCCACCGAGGGCAGTGCGTCGAAAAATCTCCAGGGTTCTTCGCTGGAAACAATCCGGCACATGGTGGCTTCGGGCATGGGGGTGACCATCCTTCCCTGCACTGCTGCAGGCGCCGATCGTTACGCGCAACGTCTGCTTGCCGTCAGACGCTTTGCCGAGCCGGTACCGCAGCGGCGGGTGGCGCTGGCCTGGCGGGCGAGCTTTCCGCGCCCGCAGGCCATCGAGGCTCTGCGCCGCGCGGTGCTCGATACCGGGCTCAGTTGCGTGCGATTCATCCAGCCCGGGCAGCGATCCGCTGCAGAATGAGACGGGCGTCCTCGACGGAAAGTCCATGCTCGAGTGGACTGGCGATCACGGCGGCCCGGCCCCGAAGCGCAGGCACCTGGTTCAGATCCTGGCTGAACGCCGGCACGAGGATATCGCCGCCCATACGGAAATCAGTGTTGCGGACCACGGCGTCGTAGGTGAGTTCCGGATGCTCCTGTACGTTCAGCCACGCCAGCAGGTTTCCGTGTGCGGGTGGGGCGAGATCGACCAGAACCGCTCGGGAATGCCGTAGTGCATCGTAATTGCTCCCACCCAGCGCCTGCCGGGTAAGGATCTGCCGGAACGGTCCGAAGATGCCGCCGCCGTTGGTGGCCTCGAGCGCCTGCAGCGCGCGTGCGGTGCCGAGATGGGGGCTGGCGATGGTGATCAGGTGTTCCACCGGGCCGGCACCGCCGCGAACAAGGCTCAGACGGCTGACGACCCCACCCGCCGAGTGTCCGACGAGTACCAGCGGCTGCTCCGGATGCCGGTTGGCCGTGGAGCGAATCATCGCGGACAGCCAGTCCGCCTGCAGCCCCAATGGCGCGGCGGCGGGCAGAGTCACGGTGTAGACAGTCCGCTCGCCCGGTTCCCCGGAACGCGAAAGCCGAACCTTGCCGTCCTGCGAGTAGCGCCAGTCGCCAGCGTAGTGCCAGCCGGCCTCGGTGAGCGCATCGACGACCCCGGCCTTGTGGAAACTCTGCCCGTCGCCGAGATAGCCATGCACCAGCAGCATCACCGACGCCGGGACTGCCGGGCTCCAGATCAGCAACAGAAACAGTAATGCCGCGAACAGGCGGCCGGGCATGAAGTCTTTCATCGATCTGGTCCTCATCACATTTTTCCGAGGGCGCGTGCATCCGCGCATGCATATCATGGAATGATTATATGCCAATTGAGAAATGGTTGGCTCTGAAGCAATGTTGTCCTGCCTTGCGTGCGGTAAAGCGGGAGCAAGCTCCCGCACTCCACAGGGTGACTGGTAGCGATGACGCTGGGCTGTCCCCGGGGTTCGGTAGGCTCAGGGGGTCTGTACGCACTACACTTGCGCCCATGATTCGTTTCGAGAACGTGGAATTGCGCCGAGGCGGGCAGGTGCTGGTCACCGGCGCCTCGTTCATGATTCACCCCGGATGGCGTGTCGGGTTGACCGGGGCGAACGGCTGCGGCAAGAGCACCCTGTTGGCTGCGTTGCGTGGAGAACTGGTGCCCGACGCAGGGACAATCGATTGGCCCCGGGGCTGGGTCTGTGCGCATCTGCCGCAGGAGGTGGATGCCAGCACCCGGCGTGCGGTGGACTATGTCCTTGATGGCGATGCCGCGTTGCGCGCGCTTCAGACGCGTCTGGAACAGTGCGAGGACGGCGAGGAACGAGGCCATCTTTTCGCGGAGATCGATGCCATCGACGGCTGGAGTGCGGAGGCCAGGGCGCGGCAATTGCTTGCGGGTCTGGGCTTCGCGCCAGAGGACCCGGATCGCACCGTGGCCGAGTTCTCGGGGGGTTGGCGCATGCGCCTGGGGCTTGCTCAGACGTTGATGACACGTTCCGACCTGCTGTTGCTGGACGAGCCCACCAATCATCTCGATTTCGAGACCATCCTCTGGCTTGAGGACTGGCTGCGCCGTTATCCAGGCACGCTGATCGTGATCGCGCATGACCGCCGGTTCCTGGACGCGGTAGTCACGCACATCGCCCATATCGAGCACCGGCGGGTGCAGCTGTTCACCGGCAACTACAGCGCGGCCGAGCGGCGCAGGGCCGAGATCATCGCCCAGACCGAGGCGGCGGCCGCTCGGGTCGCCCAGGAACGCGCGCATCTTGAACGTTTCGTCGCGCGCTTTCGGGCCAAGGCAAGCAAGGCGCGCCAGGCACAGAGCCGTCTGAAAAGACTGGAGAAGCTCGACGATGTGGCGCTGTTGCGCGCCGCTCGACCGATGCACCTCAAGATACCGGCACCGGCCAGGCTGCCGGATCCCCTGCTGCGGCTCGATCATGCGGGCGTCACCATGGACGGGAATGTCCGTCTGCATCCCGCCACGCTGCGCTTGCGTCCCGATGACCGGATCGGAATCCTCGGACCAAACGGTGCCGGCAAGTCCACGCTGCTGGCCGTTCTCGCGGGCCTGCTGCCATTGAGCCAGGGCGAACGAGCGGTCGATCCGGACCTTGTGGTCGGATTCTTCGCCCAGCATCAACGCGAGCAGCTCGATGATGACGCCAGCCCGCTGCTGCACCTGCAGCGGCTGGATACGGCCATGACCGAACAGGAACTGCGCAATCTGCTCGGCGGGTTCGGATTTTCCGGAAACCGGGCGGACCTTCCGGTGGCCGGTCTGTCCGGGGGCGAGCGGGTTCGCCTGGTGCTCGCGATGCTGGTCTGCCAGGGGCCTTCGGTCCTGCTGCTCGACGAACCCACCAACCACCTGGACCTGGATATGCGCGAGGCATTGGCCGAGGCATTGGAAAGCTACGCCGGTGCACTGGTGGTCGTTTCGCATGACCGGGATCTTCTGGCCCGGGTCTGCGACCGGTTCTGGCGGGTGCGCACAGGGCGGGTGGAAGAATACGAAGGCGATCTCGACGACTATGCTCGGGAACTCACGCAGGTTCGCACTGACAGCGCCACGCGTGGGAACTCGGGTAGCCTGGCAGTAAGCGGTGAAAGGGACGGTGGGCGCGCGCGCCGCCAGGAGGCTGCACGGCAGCGCGAGGCGCTGAAGCCCCTGCGCAAGGCGGCCGAGAAGGGGGAGTCGCGTTGTGTGCGCCTGCAGGAAGAACTGCAGGCGCTGGAGACAAGGCTCGGCAACCCCGGGCTTTACGAACAGGGCTCCGCCGGCGAGCTTGAAGACCTGCTACAGCGGCAGGGTCGGCTCCGGGCAGAACTGGAACAGGCAGAGGCGGACTGGCTCGAGGCCCTCGCCGTGTTCGAGGAGGCGCAGGCTCAGCTGTGAGTTGCGCGAACCGCTGGCGAAGGATGTCTGCGTCCGGCGTTCGTCTATAATGCTTCACAGTGCTTGCTTTCCCTGACTGGGGACGAATCTTGCGAGAACCGTTGCAGTTTCATGTCAACCTGCGCCAGGTCACTTATGCACTTTCGGATGCACTCGACATGGTCGGGGTCGATGCGCTGGGGCATGGCAAACGGGTCGCCTACATGGCCGCTGAATGCGCAAACCAGTTGGCTGTCCCGAGGGAACGCTACGACCGCCTGATCTGCGCGGCGATTCTGCACGACTGCGGTGTATCGTCGACCCGAATCCACCAGCATCTGATTCAGGAACTCGACTGGAGCGGCGTCCAGGCACATTGCGACCGAGGCGGTCGTTTGCTGCAGGGCTGCCGGCCACTGGCGGATCTGGCCGAGCCCGTGCGGCTGCATCATACCCACTGGAAGGTGCTGGAAGGGCAGCGTCTCGATGCGGAAGACGTCGAGATCGCCAATCTGATTTTCCTGGCCGATCGTGTCGATGCGCTTTGCGCGCAGCATGGCACGGAGAACCTGCTGCTGGCCCGGAAGGAAATCTGTAATGTGATTCGGGGGCAGTCGGGGCATCTGTTCGCCCCATATCTGGTCGACGCATTCGCCACCGTATCGCAGCGAGAGTCCTTCTGGCTGACGCTGGATGAGCGGGAAATCGATCATTATCTGCGTGCATGGGTCGCCCGTGGCGCGACCTACCGTGTCGATTCACCAAGCTTGCGCGCCGTTGCGGATATCTTTGCGACCGTCGTGGATGCCAAGAGTCCCTTTACCGCGGAGCACTCGCGGGGTGTTGCCGTATTGTCCCGCAACATCGGCGCCTGGGCCGGTCTGGACAGGATGACCTGTGACAAGCTCGAGCTGGCCGGTCTCCTGCACGATCTCGGGAAGCTGCGCGTTCCGGACGAGATTCTGGAGAAGGCGGGACCGCTCGACGAAAGGGAGTTGGCGGTGATGGCCCGCCACAGCTTCGACACCTACGCAATCCTCGAACCCATCGAGGGCCTGCACGAAGTGGCGTTATGGGCGGCGATGCATCACGAGAAGGTCAGTGGCGAGGGTTACCCGTTCCGCCATTCCGGCGAGGCGTTGCCGCTGGAGGCGCGCATTCTTGCGGTCGCGGACGTGTTCCAGGCGCTTGCGCAGGAGCGGCCCTATCGGGCTCCCCTCCCGCCAGGCGAGATCGTGCGGATCCTGGGACAGATGGTCGATTGCGGCCATCTCGATGGCGATATGGTGGCATTGATTGCGGAGCGGCCGGAAGAGAGCTGGGCCAGCGCAATGCAGATTGCCGATGCAAGGCGTGTGCCCCTGCCACGCGAGAAGACGGTGCCCGAGGACCATGCCAGCGTCGACTGGAGAGCCCTGCAGGGTCAATGGATCGGCTATTGAAACAGGGCGCTGACCTGGGGGACTTCCATATCCCTGTGCGGCAGAACCGTTTCACGTCAACCTTCGTGGCCCTGACGCATGCCACCATGGACGGCGAAAAGCGTAGGGTGCCAATGAGCGCAGCGAATTGCACCGTTCGAGGCCCGGGGGCCTGGGGGTCACGGCCTGCGTGGTATCGGTGCGGTTCGGCTTCGCCTCACGGTATCCTGCGCGGGCTTTCGTTCTAATCCAGGCGTTGCGTATCAGAGGATTCATCGGCGGTTTCAAGGCGTTCAACAAGCGCCGGGTCGCCAGCCGCCGCGGTCAGCATTGCGATGGTGAGCGCCAGAAAACGCCACGGGTGCCGGCAAGGCGCGATGAAAGGGGATCCCGCCACGGTCAATGCTGATGACGGGATCCCGCCAATGACCTCAGCCGAAGCCCTGGTCGGTGAGGTTGTCGTACCAACTGGCCGCGTAGCGGGCTTCGCGGTTCTGGAACGTATCATCGGCATCCGCCGGCGATACCGCCACCGAGTCGCCGACGCCAACGATCGCCTGTTGCCCGTCGGTCGTTTCGACCTTGTAGACCCCGGATACGGAGATGCTGTGCTCGGGAGTGAGCAGGCTGTAACAGGTGTTGAAATACGACGGCGTGCCGGGTTCGCGCCCGTTCACGTGATCGACCACGGCGACCGCCGCGACCTTGGCGGTGGAAGCGGCAATGTAGCCGGACTTTGGCAGCGCGCTGCTGACCATCGCGTCGCCGATGATGTGCACATTGCTGGCAATGGTCGACTGCAGGTCACGGTAATCCACCGGGCACCAGCCGGACTCGTCGGCCAGCCCGGAATCGATCGCGATCTGCCCCGCCATCTGCGGCGGGATGACGTTGATCACATCCGCCTTCAGGTCGTCGAAGTCGGTATGCAGGGTCATCGCGGAAGGATCGACCCGCTTGATGCCGCCGCCGCTCTGGAACGCACCGACCCATTCGATCATGCCCGGATAGTGGCGCGCCCATCCCGCCTGGAACAGCCCCTGCTTGGAGAAGGCGTCCTTGGCGTCGTAGATCACGATCTTGGACTTCGGCTTGTGGCGCTGCAGGTAGCTGGCGATCAGTGCCGCGCGTTCGTACGGTCCGGGTGGGCAGCGGAACGGGTTGGGTGGGGCGACGATCGCGACCACCCCGCCGTCGGGCATGGCCCTGATCTGTTCCTGCAGCAGGATGGTCTGCGGGCCGGCCTTCCAGGCGTGCGGCAGAACTTCGGCCGCGGCGGCGTCATAGCCCTCGATGGCGCCCCAACGGAAATCGACGCCGGGCGACACGATCAGGCGGTCATAGGGCACGCTTTGTCCACCGGCCGTGAGCACCTTCTGGCCGTCGGTGTCGATCCGCGTGGCGGTGTCGATGATCACGTTGATACCGCGCTTCTTCACGTTGTCGTAGCCGTGCGTGAGGCTGTCGAGGTCGCGCATCTCGGCGAGCACCCAGTTACTCATGTAACACGTGGTGTACTGCGGGTTCTCTTCGATAATGGTGACGTCGATCGATGGATCCAGTGCTTTCACGTAACGCGCGGCGATCGCGCCGCCGGTGCCGCCGCCGAGGACAACGACGCGCGCCTTGGTCTGACTGCCCCAGGTGGCCGCGTAGGGGAATCCGGCGGCGAAGCCGCCGAGGCCCGCGATCTGCAGGAATTTTCTTCGGTTGATGTTCGCCATGGTGTCTTCTCCTCAGTCTGCGTGGACGTAAGCCGCGGGATCCTGCTGGCTGCCGTAGTAATGGACCAGCGCGTCGAGGTCCTCGACGGACATCAGTCGTCGTCCCATGCCACGCGGCTGATAGCGTCCGTGCTCCCTGAAGTCCACGAACGTGTCACGCAGATAAGGCATCCACTGACCGGCAATCGGGGCCGTGTCGAATTCCGGATAGGTGCCGCCCTCCGAGTGGCAGTTGCCGCAATGCTGATCGTGGATTTCAGCGCCAAGGGCGGCGAGTTCCGGGTTGAAGTCCTGTTTGGCCGGCAGGTAGGGCTGCTCCGCGAAGAAATCGGCCATGGCCTCGAACTGTTCGCGGGTATAGCCGCGGGCCACGCGGTCCATGATGGTGGCGTAGCGCTCGCCCTCCTTGTAGGCCATCATCGTTTCGACGAAGTATTCCTTGGGGAAGCCTGCCAGCGACGGGGTGGCCGGACCCACGCTGTGGCCGTTGAAACCGTGGCACCCGGCACACTGGAAGGCCAGTAGTTCACCGGAAACCGGAGCCTCGGCACTCGCGCTGGACCCCACCGCGAGCAGACCCGAAAAAAGGGCCACCTTTATCATTTTGTGTCTCATCATTTCTCCTTCGCCCCTTGGGCTTGTATTGGGTGGTCGCTGACGTCTTCCTGCGCCTTTTGGTTTGGTGAGCGGATCCCGCCGGGGTACCCTTCCGGCAAGCGCATATGTGATGGCGACCGCTGCATCGGCCGTTGCCGGAATATGAACATTTCGTGATCTTCCAATGCGACCGACGAACGAGCGTGGCGGCTGTCACATATTGGCTTCGTGCCATTTCCGCATGAATACCGGACATAATCAAGGAATGGATAGTATTTGCTGCAAATTATCGCAAAAACAATGGCTTGTGATGAATCCTTGGGTTTTCTTGAAGTGTTGATACCGTTAAGGGAGTATATCGATCTACCACTAATGTGTTACTGCGATGCTTCCTTGTTATGAATTTCCTGGTGGTAGCTGGTGACGAATCGGTGGTATGAACACGGATTTCGGATCGGCCGCACGGCTCATATGCACTTTGTGTGCTATAAATTCGGCACAGGGAAGCAAAGGAAGCCGGGAGTTTCACCAAGATATTTGCTCTTGAAGATCGGGTATTCCCGCACCGGTACAGGGATGGGCAGGGGCACGGGAGGGGTCGCGAATGGGGAGTGTCCACATCCGTGCCTTCCAGAGCCACCACAGCTTCTGGTTTCCCGCAGCTGCCCTGAAGGGCAAGACGCGGCTTTCAACGTCTCTGCAGGCTGGAGGCCGTTCGACAGGGGTGGGGCTCCTTATGGATTCCCGCGAAGACCGTAAAGGCGACAAACTGGCTCGATGGGCCGAGAAGGAGCCCTCGGGGCCGAGGAGAGGAGAAAACTTATGATCAGTTCCCATAGATTCGGCCATATCGGCCGGTGGGTAACAGGGATGGCGTGCCTGTTTCTCATGACCACTGCGCACGCCATGCCGGGAGGGGACAAGCAACCGCTGAAACCGGTCGATCCGCTGGAATGCTACGACTGCCATGCGCAGATCGAGGACATGCACGCGGAAAGCAAGCATGCGACCGTGAACTGCGTTCATTGTCACGATGCCAGCAAGCACATTGAAACGGCCAGCACCCGGCGCATGGGTGAACGTCCGGTCACCCGAACCGACCTCGAGGCCTGCGCGACCTGTCATACCGCGCAGTTCAATTCCTTCGTGGAGGTGCGCCACGAGTCGCATCCACGGGTTGAAAAGGCCACGCCCACCAGCCGCTCCCCGATGTTCGACAAGCTGATTGCTGGGCACGGATTCGCATTCGAACATGCGGAGCCGCGCAGCCATGCGTTCATGCTGGTCGACCATTTCGTCGTTGACCGGGCCTACGGTGGTCGTTTCCAGTGGAACGACTGGACCAAGGTTACCGACGGCATGGGCTCGGTACAGGGCGCCTGGACGGTGCTGAAGGATGCGGATCCCGAAAGCTCGGATCAACGCAAGTTTCTGTCGCAGACGGCTACAGCCGCCAACCCGGTCTGCCTGAACTGCAAGACGCAGGATCACATCCTGGACTGGGCCTACATGGGTGACGAGCACGATGCGGCCAAGTGGAGCCGGACCTCGCAGGTCGTCGATTTCGCACGTGACCTGGACCATCCGTTGAACTGCTTCATGTGTCACGATCCGCATTCGGCCGCGCCGCGTGTGGTGCGCGATGGTCTGATCAACGCTGTCGTCGACCGGGGGCTGGGCACCTACCCGCATGACCCGGCAAAGAGCGAGATGCTCTCCATGGAAAAGGTGACGTTCCAGCGTGGTGGGGAGGACTTCCGTTCGATCGGTCTGCTGTCAACCGCGGATTCCAACCTGATGTGCGCGCAGTGTCACGTGGAGTACAACTGCAACCCGGGCTATACGCAGAGTGACGGATCGCGCGTCGGCATGGACGACCGCCGGGCCAACCACTTCTTCTGGGCAGGCGTGTTCGATTACAAGGAAGCAGCGAAGGAAATCGATTTCTTCGATTTCCGTCATGCGACGACCGGCGCTGCGGTGCCGAAGTTGCAGCATCCGGAGATGGAGACGTTCTGGGGTTCGAAGCACGAGCGTGCCGGAGTCGCCTGCGCCGATTGTCACATGACCAAGGTCGAACTGGAGAACGGCAAGACCTATACCAGCCATGCACAGCGCACCCCGCGCGACATGATGGGTGCAGCCTGCCTCAGGTGCCATGATGGATGGACGGAAGACGAAGCGATCCATGCCATCGACTACATCAAGAACTACACCCACGGCAAGATCGTGAAGGCCGAGTACTGGCTCGCGCAGATGATCGACTTGTTCCCCGTGGCGAAGCGGGCTGGGGTGTCGGAAGACGTGCTGAACGAGGCGCGTGCGCTGCATTATGACGCACACCTGTACTGGGAATGGTGGACCGCCGAGAACTCGGTCGGCTTCCACAACCCGGATGACGCACGCAAGTCGCTGACCCTGTCGATCGACAAGAGCAAGGAAGCGATCAAGCTGCTGAATGACGCCATCGATGCGCAGGTGGCATCGATGTAAGCTTCAAGGCAAGCAGAGTTCGGAGCCGGTGCAGGTCACCGGCTCCTTTTTTCCTGTATTTGATATGGTAAGTCCGATGTCAACAATTTCCGGCGCCCGGCGTTGCCCCGAGCGCACAGCATGTACCGGAGCAGGCAGCCTCCCCGATCAGGCTGATCGCTGCCGACCGAATGGAAGGACGGTGCCCTTGTTTCGATCCTTTCCGCCTTATGGAGCCCATCGTGTGCACCAAAGGATCGAAACAAGGGTTCACCGGTCCATGATCGCAGTTCAACCCCCACGTATCCGGCGAGGCGCTCGATTGTCCGCATTGAACGCGGCTTCGTTGGCGGTTGAGATCGCATTGCACGGTGCCGGTCGGAACCGCCTCGAAGGTGGTGCATGATTGCCGAACTGGGACAGTTCGCCATCGCCCTGACACTCGCACTCGCGCTGGTACAGGGCAGCGTGCCTCTGGTTGGCGCCCAGCGCGGCGATCGCCGCCTGATGGCGCTGGCCAAACCGCTGGCGCAGGCGCAGTTCGTGCTGCTCGTATTCGCGTTCGCCGCACTGGCATGGTCGTTTCTGACCCATGATTTTTCGGTCCGGAACGTCGCACAGAATTCGTTTTCCCAGTTGCCCGCGATGTATCGCTTTACCGCGACCTGGGGTTCCCACGAAGGATCGCTGTTGCTGTGGACGGTGATCCTCGCTGGCTGGTCTGCCGCGGTGGCGATGTTCTCCCGGCAACTGCCCGAGGAGATGGTCGCCCGGGTCCTCGGCGTGATGGGACTGATCAGCGTCGGATTTCTCGCGCTGCTTCTTTTTACCTCCAGCCCCTTCGAACGGCTGTTTCCGATCCCTGCCGACGGGCGCGATCTGAATCCATTGCTGCAGGATCTCGGGATGGTCTCGCACCCGCCGTTGCTGTACATGGGCTATGTGGGGTTCTCCGTGGCCTTCGCGTTTGCGATTGCGGCGCTGTTGTCCGGCAGGCTCGATGCCGCCTGGGCCCGTTGGTCGCGGCCATGGACGACGACGGCCTG
>JAABSN010000238.1 GCA_011390385.1 Thioalkalivibrio nitratireducens | reverse complement strand
GGTGCGGCTTCGCCTTACGGCACCCTACGGGCTGCGGGCACGCTACCGCCATTCCCGTGCATGTTGCGGCGGCGGGTTTGGGGTGGTGTTGGACGAGGTCGACATTTTCTGTTCAACGGGTGAACCGTACCCGCTTTCGGGGCCGGGTTCAATCGCGGTGGGGTTACAACGTGGGACGGGGACGGAATTGAATTCCGTCCCCGGAGGTTCTCAGCTGACGGACTATCCAGTGCGATGTCGTCGAAGATCTGCTCGCGGTCTTGCACCGCGTGATTCGTCCACACCAACCTCACCGGTCGGCCTTCTCCATCAGGGCATCCCGTTTCGCAGCAAACCGTGCCTCAACCTCTTCGTGTTCGAGATGCGGAGCCGTATCATCGAGCGCTGCCAGCACCTTGGCACGAAACCATGCATCGTACGCCTCGGGCTTCACCGCCAGTTCGAGCGGGAGCGCACCTTCGTTGGCAATCCGCGTCAGCAGCATGCGGACCGCATCCGAAACCGTCAGCCCGAGCCCATCGAGTACCGCCGAAGCGCGATCCTTCACATCCGGATCAACCCGCGTTTGCACCAGAGCATTGTTGGCCGCCATCACTGATCTCCACGAATGCAGTCGGGACCCAATTGTAATGCATTTGAATGACACTCGCAGGACGCATTGGCACCAACGTCTGGGTTCGTCCCATCCACGGTAAACGCTGCCGCAGGAGCGTACTTGCACGCGAATCGGCCATCGGGGCTTCGAACCGGGGTCTGACCCCTGTGCCCCTACAGGGTTGCGGTCGGTGTTTGGGACTGGCGATTAGGGTGATGCTGGGCTGCCGAACCAAGAGCTATTTCTGATACACGTCGCCACGGTGGCCCACTCGGATGACCTGAACGACGAGGCATTCATCTTCTACTGTGTACACGACGCGATATCGGCCAACGCGCACTCGGTAGGTCATCGACGCGCCGGTAAGCTTCCGGCATCCAACAGGGCGTGGGTTGCACGCGAGGGCTTCGACCGCCGCGAAGACCCGGGGAACGACGTTGCGCTCAATGCGTTTGAGCTCCTTGAGCGCGGACGCTTTCCACTCAATCCGATAGGAACCCATCGCGTTCCAGCTCATCCTTGACAGCTTGGTGCGAATGGACGGATTCCGAACGCCGCTCCGCGACGATCGCCAGATCGGCCAGGTCCTCCATCAATGCTTCGTATTCTGCAATGGGCAAAACGACCGATTTCCGATGCCCCTCGGCGTCGGTAATGAACTCAGGATGAAGAGCGGCATCGCTCATGGTCGTCTCCGCAAGTAACTCCATCCGGTGAAACTAGCTCAGTCTCAGGCATCGCCGCAAGCCAACGCATCGTCATCCCGGCTGACGAGGCGCACTGACGATACCCCCGTAGGAGCGTGCCTCGCACGCGAATCGGCGCTGGACGCTGCACCCACCTCAGCCGCGCCTGCGGCGCGTTCGCGTGCAGGCACGCTCCTGCAGGGGTTTTAGCGGCTTTCGGTTTGGCCCCATTGCGTTGGGCTACATGAAGGTCGCGGGCGACGTGGCAAGCCACGCAACACAGGCCGTTAGTGCTGTGCAGGCCGGCGAATCAGGCTCTCGGCAGGGATGCCCAGCGTGGTATGCAGGCGCCAGATCATGGCCAGGGTCAGCGGCCGCTTGCGGTTCAGCACTTCGTACACGCGGTTGCGTTTCCCGATCATCGGCTCAAGATCCTTGGGGCTGAGGCCCTGCTGCTCCATGCGAAACAGGATGGCTTCAACAGGGTCCGGCAGGTCCATCGGGAACGTGCGTGCTTCATAGGCTTCCACGAGGGTCGAAAGCACGTCCAGCCGGTCGCCTTCCGGCGTGCCCAGCGCAGGATCGGATTCCATGAGCACGGCAATCTCCCGCAGGGCTTCGCGGTAGGTTTTCTCCTCGCGAATCGGTTTGATTTCCATGCTCCTGACCTTCAGTTGATGTCTACAGTGGCGGCATTCACCGCATCGTATTGCGCATGGGTGCCGATGAATTTGACGTACACGATCCCAACCCGGTAGGCGACGGCCACGATCAGGCGGTAGTCATTGCCCTTGATGTTGAACACCACGCGGTTGTTGCCGACAAAACTCGCGCTGCGGTAATGCGCCTTGATGTCTGCCGGCGTTTGCCAGGACGCTTTTCTGGCCTCGTCGTACCAGGCCTTCAGCGGCTGCTCTGCCTGGGGGTGCTGCTGCCAGAAAACCTGCAGGGTTCTATGGGCGATGACCCGCATGCGTCATGGTAGTCCCAATTTGGGACTTTTTCAACGGAGCGTTGCCTTGAGCGTTGTGGATGGGCGCCACCGTCACGTTGCGCCGCCTGCGGCGCGTTCGCGGGCGAGGCCCGCTCCTACAGGGGGGCTGGGTTCGGCGTCTTGGCCCTGGAACAGGCCGCAATCCACGAGCAGCGCGCGATCCGCCGCCAGCTGCAGGCGGTGGCAGCTGCCGGTGACGCCAGTGGCGCCGCCGTGGTGGATGAGGTTTGGATAAGGCATGGGTTTGGGGCTTCGTGGCGCTGGGGCTTCGAACCGGGGTCAGACCCCTTTTAAGGGAAAAACCGGGGTCTGACCCCTGGCGTAGAAGGAGCGTGCCTCACACGCGAATCGGCGCTGGACGCTGCACCCGCCTCAGCCGCGCCTGCGGCGCGTTCGCATGCAGGCACGCTTCCTACAGGGTTGGTGATGGTGGGAGCGACTGGACAGAAAGACGCATTCCCATCGCCTTGAGGATGGCACTCAAGCTGCGCAGCTCGGGATTACCCTCGGGCGATAGCGTGCGATACAGCTGCGTTGGGTTCAGGTGTGCCGCTTCGGCAACCCTGGCAACACCACCATAGGCTTTGGACAGTTGCCGCAGCGCAATCATCAGTTCAGCCTGGTCCCCTTCTTCGAGCACGCTGTCGAGATACGCCAAGGCAAAGGCGGGATCCTTCTGGAAAAGCTCCGCCGTGGCTTCGTCGTGTGTTCGGTCTTTCATGCTTCTATTCTCCGTTGCCAGTCTTGCCAAAAGCGCACCGCCTGATCGATATCGGCGGTTTGTCTGCGCTTGTCGCCACCACACAGAAGCAGAATCAGTTGATGCCCGCTTTGGGCGTAGTACACGCGATAGCCAGGACCGAGGTCGAGCCGCAACTCCCACACACCGTCGCGGCAGAATTTATGGATCGCCGCGTCGCTCCGCTCCTCGCGATGACGCATTAATCAGCGCTTCCCTAGCGTGCCTGGCGTGCGGCGCTACGGCAATTGCTCGGGCTTGTGATGCTTCAGCCAATCTTGCAAGGCCGCGTCCATGCGCCCTTGCCAGCCGGAACCCGTCGCACGGAAACGTTGAACCACCTGTTCGGAGAGACGTACCGCTACGCGTTCCTTGCCCGTATCGGACTCGGGGCGGACGGCACGGAGCCGGGCTTCGTCCCATTCGTCATCGCTCAGGACAGGATTATCGGGATCGTCCGCAGCGACTGCCGTAAGGGCTGCATCCTCCTCGGGTGTGGGCAGGATCACCTTTCGGCCCGATCTAGTTTTCAGATGCATAACGTTTCACCTCACGCCGATTGGCCTTGCGCAGGCTGATGATACGGCGTCTCGCCCCTCGTTCTACATCGACTACTGAGTAAAGCCGGTCGTTCATCAGGACCAGCCCGGCCATCCGCGGCTCTCCATAGTGCCTGCGCCGATCTTCCCAGGCGAAAAGCGTATCCCACTCGAGCCTTGAAGCCTCGGCAAGGGACAGACCGTGCTTGGCGAGATTGCGTGCGTCCTTGTCGCGGTCGTATTCCAGTTCCATGGAAATCCGTCAAAAACCGGCTCAGGTCGGTATCACCGACGCCTGTGGGAGCGTGCCTGCACGCGAATCGGCATTGAATCCGGCACCCACCCCACCCGCGCCTGCGGCGCGTTCGCGGGCAGGGCCCGCTCCTACAGGGTCTGCGGGGCCCCCTCGAACCGGGGTCAGACCCCTTTTAAGGGAAAAACCGGGGTCTGACCCCTTCCCTGGGGCGGCAGGTTCATTTGCGATTCCAGGGATCCATCACCGTAAGTGCTTCGATGTTCCGAAAATCGGCGACGTTGCGCGTGGCCAAAGTGAGTCCGTGCGTCAGGGCGATCGCAGCGATTTGGGCGTCTTCCACCGATATCGGTTTGCCGATACCCGTTCGGGCCGCGACGATACGCGCATAGTGGGCGGCGGCCACGCCATCGAACGGTAGGCATCGGCCCGCAAAGTCCTCCTGGAACAGCGCTTCCGCTTTCAACTTCAGGCCCTGTTTCCTGCGGCCTTCAGGCAGCAGGGCGATGCCCAGTTCGACTTCGGCCCGGGTAACGGCACAGATCCAGATCTTGTCGCTGGGTTGTTCGTCCAACCAAGCCACGACACCCGGCTCGGGCGCAACGCGCATGAATTCCGAGAGGACATTGGTGTCCAGCAGGATCAATCGGGCCGATCCAGCTCAATGGGAGGACGTGGCAAGCTGCGCCTGGGCAGCGGCAAGTCACCCGCCACATCACGAAACCGACTGACCAGCCGGCTGCCAAGGCCGCCTTCCGAAACGGGCCTGATCAATTCCTGCCGCAGAATGCAGCGGACCTCCTCTTCCATGGATCGCCCGTGCTCGGCGGCGCGAATACGCAAATGGGTCTTGAGGGCCTCGTCGACGTTACGAATCGTGAGTGTTGCCATGGGGCACCTCCGGGAATACCAATGACAGCATTGCTAGCATAGCATGTGATCGCGAGGGCTGGAGGCTTTCCCACCGTCATCGCGAGGAGCGTCAGGGAAGAAAGGGAAAAGGGGACAGATTTATTTCTCACGTCCGAAGTTGCGCCGGAAAATAAATCGGAGAGTAAGCCGGTTCCTTGCCGACGGTTAGGCTGACGTTTGTTTTCTCTGTTTGCCGCCTG
>JAABSN010000237.1 GCA_011390385.1 Thioalkalivibrio nitratireducens | reverse complement strand
CACCAGCAGGTTGCGTCGCACGATGACCCCGATCAGGCCCAGCGCAAACAGCATCGCGGAAACGGCCAGCAGCAGATTCATGCTATCCATGCTTGCTCTCCCTTTCGCCAGCCGCGACATCGAGTCCGCGCCGGCGGACGTCGATCACCGCGCTGGCGGCGATTTCCGCGACCAGCAGCAGCACCGCCGCCAGCGCGAAGTAGATCCAGAACCCGTCCATGAAGGCGATGGCGAACGTGCCGACGCTGAAAGCATCCTCCGGCACTGGAACAGCGGCCACGACCGGCTCGCCGCGCAGCAAGCCATCGACGAGTACCCCGACCAGGAGCAGGAACCCTGCAAGCCCGGCGGCCAACAGCGGCGAGAACCGTTCGGTGAACGATCGATCGCGCACGTCCAGCAACATGATCGCGTACACCATGAACACCATGACCGCGCCGACGTAGATCAGCACCTGGAAAACGGCGATCACATGCAGGCCGAGCTGCGCATAGATTGCGGCCAGTGACAGCATGGTGCCGATCAGCGCCAGCGCGACCCGCATCGGGTGGCGCAGGAAGAACATTGCCACCGCCCCGGTGAGTGCGCCCAATGAAAACACCGACAGGAACACGGTCTCGATCATTCCGAAGCTCCTCGATCCATCGCGTGGACTGCCGCGCCAGTTTGCCGCGGCCTTCGGCCTCGCAATGACAGGGGCTCGCAATGACGGACTGACCCCTGAATCCGCAATACGGTTAGCGTGAAAGAATCCGCGTAGGGTGCCGTGAGGCGCAGCCGAACCGCACCGATACCGCGCCGGCCGGACTCCGGGCCTCGAACGGTGCAATTCGCTGTGCTCATTGACACCCTACGCTTGTACCTTTCATGGCTCGGGGTGGCAGGCGTGGCCATGAAAGCTAGCGGCGCCTCAGTGGATACGGTGCGGATGTTCATGCGCCCCCCTTCGGCTTCGCCGGATACGGCTTTGCGGGGTCGCGCGCGGGCTGCCAGTTCAGCAACTCCTCCTTGCCGAGCCACATTCCAGGGTGCCGGTCCGGTACCGGCAGGCCCGGCACCTGCCGCACCATCCGGATCGCGTCCTCGGGGCAGACCTCGACACAGAACCCGCAGAAGATGCAGCGCGAGTAATCGATCTCGAAACGCTCGGGATACTTCGGGTGCGCCGGGTCGTCCGGGTCGAAACCGGCCTGGATCTCGATCACCCGGGCCGGACAAACGGTCGCGCACAGGTTGCAGGCGATGCACTGCGGGCGACCATCCGGACGCTGGGTCAGCACATGTTTGCCGCGGTTGTGAGCGGCATAATCGGCACGAATCTCCTCGGGGTAATAAGCCGTCAAGGCGCCCTTCTTCCCGGTCATCCAGCGCTTCATGTTGCGCAGGAACACGCCGCCGGTGATCGACAGCCCGCGCAGCACTTCGAACAGGTAGAAACTCTCCCACCAACCCAGCTTCGGCTCGTTCCAGTACTTGCGCCGACGGTCCACGACGTTCGGGCGGCTCTTGCTGCCAGCCGGCTGCCCGTTCTGCGGTACGTTCATACGCGCCCCCCGCGCCATACGCAAACGTCCGAGGGCAGGATTGGGGTGGGCCGAACCGGGCCGCAGGAGGCCATGGATGGCCGACTTCGAGCGCCCATGGACGGCTTGAGCGAGTCCGGACCCGGCTGCCCCGGTGCCGTCCGACCCCCCATGCTGTCGGCCAGCCCCAACTGTCCACCGGGGTATCGGCCCACGCTCACCTGGCACCACATCAGCCCATCCCCCCGAGCGCCCAGACGGCAATCGCGGTGACGACAAGGTTGATCAGCGCCAGCGGCAGCAGGAAGCGCCAGGCGAAGCGCAGCAACTGATCGTAGCGGAACCGTGGCAGAGACCAGCGCACCAGGATCAGGAAGCCGCACATCAGAAACACCTTCACCCAGAACACCGTGACCTGTAGCAGCACCACCAGCACGTGCGGCAGTGCGATCTCGAATCCGCCGGGGAACAGGAAACCGGCGTCGTTCATGTACGGCAGGTTGTAGCCGCCGAGGAACAGCGTGGTAAACAATGCGGCGATGATCGCGATATGGATAAACTCCGCGAACATGAACAGGCCCATCTTCATCGCGCTGTATTCGGTGAAATAGCCGGCGATCAACTCCGATTCGGCCTCGGGCAGGTCGAACGGGATGCGCTGGTTTTCGGCCTGCGCGGCGACCAGGAACAGAATGGCCGCGAACGGCTGCAGGAAGATCCCCCAGGCCGGAATGAACCCGAACAGGGTCCCGGACTGCTGTTCGACGATGCTGACCAGGTTCACCGTGCCGTAAATCAGGATCAGACCGACCACGGTCAGGCCGATCACCAGTTCGTAGGAAATCATCTGCGAGCCCGCGCGCACCGCACCGAGCAGCGAGAACTTGTTGTTCGAAGACCAGCCGGCCAGCATCGCGCCGATCACCGCGATCCCGCCCAGCGCGAACACGACCAGCAGCCCTGCGTCCAGCGGCGCGACCTGCATCGCGTAGCTGCGCTCGCCGAACCACTCGGCAGGCCCGTCGAACCAGCCGAAGAAAGTCCCGGGCTGCAACTCGCCGCCGAACGGAATCACCGCGAACACCGCCATCACCGGCACGAACGCGAACCACGGGGCAAGCGCGTAAGCCACGCGGTCGTAGGAATCCGGCTTCCAGTCCTCCTTCAGCAGCATCTTCATGCCGTCCGCCAGGCCGTGGAACAGGCCCCACCAGATCAGCTTCACCTGCGTGAATGGAATACGCAGGTAGGCGCGATTGGCGCCGATACGGTCGGACAGGATCGCCGCCTGCTTGCGTTCGACCCAGGTCAGGATCAGTCCCACGGTCATCAGCATCAGCACCGCGTAGCCGATGAACACACCGTGGACCACCAGATCCTGGATCATGCCGGGATCCCCGGCGGTGCCGCCAGCAGCGGAAACAGGGTCTCGGCGTCGATCACGCCATCGGGGCGCGGCTGGCAGGGCTCGAATGCGCTGACCACGCCTTCGAAGTTGGTGTAATGGCCACGCCGCTCGGTCTGAATGCTGATCGGGATGAACACATCGGCATGCCCGTTCTCCGGCAACAGCCACGAACCCAGGAACAGGACCTTGACGCCGCGCGGCAGGCTGGCGAAATCGGCCCCCTCACCCCAGATCAGGATCAGGTCGGTGTCGTCGGCAAACTTGGGCGCATCGGTGCCGAACAGTGACTGCGCGGCCCGGGTGTTGGGGTTCTTGTCCGCCCGGATCAGCAGATCGTCCTCAACGACTTCGTTCTCTGCCGGCTCGCAATCGGATTTCACGAAACAGGAGAACGTATCCCCAAGCGCATTGCGGAAAGCACGGAGTTCCTCGTTCGAGCCCCAGTTCGACACCAACGCGACGCCGCTCCTTGCCGCGCCGATCAGGTTCCGCGCGACATCGATCGCCTCTGTCGTCGAAACCTGCCTGCCTTTCAGCAACGCCCGATCCGCCCGGGGACGGTCGATCAGAGCCCCCAGATCGCGCCCCTTGTTGCAGATCCACGGTCCGTTCACCTGCGGATTCTCGAGCGGCGTGACGCGCAGGATACGGGTGTTCTCGCGTGCATCGAGAGTCTTCAGGCGCCACTCGGGCTTGCGGTGCCAGAGGTTCACCGTGCAGCCGCGCGCGCAGCCGGGGCAGACCGACGGCGTCGGCTCGAGGTACCAGACACGGGCCTGATACTGGAACGAGCGCGAAAGCAGTGCTCCCACCGGGCAGATGTCGATCACGTTGTCGGAATAGGGATCGTCGTCAAGCGTGCGGTCCTCGACCGGGCGCACCAGCATGCTGTCGCCGCGTTGCTCCATCCCGAGCACGTTCGACTTCGAGATTTCCCGGGTAAAACGCACGCAGCGCGAACACAGGATGCAGCGCTCGTTGTCGAGAATGATCCGCTCCGACAACGGGAAGAACTTGGTCGAGTGCAGTTTCGGGTCGTGCGACCGCGCCGGTTCACCGTGGTAGGTGTAATGATAGTCCTGCAACGTGCACTCGCCGGCCTTGTCGCAGATACCGCAGTCCACCGGGTGGTTCAGCAGGATGAACTCGAGCATCGCCTTGCGCTGGACGCGCACGGACTCGGAATCGGTTCGAACCGACAGGCCTTCATACACCGGCATGTTGCAGGCAATGCCGACCCCGCGCCCCTCCTGCTCGACCAGGCAGACCCGGCAGTTGCCGACGATCGACAGTTCCGGGTGCCAGCAGAAATGCGGCACGTAGTAGCCGTTCGCGAGCGCGACCTGGAGCACGGTCTGGTGCTCGCCGGTGTCGACCGGCTCGCCGTTTATGAAGATCCCTGGCATTCCAGGTTGCCCCCGTGCTTGGAACGCTTGTGTTCGATGAAGTACTCGAATTCGTCGCGGAAGTTGTCGAGCATCGCGGTGGCTGCGTAGCCGGCGGCATCGCCGAGGCCGCAGATCGTCGTGCCGTCGTTGAAACGGGCGACGTGATAGAGCGTGTCGATATCCTCGGGTCGCCCCTCGCCGGCGACGATGCGATCGATCACCCGGTGCATCCAGCCGGTCCCTTCGCGGCAAGGCGTGCACTGGCCGCAGGACTCGTGGTGATAGAAGCGCAGCATGATCTGCAGCAAGCGCACCATGCAGGTGCCCTCGGCGATCACGATCATGCCGCCGGAGCCAAGCGAAGAGCCGGCGGAGCGGAGCTTCTCGTGATCCAGCGTCAAGCCTTCGACCTCCTCTGCCGTCAGCACCTTGGCATCCTTGCCGGTCAGCACCTGCGAGGAAATGCCGCCCGGGATCACCGCCTTCAGAGGCTTGTTGCAGAGTAGCCCGCCGCAATCCTCGTGCAGGAACTTCGCCCAGGAATAGCCCAGTTCCACTTCGTAGACACCGGGTTTGCGGATATGCCCGGAAACCGAAATCAGGCGCGTTCCCG
>JAABSN010000236.1 GCA_011390385.1 Thioalkalivibrio nitratireducens | reverse complement strand
AGCTTTCCGGGGGCGATCTGGCAAGGCTGAACAACACCTATGGGCTGCGCGCCGCTGGCAGTCTGGACGGGGTAGTGCTGCTTGCGGGTCCGACACTGGGCAACCAGTCGGTCAACGTATTCGCCTTCAGGGCATCGGATAGCGCTTTTCTGGGTTCCGCCAACTATGTTCAGTGGGGCAATGTCAGGGACGCCAAGACCATCGGCGGCGGTCTCTACTTCGCCATGCAGGAAACCGCCCAACTGCCTGCGCCACAGGGAAGCATCCAGCGCTGGACCGGCACACTGGCCAATCCGCTCCAGTTTCAGACCGTGGGGACGATCGCCACCCACGCGGCCGCTTTTCTTGCGGGGCATGACGGACGCATCTTCGCGAGTACGTGGTCGGGACTCGGTAACCTGGGACTGCCCCCTGCTGATCAACTCGAGTCGATACCCGGAAACGGGATCTTCATGGGGCCAGCGATCCCGAACAATGGACAGGGTGTGCTGCCGGCAAGCAATGCCAACTGGACCAGGGTCTTCGATTTCAAGCGCGACTATGAAACCGATCCCCTGGTCGGGCTCACCTATTTCGGTGGCGCCATGGCCTCTTATGGCGGTTATCTGTATTTCGGCACGATCAACAATCCGGTGGCCGGACCCTTCAGCGCCTTGCTGGCCGATCAGCAAGGCGTCATTGATCTGTGCGGTGCACCCGACGAAACGGAGACATTACTGAACGTGATACTTGGCACGTTCCGCCCCATCAGTGTGTTTCGGGGCCGCGATCTGGGTACACCAGGACAGGAAATCGAACTGCTCTACGGCAGCGAGTTCTGGCCAAGCCTGGTACGCGATGAAGTGGAGGCCTGTGATCGCTTCGAGATCTTTCCTCTGGCGGATCACCGGAACCGGCTCGAGCAGGCGCCGAGCCTTGGCTTTGCCGGCCTGAACAATTTCTTCAACGCGTATACCTGGACCATGGATGTGTACGATGAGAGCCTGTTCCTGGGGACGTTTGACTGGTCCTCGATCGCGGTTGGAGCGCTTCCCGAGGGAGCCATTATCGATCTGATGTCGCAGGCCCTGGACCTGATCGGCCCCAACGAATCGATCAACGAACTGATTCAATACCCCTTGGCTACGGTAGGAGCGGACATCTGGCGCTTCGATGACACACAGCAGCCCGCACTCCCTGAAACGCTGGGCGGATTGTCGAACTGGGCCAATTATGGCATCCGCAGCATGAGTTCCAACGAGGAACTCTGTGTTGGAACGGCCAATCCATTCAATCTGCGGGTAGGGACTTTGGACGACACCGATGGCGGCTGGGAGTTGATCTGCTCGCGTTCGGCTTCTGCGACCGCGATACCCACGCTTTCGACATGGGCCTTGATGCTGATGGCGATGGGCATGCTGGTCCTCGTCGGCCTGCGGCGGCGCAGCCGGGTTTAGGCCGGCGCCGCCAGGGAAGGATCGGCAACGCTGCTGGACCCCTGACGGTGGTACCTGGAGGCCGTATCAATGGCGGGAATGGTACCCTTGATCGCGTTGGGTACCCGCGGCGTCCGCGGGTGCGCCCCGTAGCCTGAATACAGGGGAGTAGAGGCTTGGGTTCTTTTCGTTTTCTGCATGCCGCGGACATTCATCTCGATAGCCCGCTGCGTGGATTGGCGGGCCAGGAGGGAAGCGCGGCAGAACGAATCCGGAATGCGACTCGGGAGGCTTTCGATCTGCTGGTCGGGCGGGCAATTGCGGAACAGGTGGCATTCCTGATCATCGCCGGGGATCTCTACGATGGCGATTGGCGCGATTACCGAACGGGGCTGTTCTTCGCCGCGCAGATGGGCCGACTGAACGAGGCCGGAATTCCGGTGTTCGTGCTCCATGGCAATCACGACGCGCAGAGCCAGATCACGCGCCGGTTGGATCTGCCGGCGAACGTACGCGTATTCCGCTCGCGTGCTCCGGAAACCTTCCGGCTCGATGACCTCGACGTGGCCGTGCACGGCCAGAGTTTTGCGCAGCGCGAAATCCGGGACAACCTGGTTCCGGCTTACCCCGAACCCGTGGCCTCGGCATTCAATATCGGTGTGCTGCATACCGGGCTTGGAGGCATGGGCGGGCACGAGAACTATGCGCCCTGCGCGCTCGCGGACCTGATCGCCAAGGGCTACGCATACTGGGCGCTGGGGCATGTACACCAGTTTCAGGTTCTGCACCGGCAACCCCATGTCGTTTTTCCCGGAAACCTGCAGGGCCGGCACATCCGCGAGACCGGTGCCAAGGGCGCGGTATTGGTCACGGTTCGCGATGGTGATATCGAGGACGTGATCCCGGTGGTCAGCGACGTGGTGCGCTGGAGTCTGCTACCGGTCGAGATCGAAGCCGCGGCCGGTATGGCGGACGTTCTGGAGCGGCTGCGCTCGGGAATCGAGGCAGACGTAGCGGATCGTGCCGATGGGCGTCTGCTTGCCTGCCGCTTGGTTCTGCGCGGTCGCACCGCCCTTCATGAGCAGCTCGTCGGCACCGAGGACCAGCTGCTGGCCGAGGCGCGGGCGATTGCGCTTGGGCTGGGCGCCGATGTCGCCTGGGTCGAACAGGTCAAGGTTGCGACGCAGCCCTCGGCCGACGCCATGGGGCTGTCCGGACGCGATGACGCGCTGGGCGAGTTGCTGCAGTTGCTGGACGAGGCACCCACCGATCCGGACCTGCTCGCCCGGTTGGGCGAGGATCCCGGGCAGATGCTTTCGCGTCTGCCGCACGAGGTGCGCCAGGCCGTCGAACCGGATTCCCTGCTGCATGTGGCATTGGCCGGTGACCACCAGGGTCTCATCGACAGCCTGCTGCCCTACCTTTCGTCCCGCCTGAATACTCGAGAGAACTGACATGCGCCTGCGCCGTCTGGATCTGCTGCGCTTCGGGCGTTTCACCCAGCGGTCGATCGAACTGCCGGCGAGTGACTGTGATCTGCATATCATCTTCGGCCCCAACGAGGCCGGGAAATCGACCGCGCTGGCGGCCATCGAGGATCTGCTGTTCGGTATTCCCATGCAGTCCCCGTTCAATTTTCTTCACGACTACAAGGATCTCCGCATCGGCGCTTTGCTCGAACATGGCGGCGATTCGCTGGAGTTCCGACGCCGCAAGGGAAACAAGGATACCTTGCTGGGTGCTGATGACCTGGCGCTCCCCGGCGGTGAGGCATTGCTGCAGCCGTTCCTCGCCGGGGCCGACCGGGCCTTTTTCGAGCGCATGTTCAGTCTCGATCATCGGCGGCTCGAACAGGGCGGCCGCGAGATTCTGGATGCGCGCGACGAGATCGGCCAGATGCTCTTCTCGGCAGGCGCCGGGATTGGCGGAATCCGGGAACGTTTGCGGGCTCTCGAGGAGGAGGCGGATGGTCTCTGGGGAGCGCGCAAGGCGAGTCGTCGTCGGTACAGCCAGGTGGAGGATCGGCTGGAACAGGCGGAACGTGATCTCCGCGAACAGACACTGACCGCGGCCCAGTGGCAGGAACGAAAGACGGCTTACGATGCCGCCGAGACGGAGCTTGCCCGGTTGCAGCGCGACTACGAACAGCACCTTGCCGAGGAGCGGCGGCTGGAGCGGATCCGACGGGTGTACCGGGACGTGCGCACGATGCAGGAGCTGAAAACCGAGATCCGTGCCCACGGCTCGGTGGTGCCATTGCCCGAGGGTGCAGCGGTGGAACTCACCGAAGCGGAGCGGGCACTGTTCGAAGCCACTACCCGCATCGATACGCTGTCCGGGCAGCTGCGTCAGGCGCGGGACGGTCTCGACGGCTTGTCCGGCGATCCGGCCCTGCTGCAACGCGCCGATGATGTCCAGCTTCTCCATGAACGGCGTATCGAGACGCGTCGTGCCCGCGCCGATCTGCCCAAGCGGCAGGCGGAACTCGATGCGGCCGAGGCGCAGTTACGAGTGCTGGCGCGGGAAATCGGTTGGGAAAACGACGGGCTCGAGGCAGTCATTGCCGCCATCCCACCCCGAGCCAGGATCGGCGCGGTCCGGGATCTGCTGGGCGAGCGGGGCGAGCACGATTCGAAAGTGACTGCCAGTCGCGAGGCGTTGCGCCTGGTGGACGATCGGCAGCGGCGTCTGCGTGAGCACCTGGAAACCATCGGCGAGGTTCGGGATCCAGGCAGACTCTTCGCCGTGATTCGCTCGGTGCGAAGTCTGGGCGATGTCAGCGGACGTTTGCGCACAACCGAGGCGGAGCTTGCCGACGCGCGGCGCCGCTGCCAGAAGCTGCACGCAGGATTGCATCCTTCCGTGGACGTGCCCGAAGCCGTGGTTGCGATGCAGGTGCCTGCACGAGCCGAGGTGCAGCGACACCGGGATCGGTTTCTCGACTGGGAGCAACGCGACGGTGAGATCGCGCGCCAGGTCGAGGCGGCGCAGACGAGCCTTGCGCGTGTGCGTCGAACCCTGGAGCGTTCGGTGGCTGACGGCGGTGATATCACCGGGGAGCAATTGACCGAGGCAAGGCGCCGGCGCGATGTGCTCTGGGATCTGGTGCGGCGCCGCCATGTTCTTGGCGAGCCGATCACCCTGTCCGCACAGGAGCACCTGGCGGTGGAGCCGGACGACCTGCCGGGTAGCTTCACGGTGGCGCTGCAGGCGGCGGATGAAATTGCCGACCGCCGCTTCGATGACGCCGAGGCACTGGGACGGCTGGCGGAGCTGGCGCGCGGCGTCGAGGAGCACGAAGCGGCCCTCGAAGACCTGCGCCGACAGCATACGACGCTGGGCGAGGAGGGTGCGCGTCTCCAGACGGCCTGGCTGGCCTTGTGGGAGAACGTGCCGTTTGCACCCGCGAGCCCGGATGCGATGCTGGTCTGGCTGGATGCACGCGGCGAACTCGTCCAGGCGTTGGAGAGGCGTGACGAGACATCCGTTCGAGAGACGGAGCAACGGCAGGAAGCAGAG
>JAABSN010000235.1 GCA_011390385.1 Thioalkalivibrio nitratireducens | reverse complement strand
CCGAGGGGGCGATTCCGGTTTGGTGTCAGCTTCTTGAGGGGAAACCATTTTGTCGACCACGTTCCGGGAATCGGTGGGGTGTTCCTGATCAGTGACCGCGTTGCTTCGGCTTAATGCTTGAGTATGACATAGAAAGCATGAATGATGCCCGGGATGAAGCCCAATAGCGTAAGCACGATATTCAGCCAGAAGTGACCCTTGAAGCCTACCTCCAGAAACACACCGAGTGGTGGCAGGATCACCGCAAAGATCATCTTGATGGGGTCTGCTACTGTAACTGCCATGATAGTTCCCCGTTACCAGGTTGAATTGTCGGTCCCAGTCTAGGGGGTGACAGCCTGAATCGTCTGTGCGGTAGCATACAAACCGTAAATGCAGAAAGGTTTGGAGGTCCAAGAGGCACATGCCCCGGAGGTATCATGCCACCTCGCCCATTGTTCGAGGTATCGGTCGATTCGCAATGCGAGAGTCTGTGTAAATGGGGCCAGCTCGGTGCCTGCTGCTTTGTGAGGGATGGGCCGGGTCTCGCATGTCAGTTGCTAACCTACCGAGTCCTCATGAGCAATTCTCATGATTTCCTGAGCGATCATCTCGGGAGAAAGAACAAAATCGATGAATCCGCTGTCTATTGCACTTTCAGGCATATCCGGTTGCGCCGCCGTATCGGGTTTCTGCGCAATCGTAATCCCCCCGGCTTCTTTTATGGCGCCAAGCGCCGCTGCACCATCACCATCGTAACCGGAAACAATAACAGCGATGAGTTTTCCATCCCAGTTTTCTGCCATGGAACGCATGAAAACGGTAATCACATCGGGCCAGCCCCGGGGCTTTGATATGGGTTTTAGTTGAAACTCCCCGTTTTCGATATGCAAATCCCGCTTTTCGGGGATGATGAATACATGGTTGGGCTCGACTTCCAACCTTTCTGTTATGAGTTCAACGGGCATCCCGGTGTATTGTGGAAGAATCTCATGGAGATGCGTGGCCACCTGTCTCAGGTGGTTGACGATGACGATCGCGACACCCATGTCATCCGGGAAGGTTTTCAGCAACCGGATATAGGAATCCAACCCTCCTGCAGAGCCGCCTACGCATACGACGGGGAAATTCTCTGCGCTGTTGTTTTTCTCGGTGGTCATTCGTTCGCTTTCCATGTTCTTGCGTGATGGGGCCGGAAGAGAACGCGGCCGGGGTCGGTCAGAACTGCATCAATCGTCCGAGATCCTCGAGTGGGTGGCGGACATCGTGGGCCGACGTCTCCGGCAGGGCCTTCTCGTTGGTGTGGATCGCGCTCGACGATCTGTTTGACATTGCCCTTGCCCGGTTTGACCGGCACATCCACAAAGAGATCCTTCAGCCCGGGATTGGCCGGTCACTCAGGCGCGCAGGGGATCTGAAGGTCGAGCCGTACAAGACGGCACGCCTGCGTTTCGGGAGCCAGGCCCTTGGCGGCACGGCGCGGGAGGTGGAACCCCCACGGGCCTCCCCCTTTCTCACTTGGCGCCGTTCGCGCGCTGCTGGGGGGGAGTCGGCGGCAGGGATTCCACCGTACCTTCGTCCATCGGCGGAGACTGGATGGGTTCAGCAGCAGTGGTCGGTCGGCCTGGTGCTCCGACCCGTATCTTGGGGCCCTCTCCGCGGAAGTGCGAGGGCCAGGACGAAGTGTGGCGAACATCGGCAGGGATTGCAGGCACGAGCCAGGTTTCAATCTGCTCGAGGAGACCGAGCTCCTTGGCGAGCCGGTACTTGTGGCTGTGGATACATTCGCGGTCCCGAAACTCGCACAGATTCTCGCTGGTCCCTCCGCAGGCGCCGTTGGCCAGACCCTTGGGGCAGGTCTCGGGGCAGACGTACTGGGTGGCGGCCAGGCGGCACATGCCGCAGGTCTCGCAGCCGAACAACGGCGCCTTGATCCCGCGTTCGAGGCGCTCGAGCAGGTGATCGGTGGCGGTGTGGCGCTGGACCGAACGCACGGCCAGCCCGATGAGGCCGGCCAGCGGCCCGCGATCGAAGGTGACGTCGTGTACGGTCTCCATCACCCGGTACTTGGTACGGGCACGTCGGCGCGGTCGGGCCTGATGGGAGTCGATCAGGTACCATGCCTCGCGGGTGGGGCGGGGGTCGGCCTGCCCGCCTTCCGGCAGACTCATTGCTTCAGCCCATGCCTGTTTCCAGACGATCCGGTCCGTGCACAGGTCCTGGACTTCACGATAGTGCTGTTCCAGCAGCGCGAGCTGCTCGGTCGAATGCAGCCCGGTGATCTGTACGCCCGCGTATCCCAGCAGCCGTACCCCGACGATCTGCAGGGCGAGCCGGCGGAGGACGCGGGCCTTGCCGCGATCAGCCAGCGTTTGTTCTTCGGTTTCCAGGAGCGCGAGCAGGGAGTCGGTGATGGTGACGCCCGGTAGCTGGTGATGGCGCATGTAGCGGGCCCGTGCCGCCGTCAATGGCATCACGTTGGCGATCAGCGGGACGCCGTAGTTGCGGCTGTCCACCCAGTAGGCGGCTTCAGCGTATTTGTGTGGGTCGTAGCCGATCTGGGTGATGACGAAGTCGGCGCCAGCGGCGACTTTCTTGCCCAGCTTGAGATATTGCGCCATCGCGTCCTCCTCCCGGTACTTGAAGGGGTTGAGGGCGCAGCCAGCAACCAGGTCCGGGTCGCGCAGCTTGGCCGCGGCCAGCGCGGCGACCGATTCAAGATAGCGTACCCGCCGGCCTGGAGTCGGGTTCTTGACCGCATCGCCGGTCAGAAACAGCACGTTGTTGAGCCCGTCTTCTCGCAGACGTTCCAGCCATGCGGGCAGCGAACTGATGTCGCGATCCTTGCCCGAGAAGTGCACCAGGGGTTGCTTGCCGCTGTGGTCCAGCAGGTGCGCGGCCGCGGCGATGGGATCAGGATCGTGATTCGACACCACGCGGTCGGTGACCGAAAAGGCCCGCAGCAGGGCGTGCTCGCGCATCACGTCGGCGATGCCGCCGAGCTTGTGCAGCTCGTCGCGAAGGATCTTGTCCCGCGAGGGGATGAACTCGATGGTCCAGAGAAACTGGCGGTCGCGCAACGCGGTGGCGAACGCGTTGCTGCCGACGGGCTGCCACGGCTCGGCGGAGGTGCGTTTCAATGCCGCTGGAGCAGGGGCGGGCGCCGTCATGTCCGTGTCGAACCCGCTCCCGCTTCCGTGCCCGACGGGCACCGGTGCGCTTTGCTCGAAGGTATCGCCTGGAGGGGTGCCCCGTCCCGGGATCCACGCCCCCTCGTCCTGAACGGCCTGCATGGCCGCGGCTTTTTGCTCGAGGAATGCGCGCGGGGCACGTGCCTCCCGGGTGCGAGGCAGGTCGACAAGCAGGGTCTGGCTGATGCGACCGGGGCGCGCGGCCATGATCAGTACCCGGTCGGCGAGATAGAGGGCTTCGTCCAGATTCCGCGTTGCGAACAGAACCGTGATTCCGGCCGACGCGAACACGTCCAGGAGTACATCGTGCAGCTGATCCCTGATCGATTCGTCCAACCCGAGGAATGGATCGTCCAGGAGGATCACTCGGGGAGCGTTGAGAATCGCCCGAGCGATTTCCACCTGGCAGGATGTGGCCGGGGATAGCGACCCAGGGTAGCGGTTCTCAATATTCCCGATGCCGAGACGTTCGAGTAGCTCGCGCGCCTGGCTCAGGGCGGCCTCTTCGCTCATGCCCCGTTCCACGGGGCCGCGGATCAGGTTCTTGCGCACCCTTGCCCAGGGAGATAGCGCTCGGGTGTCGCGGACCACGATGCGGCTGGGGTCTGTCTTTGGGTTCTGTCCCGGTCGGTTGATGCATTCTCCGTCGAGGTACACGATCCCTTCGGTAAGTGCTTCGACGCCTGCGATCGTGTTGATCAAGGTGGATTTGCCGCAGCCTGGCGGACCGACCACTGCGCAGAACTCCCCCGGACGGATTTCGATGGAAACGTCGTCGAGGATGCGAACGGTGGCGGTGCCCCGACCATGGACTTTCCCCGCGTTGCGGATGGAAAGCCAGCCGGAGCGCTGGGCGACTGCGTGTTCATGACCGGCGAAGGCACGGGTCAGCTGCTGCAACAGCTCATGGCCTTCGTGTCCGTGCTGGCGGAAAAAGGACTGCAGCCATTGCCCCTCGATCGCGAGTACGCGGGTGGCGCGCACACAGCGTGCCGAAATGACGCGGCGTGTTCCGGGCACCAGTGCGGCGAATCCGAACAATTGCCCCGGCGCGGACACTTCGTTGGCCACCGGGAACTGCGACTCGGTCTCCCGGATCTCCGGGTAGGCGATCTTTCCGTCAACCAGTACGTAGATGGCATCCGCGGGATCTTCACGCGAATAGACAAAGTCACCGCGCTCGTAGGAGCCCACCTCGGCGTGGGTGGCCATGGCCCGCAACAGGCTCGCTGGCGCCATGGATAGGAAAGAGCTCAGGCGAAGGACTCTGAGCTTGTCTTCGTCGGTCATCATGCCTGTTCAGTTCCCAAGGGGCGTACAGCCTACGATGGAGGAAGACTCCGGTAAAGCGCGGAGTGCGGAGCCGACGCTGTGTGTCAAGGTGGATTGCGCCTGAGTTACGCACGCCATAAGGCGCCCAACCTGTTGACGGTATATCCGCCCACTCCCGAATCTCGTTGCCGCCGGACCTACGCCACACGGGTCAACCACCCGGGGACAATCCCGACCCGGACCCAAGCCTGGGCTCAGGGCCTGCGTGGTGTCGGTGCGGTTCGGCTGCGCCTCACGGCACCCTACGAGGGGACGTTCGGACTAACTGGCATGGCGCCGGTGGCCACCCCTGATCGTGAAATGGGTAGGGTGCCAATGAGCGCAGCGAATTGCGCCGCTCGCGGCCCGGGGGCCTGGAGCCTGGAGCCTGGAGCGGCGTGATTCCCGTGCCGTTCGGCTGTGCCTCACGGCACCCGACGCAGGTTCTTTCACGCTAAGCGTGTGGCCG
>JAABSN010000234.1 GCA_011390385.1 Thioalkalivibrio nitratireducens | reverse complement strand
GTCAATTTGAATGCCAAAGGGCTTTTTTTCGAGTGCAGCATCGATGACCCGGCCCGTATTGGCAATCCGGCGATCCTGAAACAAAACAAACAGCGCATGCTTTTCTATGAGCGCTACGGTGCCCGTCCTATCCTCAACAGCGTGTACGACAGCCCTGTCAAGCCGGGCGACGAGGATCTCTACTATTTGATGTACGACCCGCTCGCTACCCGCGCGCCGCTTTCGCTGGGTCTGACGCGCCAAGTGGTTCACGCCATCCTGAACCGGAAGTATCACGATATTATTTCTCAGGAACTGATTCAGGAAGTGATCGACTCTTTTCGGGATGATCCCGCCGTCCTGCGGCCGCCGCAGTACAAGAAACCCCCGATCGACGTCAGGAAGCATGCGAAGGCCTCTATCGGTCTGGTGGTGAACGCGAAACACGCCATTCATCACGTCGCCGACAAGGGCTACCTTGAATCGCCCATCCGCCTGCCGCAGATTCTCAAGGAGATCGAGAAAACGGGCATGTTCCAGCGGGTGGCGCCGCGCAAGACCCCGATCGCCCTGTTACGGCGGATCCATGACCCCGAATACCTCGCCTTTCTCAAAGCGGTCTGCCGCCAGCTGCCCGCTGATAAATCAATCTATCCGTCCGTCTTCCCGGGACGCAATTGCTTCCGCAAATCGCAGGATATCGAGGTCCAGCTCGGTTGTTTCTGTACCGATACGATGACCCCGCTTAACGGCAACGCCTATCTGGCGGCAACCGGTGCGGTCGACTGCGCCGTGACCGCCGCCGAGTTACTGCTGGAAGACTACGCGCTGGCCTACGCGCTCGTCCGCCCCCCGGGGCATCACGCCGAATGGAGCAAGTTCGGTGGCTTCTGTTATTTTAATTCCACGGCCGCCGCGGGTGAATACCTCTCGGATTACGGTAAAGTGGCCATACTCGACATTGATTTCCATCATGGTAACGGCACGCAGGACATCTTCTATGATCGGCCGGATGTGCTGACCCTTTCCATTCACGGTGACCCCGCCTATGCCTATCCTTACTTTTCCGGTTTCAGCAACGAAACCGGCAAAAATGCCGGCAAGGGATTCAACGTCAACGTGCCGCTGCCCGAACACTGCAGCGTTGAGCAGTACCACCAGACGCTGGCCAGAATGTTAAAGCGCGTTGAGGCCTTCAAGCCCGACTTCCTGGTTGTCGCGCTCGGACTCGATACCGCCAAGGCCGATCCGACCGGTAGCTGGACGCTGGTCGCCAGGGATTTTGAGACGAGCGGACGCATGATCGGGGCGCTCGGCCTGCCCACGTTGGTTGTGCAGGAAGGCGGCTACCGCACGCGAACGTTAGGCTTGAATGCGCGCCACTTCTTTGAAGGGCTCCACGAGCGGGTAACTGCGGGGAGGGGGGAGATTAAGGCGAAAGATTAAGGCCAAAGATCAGGGGGGAGCATACGCAACCTTTATCTTTCGCCCTAATCTCCGTAATAAGAACTGCGACAAAATGGCCAAGTTCAATCTGCGGTTGCATTCTACCGGCGGCCGTCTTACTTGTCGGGTGCTGCTTCCTGTGTCGCTTTCACGTCGTCGAGGATAATCAGGGCAAAGCGGACGGTTTCGTCACGGTCGCGCAGCGGCAGGATCAGGCAGTGAAGCGTAACCGGGGTTGCCATGCCGGGCATTTTCAACCGGCATTTGCCCTCGGTGTTGAGTTTGCTGCCGGAAATGCTGCGGTTGAAAAGTCGCGCAAAGGTGGCATTGTCCTTGGGTTTCAGGATAACTTCAAAAGGCCAGCTTTTGCCGGAAATGCCGAGTTGTTTCTGGGCGGCCGGATTAAAGACGAGTGTTTCCTTCTCGGTATCGGCGGTGATCATCATTTCCTTGGACGTGCGCAGGGTCAGGTCGAGTGCGCGGGCCTGGACCGAAACGCGATCGGCGCGCAACCGATCGTATTCCCTGAGCCTGTCGGCGAACTGGTTGGCCATATCCTCGAGGCGGGAAAGTTCGTCGTTGAACCGTTTCCTGCTTCGGATGCCGGCCTCGTAATCGCCTGCCAGCAAGCGGCGGAAAAAATGATAGAGTTTTTTCCGGAATGCCAGCAGGCGAATGGTCAACCCGATCCAGACCGCCAGGATGATAAGCGCCAGCACCAGCAGCACGCCGCTGGCTGGCGGTTCGGCTTCCAACCATCCGATCACGGCGGATGCCGCGGCGCATGCCGTGAGGGTGATCCAGACAATTCTGATAAAGCGCGAGGTCATCGGTCGGCAAACTTTCTGACGTTCTTGTCACTGCCGACGACGAGCAGCCGGTCGCTCTCCTCGAGAATATCGTCGGGCTGCGGAACATCTTCAATTCGTTCTTCGACTGCGCGTTCCCCCTGGTCGGTAATGGTCGGTACCATTTTCTTGATGGCGACAATGTTGATGTTGAATTTAGCGCGAAGGTCGATGGCCCGTAGCGTTTTCCCTGTGAATTCCGGCGGAACCTGTACCTCGATAATGCTGTGGGTCTTCGAGAGGGGAATATGGCGGGTGATGTTCGTGGAGACGAGGCTGGCGGCGACGTTCACCCCCATCTCCTTTTCCAGGTTGATGATGTTCTCAACCTCCAGCATTTTGAGCATTTCTTCCTGAAGCGGACTGATGACCCGTGTCCAGATGCGATGAACCTCCATTTTCTTGAGCAGAATGGTAGTCAGCAGATTGGCTTCGATCTCCTTGCCGATACAAACGAGTGCGACATCGACGTTCTGGATGCCGACGGCACGCAAGGCTTCCTCGTCGGTGGCGTTCAATGTGGCCGCGTGGGCGACCGAATCCTTGATGGCTTCCACCAGTTCCCGGTCCCGGTCAATCGCCAGGACCTGAACGCCCTTGTCTGTCAGCGCGCGCGCCACCGCGCTGCCGAAACCACCCAGTCCAATTACTGCAATCGTTCTCATAGTTAACGTTATCCTATCATAATGCGTTCTTCTGCATAGCTGTATTTTACCGGTCGAATCTTGCGCATAAAGGCGAATCCGAGGGTGAGCGGCCCGAGCCTTCCGATAAACATCAGCACGACGATCAGAATGCGGCCGCCAGTCGAGAGCGATCCGGTAATGCCGGTGGAGAGCCCGACGGTGCCGAAGGCACTGACCGTCTCAAACGAAACCGCCATAAAGTCCTTGTCCGGTTCCAATGCCGCCAGCAGCCCGACCGAAACGCAGACCAGCAGTAACGAGGTGCAGAGCACGATGACCGCCTTGCGAATGACGTCGATCGGAATCGTCCGGCGATAGATCTCGGTTTTCTCACGTTGCATGAATCCGGCCCGGGCGACAGCCCATAAGACCGCCGGCGTGGTGGTCTTGATGCCGCCGCCGGTTCCGCCCGGGCAGGCGCCGATGAACATGAATACAATAAAAAGAAAGAGTGTAACCGGCTGCAGCGCCTCGATGGCGCATGTGTTGAATCCGGCCGTGCGCGTAGTGATCGACTGGAAAAGAGACACCAGCAGGGCATCCTGGCAGGAGAGCCCGACAAGCAATTTCGATCGTTCGATCCAGAAAACGAGCCCGGTCCCGAGCAGGATCAGTGCGCCGGTCCAACCGAGTGCAAGCCTGCTTTGAATGCGAAAGCGGTGCCGGGCGCCATGCGGCTGAGACAGTCGTTTCCTGGCCGCCTGATAAAAGTCGTGGATCACGACAAACCCGATGCCGCCCAGGACGATCAAGCTGCCGACCGTCGCGTTGGTCGGCAAGTCGAGGGCAAAGCCGGCCAGGCTGTCGCTGAAGGTGGAGAAACCGGCATTACAGAAGGCGGAGACGGAATGAAAGACCGCGTGCCAGAGCGTCTCGCCGATGCCGCTGAAGTGAGGCCGCCACGCGCGATAGAGGCTGATCGCCCCGACCGTTTCCAGCAGCAGCGTCATCAGGACGATGAATCCGATGAGCCGCCGGACACTTTGAAGCGTTTCCTGATCAAGTACATCCTGCATGATGCTCTGATTCTTCATCGAGACGCTGCGCCGCAAAAACAGCGATAGCGCCACCGAGAAGGTCATGATTCCCAGCCCGCCGAGCTGGATCAGTCCCAGGATCACCGCTTGTCCGAAGAAGGTGAAATGCGTGGCGGTATCGTGGACAATCAGTCCGGTCACGCAGACGGCCGATGTGGATGTGAACAAGGCGTTAAGCAGGGTCGTGGTTTCCCCGGCAATGGTCGCGGCCGGAAGCATGAGCAGGACAGCGCCGATCACAATGACCCCGGCAAAACTCATGAGCATGAGGTGGGCGGGTTTGAGGCTGAGCAGGGTGATGAACTTCTGGGCGCGCCGTGTCCTGGAAATCAACATCGCCACGATTGCCGTCTGGCGGAGCATCACCGAGAGGGCGCTGTCGGGCGGGGCATAGAAAAACTGAACGAGCGGGACGAAGACAATAAAATCAAACCAGTGCTGCCTTATCCATGCGGCACGCTTTTTTGCCGCCGCCAGATTCAGCAGGACATCCACGGCAAAAAAACCGAGGATGCCGAGGTTGATGGCGCGGATGAGGTCCGGGAACTGCCGTGCCCATGCGGTATGCTCGATGAGCAGCAACAGGAAGCCGGCCAGTGCCAGCGGCCCGGTGATGGTGTTGAGTCTTTCTTTAAGTGTCTTGATCATCGGGACGTATGCTAGCCGTACCGGGCAGGGGCGTCAAGGATGACGACACCGCGGGCTGAATCGCCCGTGGCGGCAGGAGGGGCGGCGGCTTGACACCCGATGGGGCATTCTGCATAGTGGCGCGAGAGGATTACGACCAGCATTAGGAGGGAAGCGATGAAATCGAATTGGATAGATCGGGTGATCGGGCCGGTGATGGCGCTGGTGGCGTTCGGGGTGTACGGGGTGACGTTGAGCGAGGGGGCCTTCCCGGGGGTGTCAGCCTCGCTGGTGGTCTCGCATCTCGGGTTGTACCCGCAGTTGTCGCCCGCCTCGCCGCTGTGGTCGCTGGCGGCGCGTGGACTGGCCGGGCTTGCGGGGGACCAGGCGGTGCAGGCGCTGAACCTGCTGAGCGCGGTGTGCGCGGCGGGGGCGGTGTGGCTGATTTACAGCCTGATGCGCCGCGGGATCGTGTTTTTCATG
>JAABSN010000233.1 GCA_011390385.1 Thioalkalivibrio nitratireducens | reverse complement strand
CGTCGCGCATCAAGATCATGGCAGCGCTGGATATCGCTGAAAAACGCCTGCCGCAGGACGGACGCATCGGCTTGCGAGTGGCCGGCAGACAAATCGACCTCAGGGTATCCACCTTGCCAACGACCCATGGCGAACGCATCGTATTGCGAGTTCTCGACCGCAGCGGCGATCGGCTGGGTCTGGACCTCCTCGGCATGGGAAGCGACGCACGTGCCGCGTTTTCGCGACTGCTGACCCAGCCCCACGGAATCGTGCTTGTCACCGGACCAACCGGTTCCGGAAAGAGCACCACGCTGTACGCGGCAATCCAGGGCATGGATGCCGCGCGCCAAAATATCGTGACCGTCGAGGATCCCGTCGAATACGATCTTCCGGGGGTCGGGCAGATTCACGCCAACGCAAAGATCGGCCTGACATTCGCCAAGGCGCTGCGCGCGATTCTGCGCCAGGATCCGGACATCATCATGATCGGAGAAATCAGGGACCTCGAAACCGCGCAAATCGCGGTGCAGGCAAGTCTCACCGGCCATCTGGTGCTCGCCACCCTGCATACCAACGACACCGCATCGGCGGTGACCCGATTGGTCGACATGGGCGTGGAGCCTTTCCTGCTCGCCTCGACCCTGCGCGGCGTACTCGCCCAGCGGCTGGTTCGCGTCCTGTGCGAAGACTGCAAGAGCGCCCACACTCCGACCGAAACGGAGGCCACACTGCTGGGTGCGGACACGCCAGCGACCCTGTGGCAAGCATCCGGGTGTCCGGCCTGCAAGCATACTGGCTATGCCGGCCGTCGCGGCATTTACGAGCTCCTGACCATGGATACCGCGATTGCTCGATTGGTGCACGATGGCGCAGACGAGGCGAATATCAGAGCGCATGCAACAGACATGGGTATGCAGAGCCTCCGCGAGGATGGTATGCGCCACGTGCTCGCCGGCGCCACGTCGCTCGAAGAGCTTATCCGTGTCACCCGCGAGTAAGCCACCATGACTGCATTCCGCTACCGCGCGCTGGACCGCGATGGCATTGAGAAGTCCGGCGTGCTCGAAGCCGATACCGGTCGCAGCGCTCGAACCCTGCTACGCGAACAGGGCCTGTTCCCGCTCGAGGTCGACAACGTCGCGAGCCGCAGTATCGGCGGCGCCGGCCGACGCATCGCACCCGCTGAGCTCACCTTAGTATCGCGACAATGGTCGACCCTTCTCGCATCCGGCTTGACGGTAGAAGAGTCACTGGCTGCGCTCATCGAACAAGCCGAGAATGACGACAGCCGGCGGGTTCTGGCCGGCGTTCGATCAGAAATTCTCTCGGGATTCAGTCTCAGGGCCGCGCTGGATCGCTACCCGCGCGCCTTCCCCGAGATCTATCGCGCCTCGATCGCCGCCGGCGAGAAATCCGGCGAACTCGCGCATGTCATGGTTCAGCTTGCAGACTACCTCGAACGCGCCAACGCACTTCGCCAGAAGACGCTTCAGGCGCTGATCTATCCCGTCATCGTTGCGATCGTCGCCATTCTCGTCATCGTCGGACTCATGGCCTTTGTCGTGCCGCAAGTCGTCACAGTGTTCGAACAGGGAAACCAGACGCTGCCGCTGCTGACGAGACTTCTGATCGTGTTCTCCGACTTTGTGCGCAATTGGGGGTGGGTTTTTGCCGGCCTTTGTGCCGCCACCATCGTGCTGATTCACTACCTTTTGCGGGCAGCACCCGCGCGGCGCGCATGGGACCGATCATTGCTTCGCTTGCCGATCATCGGCCGGCACCTGCGCACGCTCGAGGCAACGCGGTTCTCCGGCACGCTGGCGATTCTGACGGCGAGCGGTGTTCCGCTGCTGTCCGCACTCGAGGCCGGCAGTCAGGTCGTCACCCGGCTCCCCTTGAGGGACGCGCTCAACGAGGCCATCGGCAAGGTCCGCGAGGGCCAATCGCTGTCGCGCGCGCTGGGTGCAACCCGCGCCTTTCCGCCGCTGCTGATACACATGATCGCCAACGGCGAGAGCACCGGGCGACTCGACACTCTGCTGGAGCGTGCGGCAATCCTGCAGCAGCAGGAGTACGAAAACCGCACCGCCACGCTCACCAGTCTGCTCGAGCCCTTGCTGCTGCTCGTCATGGGCACACTGGTTCTGCTGATCGTCGTCGCCGTCATGCAGCCGATTATCGAAATCAACACGCTTCTGAGGTAAGTAAATGCATCGCAAGCTCATCGACTCGTCGCACCAGCGCGGCTTCACCCTTATCGAGGTCATGATCGTGATCGTGATCCTTGGCGTACTTGCATCGCTCGTCGTCCCGCGTGTAATGGGGCGCCCCGACGAAGCGCGCGTCGTCGCAGCCAAACAGGACATCGGCGCACTCATGCAGGCGTTGCGCCTTTACAAGCTCGACAATCGTCATTACCCGTCTAACGCTCAGGGCTTGAGTGCCCTTATCGAACGCCCATCGAGCGCGCCAGTGCCGGGCAATTGGAAACCCTACCTTGAGCGCCTACCCACTGACCCCTGGGGCACCCCCTACCAATACCTCAACCCGGGACTCAGGGGCGAGGTCGACGTCATGAGTTTTGGTGCAGATGGACGCTCCGGCGGCAGTGGCTTCGACGCCGATATCGGGTCATGGGAGCTTTGAAGCGTCCGCCAGGCCGGACCCCGTCGCCCAAACGGGCGGGTCCGGGTTTCACGCTCATCGAGGTGCTGATCGTACTCGCGATCGTCAGCCTGGTTGCAGCCGGCATCACACTAAGCGTCGAGTCGCTTCGGCAGCAGGACACCGGTCGCGAAGTCGAGCGGCTTCGTCTGGTTCTCGAGGCAACGGCCGAGCGTGCGCGCGTGCGCGGCCAGCCGGTCGCCTTCGAGCTCTTGTCGGACGGTTATCGCTTCAGCCGCCTGGACACTGATGGTCGCTGGCACATGCTCGAGGACGGCCAGCTGTTTTCGGAGCGAAGCTTTCCCGCCGGCATGAACTGGGTCGGGTTAAAAAACGACCGCGGCGACCGACAGCGGCTAGTATTCTCGCAGCGAGCACCGCGTTTTGTGCTGGACATCGACATCGACGGGATGCGTGTCCGGCTCACCGGCAATCCTACGGGCGCCGTCACGCTCGGGGAGCCGCAGCGCGACTCGTGATATTCATTCTCCCAAGCTGAACCGACAACGTGTTTTCAGACAAACAAGCGCCTCCGCTACAAGCATCGCCCGCTCGCAAATCCCGCGACGCCAGGAGAAACGGCTTTACCTTGCTGGAGTGTCTGATCGCGCTTGCCATTTTGGCGGTGGCGCTGATGGCGGGACTGCGAGTTGCAGCCACGACGGCGCACTCAACGCAGACCCTGCGCGACCATTCGTTGGCAAGCTGGGTCGCGCAAAACCAGCTGGCGCTGCTGCGGGCCCAACAGGGCTGGCCCGCGTTCGGGCGCAGCGACGGCGAGGCGGTGCAGGCCGGTCGCACTTTCCGCTGGGAGCAGACCGTGCAACCAACGCCCAACCCGCTGTTCCGGCGTGTCGAAGTCTTGATTTTCGAGGTCGATGGGTCATCCCCGCTGGCAAACCTGTCCGGGTTCGTGGTGAGGCCTTTACGATGACTGCTCGTCCGGTCATGCGTGCCTTTCGCCCGCGCGAAGCGATCTGGCATAACGGCCCTAGGGGCGTCCGTGGTTTGACCCTGATCGAGCTCATGGTGGCCTTAACGGTGTTCGCAGTGCTGGGTACCCTGACCTATCGCGGCACCAACCAGATGTTCTCGAGCAGCCAGCACATCGAGCAGGAACTGGTGCGATGGCGAGCCATAAACCGCAGCTTTCAGATCATCGAGAGCGAACTGTTCCAGATCGCGGCCCCTCAACGCACCGAGGCAGGGGACCGCCCGCCGCCGATGTCGCTGATACAAACCACGGACACACGCGAACTGCACTTTCTGAGTCTCGCGGGTGGCGGCGGACCGGAGCGCGCGGGCTTCGTCTTCCATCGCCAACAAATCGACTGGACTCGCCAGACGCTCTCTGGCACCGAGGCGCCTGAGCGCGATGTGCTGATCGACGAGGTCGACGATGCGAGGTGGTTGTTTCTGGTGAATGGCGGTTGGGTGGATACGTGGCCAAATGAAGCCGCGCCCGACGAGGATTTGCCCGCCGCAATCGGCCTGGAACTGGTGTTACCGCAGATCGGCACGGTGAGTCGAATCTATGCCTTACGCTAACCGCCCCGCCACACGCATCGTGACCAGCGTGATACGCGAGCAAGGCGGCGCGGCGATCCTTCTCGCGATGATCGCGATGTTCGTCTGCGCCGCGCTGGCAGCAACCATGATCGCGCAGCTTGGCCGATCGATCGACAGCGCCTCCGGGCAGCAGGACCTCGCCCAGGCGCGAATCCTGGCACGGGGCGCCGTAGACTGGGCGCGCAACATCCTGGCCGATGACAAGATCAGAACCGCCGTAGATCACACGGGTCAGCCCTGGGCGGTGCGGGTACCGCCCACTCCGGTCGAAAATGGCGAAGTGAGCGGCGAGATTCAGTGCTGGTCAGGCCGATTCAACCTCAACAATATCGCGCCCGACGGGGAACCGGACCCCATGGCGATCGAAGCCTTTGTTCGATTGCTGCAATCTGTCGATGTATCCCCGGCCGAGTCTGCACGCCTCGCCGACACGCTGACGCGCCGGTTGAGTCTAATGACGACGCCGTCGTCCGCCCCGTTTGGCGGACCGCTCCTGGATCCGCGCGAACTATCAACCCTGCCGGGGTTCGACGATACTCTGCTCGACAGTCTCCAGCCGTTGGTTGCAGCCCTGCCGGCGCCGAGCAAGATCAACCTCAATACCGCACCAGCCGAGGTGCTGATGGCCATCACCACAGGACTCGACCGCGTTTCGGCCAGTACCCTGGTGGCCGAGCGCGAGCGGATCTGGTACCGGAATTTTGCAGATTTCACATCGAAACTACCGCCCAACGCCGACCTCACCGACCCCCAGTCGGTCGATATCCGAAGTCGCCATTTTCTGGTCACGGGGCGTGCAAGCTACGGCGTCGCGACGGTAAGCCTCGAGGTGCTTCTCGACCGGGCCGAGATCTGGCCCGACATCATCTGGCAACGTCTGCTATGAAACGATCACTC
>JAABSN010000232.1 GCA_011390385.1 Thioalkalivibrio nitratireducens | reverse complement strand
TCTGAAGCGTCGGCCGAGGCCGATGGTTCGGCAACGAACGAGGAAGCCACGGCCGACGAAGAGAGTGCTGCGGCCACTTCCGCGCCGGCCGGGGATGTCGAGGCGGGCAAGGGCCGCTACGCGGCGTGCGCCAGTTGCCATGGCCAGACCGGACAGGGGATGGGTATCTTCCCGAAAATTGCCGGGCAAAGCGCGGAGTACATCGCCGATCGCCTGAAGCAGTATCGGGCGGGGGAGCAGGTTGGTCCGAATACGGCGTTGATGATGCCGCAAGCGATGTCGCTCTCGGACGAGGCCATCGCCGACCTGGCGGCGTATATTTCCTCCCTCGAATAGACGCCGCCGGAGCGAAGCCCTGCTCCGGGCAACGCCGTGGGTGGGCCGGATCCGGGCCGCAAGCAAGTGGGTTGCCGATGTTCGCGGGGAAAGGCTGATTAATGCACTTGGCATTGCGCAAGAGCCTTCAGCCGCGAGCGCAGCGCGGCGGGAAGCGCGGCACGAATGCGTGAAGCGCGTTGAACAGCCGAAGGCTGGCCGGAAGGGGACCCAAGTCCGACAGGCTCCCGGAGGCGGCACGCAACGCTGACGCGTGCCGCTTCAATCCAGACGCCAGCGATCCAGCGCACGGTATCCGAGTGCTTCGGTAAGGTGCGGGGTTCGGATCTCCTCGCTGCCGTTGAGGTCGGCGATGCTGCGCGCCACCCGAAGGATACGGTGGTAGGCGCGGGCGGAAAGCCGGAATTTTTCCACCGCCTGTTCGAGCAGCGTCCGGTCTGCTGCGGTCAGGCGTGCATGATGATCGAGTTCCCTGCCGCTCAGCGTGCTGTTCATCTTGCCCTGCCGTTCACGCTGGCGTTCATGCGCCTTTCGTACCCTCGCCCCCACCGTTGCTGAATCCTCATCCTGCCCCGGTACCGGAACGAGTTCGGTCGTGGGCAGGCGCGGTACTTCCACCGCAATGTCGATACGGTCGATCAGGGGTGCCGAAAGCCGTCTTCGATGCCGCGCGCGTTGTTCGGGCGAGCATACGCAGCGGTCGGCAAGGTCGCAGTCGAAGCCCTGCGGGCAGGGATTCATCGCCGCCACCAGTTGGAACCGGGCCGGATATTCGGCCTGCCTGGCCGCACGCGCGATGTGGATGACTCCGGTCTCCAGGGGCTCGCGCAGGACATCGAGCACCCGTCGGTCGAATTCGGTCAACTCGTCCAGAAACAGAACGCCGTTATGCGCCAGCGAGATCTCACCGGGACGCGGGTTCGAACCGCCACCGACCAGAGCGACGCCGGATGCGGTGTGGTGCGGAGAACGGAACGGCCGGCAGCGCCAGTTGCGGCGCAGATGATCCGAGCCACGCAGGCTGTGGATGGCCGCGGTCTCCATCGCTTCCGCATCATCCATCGGCGGAAGGATCCCGGGGATGCGCGCTGCGAGCATCGATTTGCCGCTGCCCGGTGGGCCGATCATCAACAGGTGATGGCCGCCCGCGGCGGCGATCTCGAGCGCCCGGCGCGCCTGCCGCTGCCCGCGGACATCGGCGAGATCCGGCGCGTCGAGGGGTTGGGCTTCGGGCGGTACCGCCAGGGGGAGGGTGGCCCTGCCATTCAGGGCTGCGCAGACATCGAGCAGGTGTTCGGCGGTGACCACGTTCGCGCCGCTGGCGAGCGCAGCCTCGGCGCCATCATCCGGGCTCAGTACCAGTTCATGCCCGCTGTCGCGTGCGGCGAGACTGGCGGGCAGGGTGCCACCGACCGCGCGCAGCCGTCCGTCCAGTCCCAGTTCTCCGAGAAATTCCCGCCTGCTCAACGCGCTCCGTGGCACCTGGTCGCTCGCGGCCAGAATGCCGAGGGCGATCCCCAGATCAAAGCGGCCGCCGTCCTTGGGCAGATCCGCCGGGGCGAGGTTGACGGTGATGCGCCGGCGTGGAAACTCGAAGCCGCTGGTCTGGATCGCCGCGCGCACCCGGTCTCGGCTCTCGCGCACGGCGGCTTCCGGAAGCCCGACGATCTGGAATCCGGGCAGTCCGTTGGCGAGATGGGTCTCGATGCGGACGAGGGGGGCGCGGATGCCTTCGACGGCACGCGCATTGACCATTGCAATGGGCATCCCTGCCCTCCTGTGTCGGTGTTCGCCGAGCCGGATTCCGGTTCCGGGGCTGGTGAGGAATCGGCTTCGTGTTTTCCGGGTATCGACCCTGGCGCGTTCAGGTGATGTCCGAGCCGCCGGATACGTTCGCCGGCGGTTGCCCTTCCAGTGCGGCAACCCGCGTTTCGAGTTCACGCAGGCGGGCACGGGTGCGCTCGAGGATGGCGACCTGGACGTCGAAATCCTCGCGGGTGACGAGATCCATGCGCTCGAACCCCTGATGCAGGGTCGAGCGCACCTGGCGCTCGACGTCCTTCTGGAAGGTCCGCACCGATTCCGGCAGGCTTTCGGTGATGCGGCGTGCCAGGTCGTCGAAGCTCTTGGGGTCGATCATGGCCTTTCTCCGAAAATGTCTCAGGGTTTCAGCATACCGCAACCAGCCTTGCGGCTGCCTATTGCGAGGCCGAGCGGCCGCCATCGACGGGGACGACCTGTCCGGTAATGTACGGGGCATCGCGCAGCAGGAACAGCACGGTGCGGGCGATATCGCTCGGGTGGCCCTGGCGCTTCAGCGCGGTTCGCTCGATCATCGCTTCATGGGTGCCGACGTTGGCCTCGTCTTCCGGCAGCAGGATGGCACCCGGGGCGACACCGTTCGCGCGCGCCTCCGGGCCGAGTTCACGTGCAAAAGCCTGTGTCAGTGCCCACAATCCGGCCTTGGCGGCAGAGTAGAGCGGGTAGCCCTTCAGCGGGCGCAGGGCGTGGATGTCGACGACATTGACCACGGAACCTCCGGTCGCGCGCAGCGCCGGAGCACAGGCCTGGGTGAGGAACAGGGGGGCTTTCAGGTTCGACCCCATCAGCTCGTGCCAGTGTGCGGCGGTAATCTCGCCGAGGGGCGTGGCATAGAAGGTGGAAGCGTTGTTGACCAGGTAGTTCAGATGGCCATACTCGGCGATGGCACGTTCACCCAGGTCGGCGATGGCTCGCTCATCGAGCAGGTCGGCCTGCAGCAGGCGCGCGCTGTCCGGCCGGGCGTGGTTCATTTCTTCGGCGAGGGTGGCGGCGGCGTCTCTCGACCCGCGATAATGCAGCAGGACGTTGATCCCCGCAGCGTGCAGCGTCCGGGCGATCTCGGCGCCGATTCTGCGCGCGGCACCGGTGATCAGCGCGACTTCATGGCCTGGGCCGCTGTTCGCTGCTGTAGGGTCTTCAACCACTTGGGTCTCTCCGGTCACGGCTGATGATGGAACGTTCAGAATCTAGCACAGAGCCTGCACCGCGGCCTGGCCCGCAGCCGGATGGGGAGGCGCTGGCACTGTCCGGCCGATTGCTGGATCGCCTGCGCGACGAGATCGTTTCGGCGGGCGGCTTTCTGCCGTTTCCCCGTTATATGGATCTGGCTCTCTACGCGCCGGAATTGGGCTATTACGTGAACGGATTGCGCAAGTTCGGCCCGGAAGGCGATTTCGTGACCGCTCCGGAGCTGTCCTCCCTGTTCGGGGCCACGCTGGCGCAATGGCTGGGTTCGATCCTGACCGAGGATCGCTGCGAGATCCTGGAATTCGGTGCCGGGAGTGGCCGGCTGGCGGCCGATGTGATCACGCGGCTCGACGATCTCGGCGTGCGCCTGGAGCGGTATCGGATTCTCGAGGTCAGTCCGGACCTGCGGGCGCGCCAGCAGGCGCTTCTCAACACCCGGCTGGGGTCGGAACGGTTGGTACGGGTAGAGTGGCTGGATTCCCTTCCGGAGGAACCGATCCGTGGTGTTGTACTGGCCAATGAGGTACTGGACGCGATGCCGGTCGAAGTCTTTGCCTGGCGCGATGGGCAGGTACTGCAGCGCGGGGTCAACGTCGTCGGCGAGCGGCTGGCGTTTGCCGAGCGGCCCGCTCCCCCGGTGCTGGAACGGGTGGTGCGGGAACTGGAGCAGGCCACCGGCCCCTGGCCCGATGGTTATGTGTCGGAGTGGCGGCCGGCGCTGGGTCCATGGCTGCGCTCGGTTGCCGATCTGCTGGACGAGGGTCTGATCTGGATCGCCGATTACGGCTATCCGCGATCCGCGTTTTATTCGCCCGAGCGGGTCAGCGGCACGCTGGTGGGATATTACCGGCAGCAGGTCGTGTTCGATCCCTTCGCCTGGCCGGGCCTGATGGATCTGACCGCGAGTGTCGATTTCACCGCGGTGGCCGAGGGGGCTCATGCGGCCGGGCTCGACGTTCTTGCCTATGCGGCCCAGGGTGAGTTCCTGCTGGGTGCCGGTCTGCCAGCGCTGTTCGAACAGTCGGTCGCCGGCAACGACGATCCGCGCCTCGTCATGCAACTGGCGCAGCAGGTGCGTATGCTCACGCTGCCCGGAGAGATGGGCGAGCGCTTTCAGGTGATGGTGCTGGGGCGTGGCTGCGGCCTGCCGCCGGGGGGCAGCTTCCCGGATCGCCGTGAACGCCTGTAAGCTGACCGACTTTCTCGGGGAGGGGTTGCATGGAGTGGCTGCAGGTGTGGGTGCTGGCGCTGGTACAGGGGCTGACGGAATTCCTGCCGATCTCCAGCGCCGCGCACCTGATCCTGGTGCCGGTATTGACGGCCTGGGAGGATCAGGGGCTGGCGTTCGACGTCGCCATCCATGTCGGGACGCTTGTCGCGATCATGGCCTACTTCCGGCACGAAATCGTTGTCATTGTCCAAGCGTGGTTCCGCCAGGTCGGGGGGCGTGGCGCCACTCCCGAGTCGATGCTGGCCTGGGCGGTGATCTTCGGCACCCTGCCGGCGGCGCTCGCCGGGCTGGCCTTCGCGGGGGTGATCGAGAGCTCGCTGCGTTCGCCGCTGGTGATCGCGACCACCACCATCGGCTTCGCGTTGCTGCTGTGGCTGGCCGACTGGCGCGGGCGCGGCACCCGCGACGAGTTCAGCATCCGCTGGCGCGACATAGCGGTCGTCGGCGGTGCCCAGGCGCTGGCGCTGATCCCCGGAACTTCGCGTTCCGGGGTCACCATGACCGCCGCGCTGTTGCTCGGCTTCTCGCGCAAGGCGGCGGCACGGTATTC
>JAABSN010000231.1 GCA_011390385.1 Thioalkalivibrio nitratireducens | reverse complement strand
CCAGGAGCGCGCCGTCAGGCCGGTGGGTGGCAACCAGGAAATCCCGGTGGACGTGCGGTTTCTTTCCGCGACGCACCAGGACCTCGGCGCGCTGGTGGCCGACGGGCGCTTCCGCGAGGATCTGTATTACCGCATCAACGTGATTGAACTGGTGGTGCCGCCGTTGCGTGACCGCGGCGACGATATTCTCGAGCTGGCCGAGCATATTCTGGACCGCCTCGCGGGACAGCTCGGGGTCGAGTGCCGGGAGCTCTCGCAAAGCGCCAAGAGGGCGCTGCTGGGGCATTCGTTTCCCGGCAACGTTCGCGAACTGGAGAACGTGCTGGAGCGGGCGATTGCGTTGTGCGAGAACGGCTCTATTGACGCCGAGGACATCCAGCTGCGCCAGCCCGAGCCCGGGCAGAACCCGGTCCGGCCGCGGGTGTCGCCCGGCGGGGAGAACGGGCTCGGTGACCAGGTCGAGGAGCTTGAGCGGGCCGCGATTCTGCAGGCACTTGAGCAGACCCGTTACAACAAGACCCAGGCGGCCAAGCTGCTGGGCATCACCTTCCGCGCGCTGCGTTACCGGATCAAGAAACTCGGGATCGAGTGACGCGATGGGGTGACGCGGGGCGTCACTTTTGGACGTGGAAGGGATGAGGTGGCGGGTCAAGCAGCTACCCCCCGACTCTCGCTCTGGTTAGCCAACCCTTATAAAACAGATTCTTACCGACAACGCGCCATGCTTGGCACGGCAGTTGCAGTCTCTTCGGCACACGCGGTGTATTCCGCACCCGGTTTTTTTCAGACCACTCCGAAGGAGTATTAGAATGCATAAGCAGCTTCAGCACCTTAACGTGCACCGTCAGCAGGGTTTCACCCTCATCGAATTGATGATCGTGGTTGCGATTATCGGCATCTTGGCCGCCATCGCGCTGCCGGCTTACCAGGACTACACCGTGCGCTCGCGCGTTTCTGAGCTTGCCGTGCTGGCGTCGAGCTACAAAGCCACCGTCGGTGAGAACGTCGCCAATGCTGGTGGCGTCATCGATGCCACCGCGTGCCGAGGCGTAACGGTTGTCGCAGGCGGGGCAGGCAGCTCCACCGCTAACGTAGCCAGCAGCACCTGTGCCGCCGGTGTGATCACGGTCACTGGAACAGCTGCAGCGCAAGCCGTTGTATTGACCTACACTCCTGCGCCTACCGCCGAAGGTAATATCGCTTGGACCTGTACGGTCGCCGGAGCGGATAATTTCAAGTATGTTCCGGCAGAATGCCGCACTGCTACATAAGATTTAGTAGCGATCCAGTAAAGGGGCGCTGCCGCACGCAGCGCCCCTTTTTTTGTTTGGTTGCGCCGCGGCCTTAATATAAACTCACCATGATTATGTGAACCAGTCGGCAGCCCCCCAGTGGCGCTGGCTGGAAACTGGGTCATCCTAGGGCCGGCTCGCCGGACCCCGCCACACAGGCTCTCCGATGGCAGCGTCGATACAACCCAGACTCTCCGGCCTCCCGCGACGCCTCGTCCAGGAAGGCATCATCAACGAGTCGATTGCGGCGGAAGCCGAAATCGAGGCGCAGAAGTCCTCGAGCAATTCGATCGTGACCTATCTCGTGGAGAAGAACCTCGCCGATGCGCGGGAGATCGCCGGCGCGGCCTGCCACGAATTCGGCGTTCCGGTTCTCGACCTCGATGCGATCGAGGTCGATCTCGAGACGGCGCGCCTGATCGACGACAAGCTGATCCACCGTCACCGCGTTCTGCCGCTGTTTCGTCGCGGACGCAAGGTGTTCGTAGGCGTCTCCGACCCGACGCGCCTGCAGGCGATCGACGAGATCAAGTTTGCGACGGGAATGAGCATTGAGGCGATTGTCGTCGAGGACAACAAGCTCGACGCCGTGTTGGCAAAGCTGTCCGAGGCGCTCGACACGACCTTCGAGTCGCTCGGCGGCGACGATCTCGATCTCGACAACATCGATGTCACGCACGAGCAGGATGAATCGGGCGGTGAACTGAGCCGCGACGAGATCGACGATGCTCCTATTGTCCGGTTTGTCAACAAAATCCTCATCGACGCGATCCACAAGGGTGCGTCAGATATTCACTTCGAGCCCTACGAGAAGTTCTACCGGGTGCGCACCCGGCTCGACGGCGTGCTGAAGGAAATCACCAAGCCGCCGGTGGCGCTGGCCAACAAGGTCACGGCGCGCATTAAAGTCATGGCCCGCATGGATATCGCCGAGCGCAGGATTCCGCAGGACGGCCGCATCAAGCTCAAGCTCTCCGCGAGTCGCTCCATCGACTTTCGCGTCAATACGCTACCCACGCTTTACGGCGAGAAGGTCGTCATGCGTATCCTCGACGCGAGCCAGGCCAAGCTCGGCATCGACGCGCTCGGCTACGAGGACTTCCAGCGACAGCTTTACTTGGACGCGCTGTCTAAGCCATACGGGATGATCCTGGTTACCGGCCCGACCGGCAGCGGCAAGACGGTCTCGTTGTACACGGGACTGAATATCCTCAACACCGAGGACCGCAACATCTCGACCGCGGAGGACCCGGCCGAAATCAACTTGCCGGGCGTCAACCAGGTCAACGTGAATCCCAAAGTGGGCCTGACCTTCGCTTCGGCGCTACGCGCCTTCCTGCGTCAGGACCCGGACATCATCATGGTCGGCGAGATCCGCGACCTCGAGACAGCAGAAATCGCGATCAAGGCCGCGCAGACCGGCCATCTGGTGCTCTCCACGCTGCACACCAACGATGCCCCCAAGACCCTGACGCGCATGGTGGACATGGGGGTGGCGCCTTACGCCATCGCCTCCTCGGTCAGCCTGATCATCGCCCAGCGGCTCGCGCGTAAGCTGTGTGACAATTGCAAAGAAGTCCGCGACATTCCGCGCGAGGCCCTGCTGCGAGAAGGATTTTCCGAAACGGAAGTTAACGAAGGCCTAACGATTTATGGACCCGTCGGCTGCAACAAATGCAACGACGGCTATAAGGGTCGGGCCGGTATCTTCCAAGTCATGCCGATATCCGAGACCATCGGCCGGATCATCATGGAAGGCGGCAACGCGATGCAAATCGCCTCTGAAGCCGATAAGGAAGGCATCTGGGACCTGCGCCGCGCCGGCCTGTTCAAGGTCAAGAACGGCGTCACCAGCCTCGAGGAAGTCAACCGCGTCACCATCGACTAGCCGGTCCCCGGGACCGACAACGAACCCGACGAGTAACTCGCCATGGCACAAGCCGCAAAACAATATCCATTCTCCTGGCAGGGCAAGGACCCCCGCGGCACCGTCATCAAGGGCACCGTGGTGGCGGTCAACGAGGCCGCCGTACGGGCCAGCCTGCGGCGCCAGGGACTCGTGCCGACGCAAATCCGCCGCCAGAGCACACTGTTCCAGAAGCGTTCCAAGATCACGACCGAAGACATCGCGATCTTCAGCCGCCAGCTGGCCACCATGCTGCAGGCCGGCATTCCGCTGGTGCAGGCTTTCGACATCGTCGCCAACGGTCACGAAAACCCTGGAATGCAGAAACTGCTCTCTGCCATAAAGGTTGACCTGGAGAGCGGCACCACGTTGGCCGAGGCGCTGGCCAAGCATCCGCTGTATTTCGACAAGTTGTTCGTCAACCTCGTGAACTCCGGCGAGCAATCGGGTGCGCTGGAGACGCTCCTCGACAAGATTGCCACCTACAAGGAAAAGACCGAGGCAATTAAGAAAAAGATCAAGAAGGCGCTCACCTACCCGATCGCCGTGCTGTCGGTTGCGGTCATAGTAACTGCTGTGCTGCTGGTATTCGTCATTCCGCAGTTCGAAAGCATCTTCCAGGGCTTCGGTGCCGACCTGCCGGCCTTCACGCAATTCGTAGTCGGGATTTCTCGCTTCGTACGTGGCAATGGTGTCCTGATCATTCTTGGCGTAGTCGCGATCGTGACAGTCTTCATGTATTTCAAACGCCGCTCCCAACGCATGAACGAGTTTCTCGACCGGGCGTTGTTGAAAACACCGGTCCTCGGCGAAATCATCCGCAAGGCCGCCATCGCGCGCTTCACCCGCACCCTGTCCACCATGTTCGCCGCCGGCGTGCCGCTGGTCGAAGCCCTGGAGTCAGTGGCCGGCGCCACCGGCAACATCGTCTACGAGATCGCCACGATGGAGATCCGCACCGAGGTCGCCACAGGCCAGCGCTTGCAGCGCGCCATGGAAGCCACCGAGCTGTTTCCCAACATGGTGATCCAGATGGTGGCCGTGGGCGAGGAATCCGGCTCGCTCGACGAGATGTGCGCCAAGGTGGCGGACTTCTACGAGCGCGACGTGGACGACGCCGTGGACAACCTGTCCGCATTGCTGGAACCGATGATCATGGCGATCCTCGGTATCCTGGTCGGCGGCCTGGTCATTGCCATGTACCTGCCGATCTTCAAGCTCGGCGCGGTCGTCTAGCGCCGGCCCCCGCGCAGGCCGCCCTCGACGTGGAGTCCCTCGCGACCCTGCCGCCCGCCGTACTCGCCGGGACCGCGCTGCTGTTCGGGCTGCTGGTCGGTAGCTTTCTCAACGTCGTGGTACATCGGCTGCCGATCATGATGCGTACCGAATGGCGTGCGCAGTGCGCGGAGGAAATGGCGCAGCCGGCTCCGAACCTGCCCGAAGGCCGTTTCGACCTGGTCGCACCGCGCTCCCGATGCCCCCGCTGCGGCCGCGGCATCCGCGCTATCGAGAATATCCCTGTTTTCAGCTGGCTGGCCCTACGAGGACGCTGCGCCGGCTGCCAACAAAGAATTTCACCACGCTACCCGGCCGTCGAACTATTGACCGGGCTCATGTTCGCCGCCACCGCCTGGCTGTTGCCCTGGCCCTGGACGGCGCTGGCGGGGATCGGCCTGACCGGCACGCTGATCGCCCTGACATTCATCGACATCGACGAGCAACTGCTGCCCGACAGCATCACCCTGCCGCTGCTCTGGGCCGGCCTGCTGTTCAACCTGTTCGCCGGCGATCACGCCTTCGTCGCCGTCGAGGACGCGCTGATCGGCGCGGCCGCCGGCTACCTGAGCCTGTGGCTGGTCTACCAGGGCTTCAAGCTCGCCACCGGGCGCGAGGGCATGGGCTACGGCGACTTCAAGCTGCTCGCGGCGCTC
>JAABSN010000230.1 GCA_011390385.1 Thioalkalivibrio nitratireducens | reverse complement strand
ATTGTCGTGTCGCAGGACAACCTGACCGTGTTGCGCCGGTGTTTCGGGTTGGACAGTGCCCGCGGTCGAGTCATTCACAATGGCCGCCCACGGCCGTTTTTCGCGGCGATCGACGGTAGTGAACGGGCCCGGGTGCGCAGCGAACTGGGCATCGAGCCCGATGCGATTCTCTGTCTTGGGATCGGGCGCATGGAGTTGGTCAAGGGCTTCCAGTACCAATTGCAGGCGCTGCGACACATGATGGCTCATGCCTGCTGGCCCTCGCTGTGCTTCGTGTGGGTTGGGTCGGGAACCCGGCAGCAACAGCTGGTCGGGCTGGCGCGGCTGCTGTCGCGCGACCGGATCCAGCACCATGCCGAGCACGATGACATACCCGCACTGATGGCTGCGGGCGACATGCTTGTTCATACCCCGCAGTTCGAGGGCATGCCGTTGGTGATACTGGAGGCGATGGCGCGGGGTTTGCCGGTCGTGGCCACCGCCGTGAGTGGTATTCCCGAAGCGCTGAGCGACACCGGCGTGCTGCTCGGGGCGCCCGGCACGGGGGGTGACCTGCCGCGGGAAATCGCGGATGCGGTATGCGCGCTGGCAATCGATGCCGATGAGCGTGTGCGGCTGGGGCAGGCCGCGAGACACCGCGCTCACACCCTGTTCCAGGAAAGTGACATGATTCGGAGCTATCTGGACCTGATGGCACGGCTGACGGAGAAGGGCGCGTGATCCGCGATCTCCGGAACCGGGCACGGCGCACGGTGTCCGACATCCGCTGGGCGTTCCGGCAGGCTGCGATGGCCAACCCGCGGCTGTTCCGTCTGTACTGGCTCAATACGCTGGTAAGCACGGTGTTCCCGGCGGGGATCGCCCTCTCAGTACGCGGACTGGTGAACAGCGTGAATGACTCGCTGGCCGGTGTTCCTCTGGGGGAGACGGCTGCATATGCCTGGCTGCTCGTGGGGTTCGTCCTCACGCTCGGCACCGTGTCAGGCACGGCGCTGAATCGATATTTCGCCGAGCGCTTCGAGATCGAACTCCGGTATCGACTGAATCTCGAGTTGATGGGCAAGCACGCAGCGATGCCGCTGGCAACCGTGGAAGACCAGGGTTACCGTGACAGCCTCGGGCGGGCTCAACAGAATCCCGAAGCAACCGTTTCCGGGATCTACGCGCAATCCCTGGAGCTGGTCACCAAGCTCGTGCAGGTGGCTTCCCTGATGCTGATCCTGATTGTGATCGAACCATTGCTGTTCGTGCTGCTTGTGCCGATCGGCATTCCGTACCTGCTGTTTCAATGGCGTCTCAGTCAGCGCCAGTTCGATGACCTTGATCAACGCATCGAGAAGGAGCGCTGGACCGGTTACTTCAAGGGCACGCTAATGAACCCCGATCAGGCCGCAGAACTGCGGTTGCTGCAGATCCAGCCTGTGTTGCTCGATCGGCTGCAGCGGATTCTCGCGGAGTTCCGGACGCTGGTCCTGACCCACCTGCGCTTTGAATTGACGGGAAGGCTGATCTTCGCGGTCCTGTCGGTCGTCGCGGTTTACGTCGCTCTGACCAAGGCGGCATTCGCCATCGTCGAGGGGCAGCTGACGATTGGCGACCTCGCCATCTTCGGCAGCGCAGCGGCGCAATTGAGATTCCTGATCGAACATGCAGTGTCGCTGTCGGGGAGCCTGCGCTGGAAGCTGTTCAACGTAAGGCGGATCCGTGAGTTCATGGGGCTTGTACCCGGGCAGGGGCGTGTGACCGCCACACCCGTGCCCCGTCTTCGGGGGGCGGTGGAGTTGCGGGACATCGAATTCACCTATCCGGGAGCATCGACTCCGACGCTACGCGGCCTGTCGTTGCGCATTGAACCGGGCGAAACTGTCGCCCTCGTTGGCGAGAATGGCGCGGGCAAGACCACGGTGGCCAAGCTTATCGCAAGGCTTTACGATGTTGATGCCGGGGCGCTCCTCTACGATGGCATGGACGCGAGGGAACTGGATCCAGGGGGCGTGCAGCGCCAGATTGCCTGCGTTTTCCAGCATTTCGGGCGTTACGCGGCGACCGCTTCGGACAACATCGCCTTCGGGGATTGGGAGCGTCTGTCCGGGGATTCGGAGAGGGTGCGCGAAATCGCGCGTTCCGTCGGGATCGACGAGGTGATACAGCGCATGCCGGAATCTTATGCGACGCTACTCGGGCGGGATCTTGGCCGTTACCAGCCCTCGGGCGGGCAATGGCAACAGCTAGCGATCGCTCGCGCGATGGCTCGGGACGCGCCGATCGTGATTCTGGACGAGCCAACAGCAAACCTCGATGTGCATGCCGAGGAAGAACTGTTCGGACGTTTTCCCGACCTTGCCAAAGGGCGGACCACAATCCTGATTTCCCACCGGTTTTCCACGGTTTCCCGTGCGGACCGCATCCTGGTGATGGATGAGGGGCGAGTCGTGGAAAGCGGGACCCACGATCAGTTGATCCGCGACGACGGTCGCTACGCGCGCATGTACAGTCTCGCGTCTCGGCAGCTTGCAATCGGATGAGCGTCGGGAATCCGCCCGCCTTGCTCAACGAAGACCATCGCGTTCTACTCCGTGCCGCGTTCGCGAAGCCACCCGAGAGCGTACGCTGCTGGGAGCGCTGGCGGCATTGGATGGATACCGAGGCGCATCTGGACAGCGCTTCGTTCCGACTGATTTCGTGTCTCTACACGAACCTGGCGCCCCGGATTGCGGATGATCCGCTGATGCAGCGAGTGAAAGGGGTGATACGCTACACTTGGGTTCGGAACCAGAAGCAGCTCGCGCAGCAGATCCCGCTATTTCGCTCTCTTTCCGCTGCCGGATTGGAGATCCTCGTGCTTCCGCCGGTGGCGTTGTGGATGGCCGAACCACGGCTCGGAGCCGATGGCAACAACCTGCTCCCGCTCGCGGTCCGCGGTGATCTCCAGCAGCTGCTCAGCGTAAGCCGTATTCTGATCGGACAGGGATGGCTGCCGACGCACCCCCGGCTGCCGGGGTGGGCATTCGACGGATTCGTGCTCGCCGGTCGCTACATGGAGTTCAGGCGGCATGACGGCTACCGGCTCCGCGTCTTCTGGACCCAGGATGGCTTCGGCGGAGCCCCGGACGCGGCGTGTTGGGACCATGCGGTTCCGGCTGGACCTGCACTTGCCGGGGTGCGATTACCGCGCCCAATCGATAACGTCCGCTACCTGCTGCGCCAACCACCGGGCGGGGAACCACTCCAGGCGGCGACGGACCTTCTTCTGGCGCTGAACGCCTGCGCTGGAGGGTTGCCGGCGGATCTGTTCGAGGGTGTTCCGATGGATCCCGGATGGGCGCGTCTTGTAGCGGAGCTGTGCAGCCTTCTGGACTCCAGTGGGGTTACGCAGATCTCGACCCACTTGAACCGTACGATCCATGACCCTCGGGTGCGGATGGAAGTGCAGACCCTCGGCCTATGGACCAGAGTCCGGCGCCAATGGGGCCTCTACCGGGACTGCCTCGAAGCATTGCCGGGCAAGCGCCAGGCGTTGCGTCATCTGCCCGGGTATCTCGTCGGAAAATGGGGCCTGGCCTCGTTGAGGGCCCTGATACCACGGCTCGGGCGGGCGCTTCGCCGGCCCGGGGTGTCCAGTCGTTTCCCGACGGATGGCAGCACCGGCGGATGACTCTGGGCACGATCCCGGCACGCGGTGCGATAAACCCGGTGAACACCGTGAGTGCAATGATGCGCCCTCTTCCCGTCGGCATCGGTCCGGCCCGATGAGCAACCGCAACAACCACTGGGTCAGGCGCTTCGGGCAACGGGTGCTGCGGCCTTTCGGCGGCCTCCGGCGGCACAGCTGGGTCTCCTTGCGCCTTCTTCATGCCGAGCCGCACCTGCGGATCTTCTTTACGACGATCCGGCTGGATCCATTTCATCGAGATGCGGTGCATGCATGGAGAAAAGTCATCGCCAGCATGCGCCCTTCCGATCGAGTGCTGTGGGCGACGTGGTGGCACGCCGATCTCCCCTATTTTACCGACGCGGCACGCATGTTTCGTGATTCCCGGGTTTCGCTCGCGAATGTCTGGGTTCTTGGAAACACGCCTGCCGAAGTGGCGGCTGCACAGGCAGCCGGGTTCCGAGCGAGCTGGGTAAACAACAACTGCTGGCTGGACGAAAACCTGTTCCGCATCCGGCAGGAGCCCCGGGAATTTCGCGCAATCATGATTGCTCAGCGCAACATGCATAAGCGGACCCATCTTGCTCGAGGGGTAGACGGGCTGGTATTTGTCGAGACACCACTATTCCGGCTCAATCAACCGGTTGCAACGGATTGGCCTCATGACACAGTGACCTATTCGAACCTGGAGCCTGCGGAGGTCGTGCAACTGATCAACCGGAGCGGTGCCGGCCTGATCCTGTCCGCGGTGGAGGGCGCGTGCTTCGCGTCTTCGGAATATCTGCTATGCGGGAAGCCGGTTGTCTCGACGCCGTCGCAGGGTGGCCGCGATGTTTTCTATGACGATTACAACAGTCTGATTGTCGCGCCGGACCCTGCGGCAGTGGCCGAGGGAGTCACGCGGTTGCTCGAGCGCAGAACCGACCCCGTGCGTATTCGCCAGCGGCATCTCGATCTTGCTCATCGGTTCCGACGGCGGTTTGCCCGCGATGTCCTGGGGGAGATCCTGCGGGAGTCGGGCGTGCGGGACGATCCGGATATGCTTCTGACGAGAATTCTGAGGCACAAGATGAAAGAGAGCCTGTCGCTGAAGCAGGCTCTGAAATTGGTGCGGACCGATGGCTGATGGACAGGACGTCTGCGGCTGGTTCGCGTGCCCCCCGGCTAGATATGGCAGGTACTGCCTGCATGCCCGACACCCGAGTCGGGAAGGGGGTGCGCCGAGGGCGTTGTCCCGTGGTCGCGAACCCACACGAGCGCCACTCCGAGGTGCTGCGGCTGCTCGAACACGGCCCGACGAGTCCTGATCGGCCAGGAATGCAGGCGCCAGCCCCAACGATCGGATCGGCTCAGCCCAACACCGATGGCAGCCAGCCGGTCAGCTGCCTGGCATCGGTCAGCAGCCAGTCCGCCCAAAGGACCTGGTGCGTCACGACGATCGCCCAGAACACGATCTGGAACGAAGCCTTGCGCGTCTTGTGGCGAAACATCTGCTGGGCCACCAGTGCTCCCGGC
>JAABSN010000229.1 GCA_011390385.1 Thioalkalivibrio nitratireducens | reverse complement strand
GCGATGTCGGGGAACCAGCGCCGATCCTCTTCCGTGGGGGCTTCGCAGACACGCTTGAGATCCTGCAGGATGCCGAAGCCGAGCGCGTAGGGGTTGATGCCCGAAAAGCGCTGGTCGTCGAAGTCCGGCTGGAAGACGACGTTGGTGTGCGCGTGCAGGAACTCCATGAAGGCGCCGTCGGTGATCTGCCCGGTTTCATGCAGACGGCTCATGATCGCGTAGTGCACCGTGGTGGCGCAGCCTTCGTTCATCACCTTGGTCTGTCGCTGCGGATAGAAGTACTGGGCCACGATACGCACGATGCGCAGGATTTCGCGCTGCCAATGGGCGAGGCGCGGCGCTCGTTTCTCGAGGAAATACAGCAGGTTCTCCTCCGGTAATCCGAGCTTGGCGCGGCGCGCATCCAGGTCCGGATCCGGCTCGCCGTCGTCAGTCTCACGGCGGGGCAGGGTGCGCCACAGGTCGCTGAAACTCTGCTCCTCGAACCGCCGGCGCTCGCGCTCGCGGTCGATCTCCTGCTTGAGATTCAGCGGCTGCCGCCGGGGATAGCGGTGCACGCCGTGACTCATCAGGGCGTGGGCGGCGTCGAGCACCTGCTCGACGGCCTTGGCGCCGTAACGCTCCTCGCACTCGCTCACATACCGCTTGGCGAAGTCCAGGTAGTCGAGGATCGAGTCGGCGTCAGTCCAGGTCTTGAACAGGTGGTTGTTGCGGAAGAAGTGGCTGTGCCCGAATGCCGCGTGGGCCATCACCAGGGTCTGCATGGTCATGGTGTTCTCTTCCATGATGTAGCACAGGCAGGGGTTCGAGTTGATCACGATTTCGTAGGCCAGCCCGGTCATTCCCTTCCGGTAGTACATTTCGTCCCGTGCGAAGTGCTTGCCAAAGGACCAGTGCCGGTAGAACAGCGGCATGCCCATGGACGAATAGGCGTCCAGCATCTGCTCCGAGCTGATGACCTCGATCTGGCTCGGATACGGGTTCAGACCCATCTCGTCGACGGCGATATGTTCGATCGCATCAAAGGCCTTCCGCACCAGGCGGTAGTCCCAGTCGGCGCCCGTGTACAGTAGCCGGGCGTCGGATACCAGGCGTCCGGTCATGTCAACTCCTCAGTTCCGCCGGGGTGAACAGATCCCGGAACACCGGGAAGATGTCGGCGCGCTGCCTGACCTTGCGCAGGGCCAGCGGATGGCCACCGGACACCAGACGCTCGTAGATCTCCCAGATCGGCGTCTTCGCCGCCAGGCCGCGCTCCTCGCCGACCTCGATGTAGGCAAAATAGCGGCAAAGTGGCAGGATCACTTCTTCCATGGTGCGCAGTACCAGAGGGTTGTCAGAGGGCGTGTTGTCGCCGTCGGAGGCCTGGGCGGCGTAGATGTTCCACTCCTCGGGGGTGTAGCGCTCCCGGACCACCCGTTGCATTTCATCCAACGCCGGTGAAACCAGGGTGCCGCCGGTCTCCCGCGAATAGAAAAAGGTCTCTTCGTCGACTTCCTGGGCGACGTGGGTGTGGCGGATGAACACGATCTCCACGTGCCGGTAACGGCGTTCGAGGAACAGGTACAGCAGCATGAAGAAGCGCTTGGCCAGGTCCTTCATGTCCTCGGTCATGGAGCCGGACACGTCCATCAGGCAGAACATCACCGCCTGAGAGATCGGCCGGGGGGTGGGCACGAAGCGGTTGTAGCGGAGGTCGATCGGGTCGATATAGGGGATCAGGCGCGAGCGCCGGGTCAATGTCGCCCGCTGCCGGACGAGTTCACGCAGACCCTCGGGGTCCTTGCCGGAACGCTCCAGACGGTCGATCTCCCGGTCCAGTTCCAGGATCTCGTCGCGCTTTGGACGGTGCAGCGCCAGCCGTCGGGACAGGGAGTTGCGCATGGTGCGCGTCAGGTTGAGACTCGCGGGGGAGCCGGAGACCGAGAAACCGGCACGATGGATCCCCTCCTGTTCCACCTTTGAGAGTTGCGTGCGCGCCAGCGCCGGCAGTTCCAGGTTTTCGAAAAAGAGGTCCAGGAACTCGTCACGGCTGACGCTGAACTGGAACTCGTCCTCACCCTCGCCACTGGCGCTGCCGCCCGGTCCTTGCCCACCCCCGCCATCGGGGCGAGGGATCGTATCGCCCGCCCGATACTCCTTGTTGCCCGGCACCACATGGCGCCTGACGCCGGAATCGGCCCCCTTGCGAAAGGATGGTTCCTGAAGCCCGTCCGAGGGGATACGGACTGATTCCTCGCCCTGAGCGACCTCGGCGACCCTGCGCCGCGCGGAGATATCCCGGACCGCATCCAGGATCTGCCGCTTGGCCCGGCGAATGAAGCGTTGCCGGTTCGCCAGGCTCTTGTCCTTCGGGTTCAGACGCCGATCGACGATGTTGACCACGGGTTGGGGACCCTCCTGCCGGGTTCAGCCTGCCTGTTTCACGCGCATGTACCACTCGACCAGGCGGCGCACCTGACGCTCCGTGTACCCTCGGGCCACCATGCGCTGCACGAAGTCACCGTGCTTGCGCTCGAGATCCGAGTCCGCCTTGGTTCCGAAACTGATCACGGGCAGCAGGTCCTCGACCTGGCTGAACATGCGCTTTTCGATGACCTCCCTGATTTTTTCGTACGAGGTCCACGAGGGCATCTCGCCGCCTCTGGAGGCCTGGGCGCGGAGCGCGAACTTCACTACCTCGTTGCGGAAGTCCTTGGGGTTGGCGATGCCGGCGGCCTTCTCGGTCTTGGACAGTTCCTGGTTCAGGGCTGCGCGGTCCAGCATCTGTCCGGTATCCGGGTCCTTGAAATCATGGTCCTCGATCCAGGCATCGGCGTAGGACACGTAGCGTTCGAACACGTTCTGGCCGAAGTCGTGATAGGACTCGAGGTAGGCTTTCTGGATCTCGTTGCCGATGAAATCGGCGTAGCGTGGTGCGAGTTCCGCCTTGATGAATTCCAGGTAGCGCCGTTCGGTCTCATCCGCGAACTGTTCCCTGCGGATGGACTGCTCCAGCATGTAGAGCAGGTGCACCGGGTCGGCGGCCACCTCCCGATTATCGTAGTTGAAGGTCTCGGAAAGTACCTTGAAGGCGAAACGGGTCGACACGCCCGTCATGCCTTCGTCCACGCCAGCGACGTCCCGGTATTCCTGCAGGGACTTCGCCTTGGGATCCGTGTCCTTCAGGGTCTCACCATCGTAGACGCGCATCTTGGAGTACAGGCTCGAGTTCTCGTGCTCCTTGAGGCGGGTGAGCACGGAGAACCTGGCCAGCAGGTCCAGCGTGGCCGGTGCGCAGGCGGCGTCGCTCAGTTCGCTGGTGCGGATGAGCTTGTCGTAGATGAGTTGTTCTTCGGTGACGCGCAGGCAGTATGGCACCTTGATGACGGAGATACGGTCCAGGAAGGCCTCGTTGTTCCGGTTGTTGCGGAAGGCCTGCCACTCGGATTCGTTCGAGTGGGCCATGATCACCCCCTGGAAGGGGATGGCACCAACGTTCTCCGTACCCACATAGTTGGCCTCCTGGGTCGCCGTAAGCAATGGGTGCAGCATCTTGATGGGTGCCTTGAACATCTCCACGAATTCCAGGATGCCCTGGTTTGCACGGTTCAGGCCGCCGGAGTAGCTGTAGGCGTCGGTGTCATTCTGACTGAAGAGTTCCAGTTTGCGGATGTCCACCTTGCCCACCAGCGAGGAGATGTCCTGGTTGTTCTCGTCGCCCGGCTCGGTCTTGGCAATGGCGATCTGGCGCAGCTTCGAGGGATGCATTCGCACCACCGAGAACCGCGACAGATCGCCGCCGAACTCGTCGAGCCGCTTGACTGCCCAAGGGGAGATCAGTCCGGTGAGCCGGCGCTTCGGGATGCCGAAGCGGGTCTCCAGGTCGGGCCCGTAGATCTCCGGGTTGAACAGCCCCAGCGGGCCCTCGAACACTGGCGAGATCTCATCACCCGCCTTGAGCACGTAGATGGGGTGTTTCTCCATCAACGACTTGAGCCGTTCGGCCAGAGAGGATTTCCCACCGCCGACCGGGCCCAGCAGGTAGAGGATCTGCTTGTGCTCCTCCAGCCCCTGTGCTGCATAGCGGAAGAAGCCCACGATACGCTCGACGGTCTCTTCCATCCCATAGAAATCCTCGAAAGCGGGATAGATCTTGATTGTGCGGTTGAGAAAAATCCGTCCAAGGCGTTCGTCCCTGGCGGTATCGAGAATCCTGGGTTCACCGATGGCCTTCACCAGACGCTCCGCCGCGGTAGCGAACATCATGGGATCGTCAGTACAGGCTTCCAGGTAAGCCGCAAGCGACATCTCCGATTCCTGGCGCTTCTGGTATTCCTGTGCGTACTGGGCAATCAGGGTTTCTGCGGAGTCCATAACGTCATCGCCTCCTCGTCTGGATGCAGTGTGTGGCCATGAACAGCCAGGGAACATGAGGGCCATGGCAGTGAACGGACCGCGCGTTCAACCCTCGGACGCCGAAAACGGCGTATACCCGATGTGTTCCGGTATGCGGATTTTCCCAACGCGGATTTCGCGCCAGGCCCCCGGACGGCATCTGCTGTTTTGGACGCTCCGGCATCACGTCAGTTCCAGTGCCTTTTCCACGGTTCGCACAGACGATGCGTAAGTTGCTGATTGAACTGGTGGGGCGTGCGGGAACGCAGACTCCTGCAGGCCTTGGCCTCATGGATCGTGTTCACCGTGTCGCTGCTGCATTTGCGGGATGCATCTGGGCATCCGCGCTTGAACATTCTCCTGGTATTGCGTCCACCGGCATCGAGCATCGTTGCGCACGCGGCAATAATGCGCAACTATCCAAGGAGCGTGGTCGCCGTCCGAACACACACCGATGAGGGCTCCGAATGCTGGATAGCACACTATCAGCCATGGCGCCGGCGGCCACCCCTGCTGATGAAAGGCGTAGGGTGTCAATGAGCGCAGCGAATTGCACCGAGCCTGGAGCCAGGACCGGCGTGATATCGGTGCGGTTCGGCTTCGCCTCACGGCACCCTACGCTGGTTCTTTCACGCCAATCTTGACGCTGCTGGCGTGGCTCGTGTTGCTGGCAGCGCCCGCCGGTGCTACCGGGTATGCGCTCGAGGCCCCGGAGCGCGCCCATATTCGCCAGGCGATCGAGGTGGGTTGGCGTGCCCCTGACGGTACCGGGGGGCGCATCGAGATTCGCCCAGCCGCGGGCGGGCGCGCGGCGACCT
>JAABSN010000023.1 GCA_011390385.1 Thioalkalivibrio nitratireducens | reverse complement strand
TGGGAGTCCAGGCAGTGAACCTCGAGGATGCGGTCCGGGCGCAGACGTACGCTGAGCGTACCCGGCAGCAGGCTGATCACCAGCATCAGCCACCAGGTCGGAGCGCCCTCGGGAAGGACGAGGGGAAGACGGAGAATCTCGGGATGTAGCGGCAGCGCGGGGCTCAGCGTGCGCCTTGCCACGTCCCAACCGGCCAGCAGGGACTGCCAGAGGAAGAAGCCGGCGAAGAGGGGCATGCGGTGCAGGCGCAGCCGGAAGCGTGCGGGAGGCGACAGCCACAGGCTGACCGCGGCGACGGCCACGGCCAGAGGCAGACCAAACCACCAGTCATCGGTGCTGCCGCTCAGGATCCACCAGACGCCCAGCAGCAGCGCCAGACGCAACGCGTAGGCGCTGATCCAGGACAGGCGATCCTTTGCGTGCCGTCGCTTTTTCATGGCGCTCCATCAAGGGAGGGTCAGAATGCCGATTATCCCGTACTGCGGGTAGCCCGAACAGGACAGAGAACGGAGGAATGCTCTGCAGCCAGTCCAAGCGCACTGTCATGAGCCAACATACCCGCCACAACCTATCCCAGCACCGTCAGCGCGTCCAGGGCACTCGAGGCTCCATCATCCCGATCACAACACTTTCAATTCGGCATCGGTATGCGATGGATCATGGATTCTTCAGCGTGACTGACACAGACTGCCATGCTCGTCGCCCCGAAAACCGTCCCTTCTCCAGGAGTCCACCATGCGCACTGCGATTATCGGCGCCGGCATCAGCGGTCTGACAACGGCTTTTTATCTCAAGCAGGCTCAGTCCGATCGAGAAATTCATCTTTTCGATGCCGAACCCATCCCCGGCGGCACGATGCGCACCGATACCCTGAACGGGTTTCACTTCGAGGCCGGGGGTAACGGGTTTCTGACCAGCAAGCCGGACAGCATGCAATTGGTGAAGGATTCCGGGGCGGAGGGTCTGTTGCTGCCGAGCTCCGATGCTGCGCGGAAACGTTACATCTTTACCGATCGGTTGCACCGGCTCCCAGAGGCGCCGGGACCCTTCCTCGCAACTCGTCTGATCAGTATGGGTGCGAAGCTGCGTCTGGCCGGCGAGTTCTTCGTGCCGAAACGCAAGGGAGACGGCGAAGAGACGCTGCAGGAATTCGGCTACCGACGGGTCGGAAAGGAATTCACCGACGTCTTTCTGGATGCGATGACTGCCGGCATCTATGCCACTACGCCGGACAAGGTCTCGGTGAACGCCGCTTTTCCGCTGGTGGTGCGGCTCGAACAGGAGCATGGGGGGCTGTTCCGCGGCATGCTCGCTCGGCGCAAGAAGCAGGCGGGACCGGGTGGAATTCTGATGAGCTTCAAGGGTGGCGTTGGCAGTTTCATCGAACACCTGCGCCAGACCATATCCGCCGATTGGCACCTCGGTACACCTGTGGAGAATGTCGTGTCCGATGATTCCGGATACCGCGTGCGGGCCGGTGATTTCGACGAGGTTTTCGATCAGGTGGTGGTGAGCACCCAGGCCCACGCCGCCGCCGGCATGTTGCGATTGCTGGATGCCGACCTCGCCAGTCGGCTCGAAGCGATCGAATATTCGCCGGTTGCCGTCGTGGGGCTGGGCTGGAAGGAACTCGATCACCCGCTGGATGGCTTCGGGCTGCTGACGACGACCAGTGCCGGTCTGCCGGTCCTCGGTGTGCTCTGGGACAGCAGTATCTTTCCCGACCGCGCGCCAACCGGTTCCAGGAGCGTGCGGGTGATGATCGGGGGTCAGCGCAACCCCGAACTCGTGCAGCAGGACGAGGACGGTCTGATCGCGACGGCCCGCGAGGGACTACGGTTGACCATGGGCGTGGACAAGGCGCCCGATGTCACTTTTGTCCAGCGCTGGGACAACGGTATCCCTTCCTACCGTGTCGGACACATCGCCATGGTCAACGAACTCTTCGCCCATGTGGAACGGTATCCGGGCCTGCACCTGGGTGGCAATGCCTACCGTGGCATCGCCATGAACGATTGCGTGCGCAATGCGCGCCAGCTGGCGGAGGAGCTGGCGAAGGCAGAGGGCTGACCTCCCCGGTGGTGACTGTGCGTGCCGGGGATGGTGCCATTCGCTGCGCTCACAGGCACCCTGCGCCGTGGCTTGGGGTGCCGAAAGGCGAAGCCGAACCGCACCAGCGGCGGGTGCGCCGATGCGGTATCCGCCTTCGGTCATGCTTCGCGACGGACTGCCATGAGTCTCAGTGCTGACAGATCGGGCAGTAGGCGCTTGCACGATTGCCGATGCGGCGGTTTCGAATCGGGGTCGAGCAGACCGGACAGCATTGCCCCTCGCGACCATAAACGCGCAAGTGCTGGCGGAAGTACCCGTGGCTGCCGTCTTCGCGTACGAAATCGCGCAGTGTCGTACCGCCCTGGCTGATGGCATCGCTGAGCACCGCTCGAATATGCCCGGTCAGTTCGTGGTATTCGCCGCGGGATATCCGTCGCGCAGCGCGTCCGGGCCGGATCCCGGCGAGGAAAAGAGACTCGCTCGCGTAGATGTTCCCAACGCCGACGACCACCTGCTGATCCATGATGAACGACTTCACCGCCGCGCGACGGCCGCGGCTGAGCCGGTACAGGTACTCGCCGTCGAAGTCATCGCCCAATGGTTCCGGACCCAGGGATGCCAGCAACGGATGGACAGCCGGCGGCGCGGGCAGCGGCAGGCAGCAGCCGAACCGGCGCGGGTCATGCAGACGGATCTCGAGACCATCATCGAGCGTGAAGATCAGGTGATCGTGGGTCCGCAACGGGGTTTCCGGGGTGCTTCGGCGCAGGCTCCCCGACATGCCCAGGTGCAACAGCAGGGCGGGGCCTTCCGTCTCCAGAAGCAGGTACTTTGCGCGTCGGCTCAGCCCCAGGACGCGGTGCCCGGCGAGGCGCGCCGGCAGATCATCGGGGACCGGCCAGCGCAGCCGGGCGTCGCGCAGAGCCAGGTGTTCGATCTTCCGGCCGAGCAAGTGGGGCTCCAGGCCGCGCCGGGTCGTCTCGACCTCAGGAAGCTCGGGCATGCACGCCCTCGATCTCGATCAGGAGCTCGTGTCGGCAGACATCGCCGAGGACCCAGTGCACGGCGGGGGTGTGCGGATAGTGTCCGGAAAGGATTCCGGCCACTTCCGGCAAATCTTCCGGCTGGCGCAGGTAGACGCGCAACCAGACAGGGGGAGGCAGGTCGTTGCCCGCTGTGACGCGCAGGGCATCGAGGTTAGCCAGGATCTCGCGCGTCTGCGCCACGCAGTCGCCGATATGGCGGCTCTCATGCCCCGTGATGCTCGCGGTGCCTGAAAGCAGTAGTTGCGGCCCCTGGGCGGTCTCGATGCGCGTTGCGCGGGCGAATGCGGGGCTCTCCGGGCTGTATTGCTCCGGGTAGCGGTAGGCGCTGGTCTGGCGTGGGTTCTCGATCGACTGGCCGGGACTGCGCGCGGCGATCAGGTAGACAAACAGGCCAGCGGCGCGGGTCCCGATCGCGGTCGCGGCAGGCATGCTTTCCTCGGTGACCCCGAGTTCGTCGAGGGCCAGCCCCCGACCGATACAGAAGGATTGGTAGCGTTCCAGTCCTTCTTCGTTACCATGAATGCGACTGAAGTAGTTCCAGATGCGGATGGGGTAGGGGAAACCGCGCTCCCGGATGGCACGGAAGAGGTCGAGATAGGCCTGCCGGCTGGTATCCGCGAGCGTATCGTCGGGCTGGTGCCAGGCCGCGAACATCACATCAGGGTGCTCGAGCAGGTGGACATGACCCTCTCGCGATGCGCGGCCAGGGCCATCTGCGCGCCATTCCTCGATGCCGCTACTGCCTGCAAGGGACTCCAGACCCGGTGCGACCATCAAACAGCCATCGCTCAGGGTGATACCGGGCGGATGGTCGGCGCGCACTCGCAGACACGCGCAAGACTCCGTTTCGGGAGCACGCGGTGGCAGCAGGCGGGTTTTCAGCGGCAGAGCCATGGTTGATGACCGATCGGTCTTTCCGGGCGTGTGGACGGGCCGTTGACCGGACTGTTGTACCGGCCGGGATTCAATGGCTGCAAGCATAAGGCCTGATCGTGTACGAGCGTAGTTCTGCCGTGGGCCGTGTGCGAAGATATCAGGCGTTCTGGCGGGCCGAGCGCGGGATGGTGATCGAGCGATGGAGTGGTCAGATTCATTGCGTTATCGGCCCGGCACCATGGTCCCGTCGGCTCACTGCTTTTCAGGGTTGGGCTTGCCGAAGCGGCTTGAGCGTATCGGGTTCCTGTCGCTGGCGTCCAGAAGGCTTTTGGCAGCATTTCGCAGGCATGAGGATACGGCATGGATTCAATCGAAGCACCCTTCGGCGAGGTCATCGAGCTGCGCCAGATCATCCATGAATCCGGCGTTCCGCTGCTACGGGTTCTGATCCGGGACGGGGGGCGTTACACGAAACTCGAACTCGATCCCGCGACGGCGCACCGCTGGGGGCAGATGATGGCACGGTGGGCCAAGACAGTCGCGGAAACGGGGGACTGACGGTCACGACGATTCGTCACCCTACGACGGGGCGGCAACCGGATCGCGCATCTAGTGGGCCACGCGGAAAGTTCGGTACCAGATTGCTTCGCCAGAAGCACCGGTGCTGCGTTGGGCAAGTTTTGAAATAGGTCCACTATTCCTGCACTTGCCCGCCTTGCTCCGGCGCTTCTGGCTATGCTCCATAGTCACCGTACTTTCCGCATGGCCCACTAGGGGCTGGTCACGAGCGGCTGCCGACCGTTATCCGGCATCGGTGCGCGGACGGGGAATTCGTTGCGAGGCTACGGCAGTCGCACCGGCGGATCATGTATTCATCCAGCGTCCGCGGTACCCGATGCGGAAACGCCAGGGCCCGGTATTGACCGGGCCCTGTGGGTCCTGCGGCGATGCACAAGGTCCTATTTGATCTTGGCTTCCTTGTACATCACGTGCTGTCGCACCACGGGATCGTATTTCTTGATCTGCATCTTCTCGGGCATGTTCCGCTTGTTCTTGGTGGTGGTGTAGAAATGCCCGGTACCGGCACTGGACACCAGCCGAATCTTGTCGCGTACGCCTTTGGCCATGTCGTTTCTCCTTTAGACCTTTTCGCCGCGTGCACGCAGATCGGCCAGCACGGCGTCGATGCCGCGCTTGTCGATCACGCGCATCCCCTTGCTGGTGAGGCGCAGACGCACGAAGCGCTGTTCGCTTTCGACCCAGAAGCGATGCGAGTGCAGATTCGGCAGAAAGCGCCGACGCGTTTTGTTGTTGGCGTGGGAAACATTGTTTCCCGTGATCGGGCGCTTGCCCGTGACCTGGCAGACTCGTGCCATGGAAAACTCCAGTAAGGGATTCGACTTTCACGAAAGGCGGTGAACGTTAGCAGAAGAGCCCGGACCGTGCAACCGGGATGGTCCGGGCGCACGCCCGGGGCCGCCCCGGCCCCGGATCATCGCGTACGATTCCGGCGTGGGGATGGGATGCCGACTGCGGCGCCCGGTTGTCAGCTGCGCTCGGGCGCGAGGCCCCAGTACTTGGGCGAACGCCACAGGCTGGACAGAAGGAGCTCACGCATGAAGATGAACTCCTTCGGGAGCTTGTCATAGAGCTCGGAAAAGAGTTCATCCTGCGAATGCACTTCCTTTTTCCACGCTTCGCGGTCGATGGACATCAGTTCGTTGAACTGCTCACGGGTGAAATCCTCCAGGCCGCGCCAGTCAAGATCCTCGTAATGCGGCATGCGTCCGAGTGAACTCTCCACAGCCGGGCGGTTCCCGTGCACGCGGTCGATGACCCATTTGAGCACGCGCATGTTTTCGCTGAACCCGGGCCACAGAAACTGCCCGTTGGGACCGCGCCGGAACCAGTTCACCCCGAAGATCTTGGGCGGGTGAGCCAGTTCGCGGCCGATCTGCAGCCAGTGATTGAAATAATCCGCCATGTGGTAGCCGCAGAACGGCAGCATCGCGAACGGATCGCGGCGCACCTTGCCCTGTTCGCCGAAGGCGGCGGCCGTCGTTTCGGAGCCCATCGTTGCAGCCATGTACACGCCGAAGTTCCAGTTGAAGGCTTGTACCACCAGTGGCACCGTCGTACTGCGCCGTCCGCCGAAGATGAACGCGTGGATCGGCACCCCCGCCGGATCCTCCCAGGCTGGGTCGATCGTCGGGCATTGCGAAGCCGGCGCGGTGAAGCGGGCATTGGGATGGGCGGCGGGCTTGCCGCTGGCCGGATCCCAGGGCTGGCCGCGCCAGTCGGTCAGCCCTTCCGGTGGCGTCCTGGTGAGCCCCTCCCACCAGATGTCGCCATCCCCGGTGACCGCAACATTGGTGAAAATGCTGTTGCTGCGAATGGTGGCCATTGCGCTGGCATTGGTCTGCTCGTTGGTTCCCGGTGCGACACCAAAGAAGCCCGCCTCGGGGTTGATCGCGCGCAGGCGCCCATCAGGACCCGGCTTGATCCAGGCGATGTCGTCGCCCACCGTGGTGATCTTCCAGCCGTCCTCGCGGAAGGGTTCCGGTGGCACCAGCATTGCCAGGTTGGTCTTGCCGCAGGCGCTGGGGAAGGCGGCAGCGATGTAGGTGCGGGTTCCGTCCGGCGCTTCGGCACCGAGAATCAGCATATGTTCGGCGAGCCAGCCCTCGTTGCGGGCCATGGTCGAGGCGATGCGCAGCGCGAAGCACTTCTTGCCGAGCAGCGCGTTGCCGCCGTAGCCGCTGCCGTAGGAGACGATGCTCTTCTCCTCGGGGTAGTGGACGATGTACTTGGTCTCGGGGTTGCAGGGCCAGGGCACGTCCTTCTGGCCCTGTTCCAGCGGTGCGCCAACGCTGTGCAGGCATTTCACGAACGGGCCGTCGTCGAGCACGTCGAGTACCGCGGAACCCATGCGCGTCATGATGCGCATGTTCACGACCACGTAGGGCGAGTCGGTCAGCTCCACGCCGATCTGCGCGATCGGCGACCCGAGCGGGCCCATGCTGAACGGGATCACGTACATGGTCCGGCCGCGCATGCAACCCGCAAACAGACCCTTCAGCGTCTTCTTCATTTCGCGGGGATCGACCCAGTTGTTCGTCGGTCCGGCGTCTTTCTTGTTCACGCTGCAGACGTACGTGCGATCCTCGACGCGTGCGACGTCGCTGGGGTCGCTTCTGGCGGCGAAGCAACCCGGCCATTTTTCCGGATCCAGGGGCTGGAAGGTACCGGCCGCAACCAGTTCTGCCGTCAGCCGGTCGTATTCCTCCTGGGAACCGTCGCACCACTGGACGGTGTCGGGTTCGCAAAGTGTGGCGATTTCATCCACCCAGGCACGCAATTCGGGGTTTTGGGTGTGTGGTCGATTCATGGCTCACCTCATGTCGGAAGGACGGAAAATGACGGGATTCAAGTGGGCCGGCGCGCGCCTGGATCGGCTGCGTACGCCGGGCGGCGGGCGCAATACCTGGCAGCGCTGACGCGGTCTTGTGAAGGGCACTTTTGGTGCGGAAGCACCGGGATGGCGCGCTGTCTGCGCCGGTTTTGCACGTCGGTATCCGCGGTCGAATTGAAAAGGCGCATGCATGTCCATGAATGCAACATGCGGACCAGGGTTTTTGCTGGAATCGTGTCAGGGTAGCTCAGGGGCTTGCGAACAGCCAACGGAAACCTTCGAACCCGGCCAGCGTGACCGCCAGAGTCACCACTGACCAGATGAAGAGGCTCAGGGACATCCAGACGACCGTGCGTCGTCGATCGGCCTCGAGTGCGAGAGCCATCACGGTGGCAAGGTGGACGCCGGTGATCACGGGGCCGGCAAGCGCAATGCCAGGTAACCCATAGCGGTTCCAGATGCGGCGCGCGCGCGGGCTCCAGTTCCGACGCACCGGACCCCGGTGCCGCTCCCACTGCCGGAACAGTGCCACGATGCCGAAGACGGGCAGCGCGTTGCCGATGAAACTGATCAGGGTAACGGGGATCGGGGAAAGCCCAAGGCCGATGGCGACCGGGATCACGAGCATGATCTCGAGCCAGGGTGTAGCCGCGGCCAGGAAGACAAGAATGTATTGCCAGAAAAGTTCCACGATCCGCGTCCCAAGGCTGATTCGGCGGCCGGGGTGGCGCCGTGCGCAAGTGTCTCCGATCGCGGCACGGGTTGCGAATGCCGTCACGGCGGCGCCGTTCGCAAGGATACGCGCGGGTCTGTCTGGTGATCATTCGGTGGCGCAAAAACCCGGCACCGCCCGTTGCGGGTTGCGCACGGCGTGATGGGTAGCGAATCCGGGCGGCGACAGGAGGGTCTGGAACTTGCTTCGATTCCCTCATCCTGTCCTGCATGGGGAAGCAAGCCATGAGTACACCGCCAGCAATTGCCGAAGAACGCGAGGTCGATGCCCTGATCATTGGCGGCGGACCGGGCGGCATGAGCGCCGCCATTACCGCGGCCCAGGTCTGGCCGGGGAAGAAGATCCTGCTGGTACGGCGTGAAGAAGAACCGGTCGTGCCGTGTGGCATTCCGTACATCTTCGGAACGTTGAAGGGGGTGGAGCATGATCTGCTCAGCAATGCCCCGTTCCTTGCCGTGGGTGGAGAGAAGCTTTGCGACACAGTAGTCAGCCTGGACCGTGTCGCACACACCGCGCTGACGGAGTCCGGAATGCTGGTGCACTGGAATCGGCTGGTACTCGCCACCGGCACCGAGCCGCATCTGCCGGCGATTCCCGGTGTCCGCCGCCCCGGGGTTTTCGCGATCCGGAAGGACTACGATCATCTGGAGCACCTCTTCGACGAGCTCATCCCGGGTGCCCGGCAGCTCGTGGTCATCGGTGGCGGGTTCATCGGAGTCGAGTTCGCGGACGAAGTGCGCAAGAGCGGTATTGCAGTGACGGTGCTGGAACAGCTGCAGCACGTCCTGCTGCGCAACTTCGACGTCGAGGTTTCGGTGCGGATCGAGCAGGCCCTGCGCGCCAATGGCGTGCAGGTCCGGACCGGTGCCAGTGTCGTCGCACTGGAGGGCGACGGGGCCGATGGGCCGGTGCAGCGGGTGCTTCTGGACAATGGGGAGCGGATCGAGGCGGACGCCGTGCTGGTGGCGATCGGGGACCGTCGCAATACCGCGCTCGCGGAGGCATTGGATCTGACCATGGCCCGTGGCGGCGGCATCTGGGTCGATGCTTTTCAGAGAACCCGCGAGGACCCCGCGATCTTTGCGGTCGGCGATTGTGCCTTCAAGCAGGATTTCCTGCTTCGGCGTTCGGCGCATTCCCTGTTGGCGTCCACTGCGGCGGCCGAGGGCCGCACCGCCGGAATGAATCTGTTCGGCCTCCGGAACGAGCGTTACAACGCCGGTACGATCGCGATCTACGCCAGCCAGATCGGCGATCTGGCGTTCGGTTGCGCGGGGATGACGGCAACATCGGCGCGTGACGAGGGGCTGAGTGTCGTCGTTGGGCGGGTCGAGGTTCCCGACCATCATCCGCCGAGCATGCCCGGTACCCGCATGATGACCTGTCTCCTGGTGTTCAGCCGCAGTGGCCTTCTTCTCGGCGGCCAGGTGGTGGGTGGACCGACCACGGCAGAGGTACTGAATGCGATCGGCATCGCGATTCAGGCCCGGCTGAGCGTCCATGAACTGGTCGGGTTCCAGTTTGGAAGCCATCCCCGGCTGACCGCTCCGGCGCACCCGATCGCGCTGTGCGCCCTGGATGCGCTGCACCAGTTGAGCGAGAACGGGAACGGAACCCGGGCGATGTGACGGAGAAAGCACGGACCGGTCGCCCTTCTACGGGTGGCCGGTAGCTCGGGGGGCGTGCCCCTCCGGTCAGCATCTGCACTACACTCGGTCCTGCACGCCGTAATGTGGACTCAATGACCGGGGCGATCGGGAGAGGGTGGAGATGTCTGACGAAAGAACAGCCAAGGCGTCAGCCAGTGGCATGAATACGGCGGCACGCGTGACCGGTGTCGGGGTTCTGTTGGTGGGCGTGGCGCTGGCGTTTCTGGGGATGGGGCTGTTCATGTTCAACATGGGGCGGGACATGAGTACGATGACCAGGGCCGTGACCCAGATGGGCCTTGATGTATCGACGATGGCGGAGGACATGACCTTCATGGCCGGGCGCATGGAGGTGATGGCGGAAAGCATGGTGGAGGGTCAGGCGGGCATGTCGGCGGACTTCAACCGAGTGCGTGTCGGGATGGAAATGATGGCCTCGGACGTGCGCAGCATGAGCGAGAACATGAACGATCTGGCGGTCAACATCCGGGGTATGGCCGGCAACATCGGTACGATGAACACATCGATGTCGCAGATGAATCACTCCATGGGGACCATGACCGGGACCATGGGGCGCATGTCGGTGGACATCAACAAGTTCACGCGCCCGGAAAGCCTCATGCCGATGTCGCCATTCCGTTGATGGCATCTCCGGGTGGAGTCCCTCGGTGGCGCGGAACAGGGGGCAACCCGTGCATCCCCTGCTTTCCAGCCGAGCCCGCACGATCCACGACACCGCGTGGCGTCCCGTACATTCGGGAGCATCCGCGCGGCGAGGTTCTGGCCGCACGGCTGTGTCCGGTCGGTTGGAGTCACGCCGCCGAGAAGTCCTCGACGGCGTGAGCGGTGACGCGGTTTCTTCCCGAGCGCTTGCTCATGTACATGGCCTGGTCCGCCTTGGAAAGCAGTTCCTGCGAGTCTGCAGCCATCCCGGGATAGGTGGCCAGGCCGATGCTTACGGTTGTGCTCACCGGCTCACCCATGGCGTCGAACGACAGGTGCTCGATCGACCTTCGAACGCGCTCGGCGACCTCCATCGCGGCAATCGTGCCGGTGTTGGGCAACATGACCGTGAATTCGTCACCGCCGTAGCGAGCCACGAGGTCTGACCCGCGGAGCGCGTGCTGCAGGGCCTTGACCATCCGGATGATCAGTTCGTTACCGACTTCATGTCCCAGCCGATCGTTGGTCGCCTTCAGGTTGTCGGCGTCGATCATCATGACCGTCAGTTCCGAGCCCTCGCGCGCCGCCCTGATCCGCTCGCGTTCGAGGTCTGCATAGAAAACCCGCATGTTCGGAAGTCCGGTCAGTTCGTCGGTTTCCGCCAGATACTGCAGAAATTTCCGCGCGAAGCTCATATCCGCAGCGAGAAGCGCGGTCAGGTACGCGACGAGAACAAATGGTGCGAAGTTGAACATCGTGTTGCTGAATGTCTCGTAGGTGAAGAAGGCATCACCCAACAGGCCATGCGACGCATGCAGGTAGAGCGCGGTGATCAGGGCTACCTGGGCAAGCGTCATGTATTTCCCCAAGGTCAGTGCGGAAAAGACGATGGGAAGAAGGTACAGATTGACCAGCGGACTATCAGCCTTGCCGGTGTGCCAGATCGCAAAGGCGGTCAACGCGATCATGCCGGCGGTCTCGGCAGTGAGTTTCCAGCGGGCCTCGCTCGTGAAGAGGTTCAGATAGCGAAAGGCGATGATGAGAGCGCCAAAGGCGACGCAGGCCATCGACACGGCAAACGCGTCGACATCGGTTCCCGGGATGACGAGATAGACGAGTATCAGGACCAGAAGAAGCCACTCGATCTCGGCCAGGGTGCGATTGAAACCCTTGAGTTCTACCTGGTCGGCCTTGATGGATCGGTCGCTCTCCGCGAACGCGGCTTCTTCATTTTTCTTTCCCATCAGCATCGCTGCCATGGTCGAGGAGAAGTGCCGGATTGCTCTCCGTTGCATCCGGATCTCCGGTCATCCGAAATCCTTCGGTGTCGCGGAAGAACCGGCGGCTGCCTGCCCGGCATTGTCTGCGGCTCGTGCATGTGTTCACTCCGCGATGGTCCGTTCGAAACCCTCACCGCTGTACCCCGCAGGCTCCGGGGAACGGTTCGGGATATGCCTCCCTGGCGGTCGGGGCCCATTCTACAACCGATCCATGGTGTGTCGGAATCACGCCTGGTTCTCACTGCACGTGCCGGGTCCTGTTCGGGTCCCGCAGTTGCCAGGGTCTCTTGCGCTGCACATCTTCCTCCGGCCAGACGGGAGCGGTCATCGCTTCGTCCCGGTTGCACACGTTATTCGGAGACCCGGAATCCGCAGCGCCGGGCCGCAGGCAACAGTTTCGCCCGAGATCGTTCGAACCCGGGAGGGAACGGGCTTATCGCCCACGCTTGCGAGTCTAGACCAAAAGGGCGCTGCGTGGACAGGAGGAATGACTTGCGCCTGTCAGGGCGTGAACCAGGGGTTTCGGTACCGCAATCGATTCGTACACCTCCCCGATCGGGGCTTCCGCTATTCCGGTGCCGCGAAGCTCCGTGGTATGGTCAGGCGCGTTGCGGGTTCCAGCGCGGGCACGACCTCCGCTGATCCCGCGCACGTGAAGAACGGAGCCAGCCAACCGCGACCTTACCGGAGGAATTTGCCATGAAGATCAAACGTATGAACGTCAGGAAGCTGCTCGTCGGCGCCGCGCTGACCGTTGGTCTGGGCGCGTCGGGAAATCTGCCAGCCTTCGACATGGGAGGGGAGGTGACGATTGATTACCGACAGGGAGTCATGGGCGCGATCGGGGGCAATATGGCGTCTACCGCGGCCATCGTCATCGACGGCGCCGATTTTGGCGAAAATCTTCTGATGCACGTGCGTTTCCTGGTCGATGCCACACAGGATATTCCGTCCCTGTTTCCCGAAGGCTCGGATTTCGGCGAAACGGACGCACTGCCATCGATCTGGGAAGAGCCGGAGAAATTTGCCGAGCGCTCGCGTGAGAATCACGAGGCAGCCATCGCATTGCTGGAGGCCGTCGAGCAGGGCGATGAGACCGTGGTCAGGAGTGCGTTCCGTGACCTCGGCCAATCGTGCAGGTCCTGTCACGAAGATTTCCGGCACCGCGACTGACGGCTCCGGCCATGCTGTGGGTTTGCCAGTTCGGGAGGCGGGCGCGGATTGCCGGTATCCCGTTTCTGATCTGCCTTGGTCTGGTATTCGCCCCTGGGCTGACCAGCGATCTCGGGGCATCGGAACAGGAGCGTGAGGGCGAGTACCTCCTGCGTGCGGGCGGTTGTGTCTCCTGCCACACCGAAAAGGCGGACGATGCCCCGTTTCTTGCGGGCGGGCGGGCCATCGAGACGCCGTTTGGGACCTTCTACGGGCCCAATATCACTCCCGACCCCGAAACGGGGATCGGGCTCTGGAGCGAGCAGGACTTCGTACAGGCGCTACGGTACGGAATCAGGCCGGGAGGCGGGCATTACTACCCCGCCTTTCCCTACACTTCGTTCAGCCGGATGCGGTACGACGATATCACTGCCATCTGGGCTTACCTGCAGACCGTGGAACCGGTGCGGCGGGAGAACCGCAGCCACGAACTCGCGTGGTATGCCGCATTCCGCCCGGGATTGCGTGTCTGGAGGTTCCTCCACTTCCGTCCCGCCGAGTTCGAGCCCAGCCCCAACGCCTCCGCTGAGTGGAACCGCGGGGCCTACCTGTCGCAAGCGGTTGTGCACTGCGCCGAATGTCATTCGCCACGGACTTGGACGGGGGGACTGAACCCGCGCCTGCTTTATGCGGGCGGTCGATTGGGCGGTGGTGATGTGGCACCGAACATCACGCCGGATCGTGACACCGGAATCGGGCGCTGGCGCGCGGGACACCTGGTGCGCTATCTCGACCTGGGCATGGATCCGGACGGGGATTTTGCCGGCGGGGCAATGGGTGACGTGATCAGCGAAGGTACCAGCCACCTGACCGATGAGGATCGGCGTGCGCTGGTGATCTATCTTCGTGCCCTGGAGCCCATCGGGAACGCGGTGCCGCCAAGCGACTGAGGATTCGTTGCCGGACCGGGGGCTCCTTTCCGGTTCCATCGGATCGACAGGATGCGGTTCATGAACGATAGTGACGCCTTCGTTCTCGGGCCTTTGTCGCCGTCAGGTTCGGATCGGCCTCGGATCGAGCCGGTGCAGCATCATCGCGGACACAACGCCTGCCATGGCGCCGAAGAGGTGGTATTCGTAGGATACGGCGGGCTTGCCTGGGATCACGCCCCAGGCCATCCCTCCGAACAACACGAAAACGATCAGCGCCAGAGCGATGGACAGTGCGTCGCGGCGGATGAATCCGATCATGATCACGAAGAACATGAGTCCATGAGTGAGTCCGCTGATGCCGATGTGAAAGCTCTCCCGACCGAGCACCCAGACACCGAGGCCACTCAGGAGCCAGATCAGTGGAACCGCGTTGCGGGTGGCATTCGGGTACCCATACATTGCGATGATGCCAAGGCCGAGCAGCGGCGCGCTGTTGGACAGCAGGTGGCTCCATGATTCGTGAATCAGGGGCGCGGTCACCACCCCGGGAAGGCCGGATAGTGTTCGTGGGAGGATTCCCAGCGATACGTAGTCGATCCCGGTGAGGCCTTGAATCGCGGTGATCAGCCAAAGCGTGGATACGCCCAGCAAGGGCCAGAGGAGCGCCGCGCCCAGGCGGGCCAGCAGTCGATACTGCCCGTCGTTCGCCGTGGAGTGCGAAGAGTCGTCCATTGGGGCCAACATACGGCGGTCAAGGAACTGCAGGCAAGCGCGATGCTCCAATGACCAGTGAAACCTGGCGCGGCAAGGTTGCGATGCTGTCATTTCCGTGGGTGGGCGGGGCTCCGCTCCGGGGTTCGCCCCCCGCTCGCAAACCCTGCAGAATGCCTGCTCACACATGATCCCGCATCCCGCGCGACACGTACCCTTGAGAGGGCCAACGGCATGAAGCTGAACAATTGGGCCAGGACCGTCTTCACCACCCTGATCATCGGTTTATTGCTGGCCGCTTGTGGCGGGGGCGGCAGTGATCGGGACGAGCGCACGGGCTTTACCGTGGAGGGCTCGATCACGCCGGACGCGTTGAACCGCGTCGATTCCGACACCAACGATCCGGAGACGCCCCGGGTGTCGAACAACCACGTGGACGAGGCGCAAGTGATCGTGGCTCCGGCGATCGTCGGTGGTTTCGTGGCTGCACCGGGTACCGTGAGCCGGTTTGGCACCGCTGGCGATGTGGCGGATTTTTTCGATGTTCATCTGCAGGCCGGGCAACGGATCGTTCTGGACTTTCCCGACGGATCTGGTCTCGATCTCCACCTGTATCTCTACAACCAGGACGGTTTGGCGATCGATGCGTCGCTGCTTGCATCGGATTTTCCGCTCGTGCCCTCCGCGCGGAGGAGCCTTTCGGCGCCTGAAGACGGCCGGTATCTTGTCGAAGTGCGCGCCGAGTCCGGACGTGGCAATTACACATTGCGACTGGATTCAGCGCGTCCACTGACGGTGGGGGATCGCCACCGCGGTCCCCGTGTGTCGGATGCCTTCGTGGCTGGTGACATGATCGTCCGGACCCACTCTGACGCCATGCTCCCGCAAGCGGTGGCTGTGCAGGCATCCGGATTGCGGAGTGTCGCCGGAGGCCCTGATCGAGAACAACTTTGGCGCGTTCCCGAAAGCCAGGCGGGCGAGGTACTGGAGGCGCTGTCGGGATGGCGCCCCGGATCGACCGACTGGCTGCGCTGGGCAAGTGACGAACTGGAGGAACGTTATCAGACATTGCTGGTGATCAAGGCGCTGCGCGCGCGGTCGGAAATCGCCACGGTTTCCCCCAATTTCCTGATGCACCCGCAACGGTTGCCCAATGACCCGCTGCAGGGACTGCAATGGTTTCATGACAACATCGGGTTGCCGGCGGCCTGGGACCTCAGCACCGGTCGCGCACCGGATGCCGAGGTGGTCGTTGCGGTCATCGACACCGGCGTTTTCCTGGGGCATGAGGACCTGAGCGGCCAACTGCTGCCGGGCTACGATTTCGTTCGGGGCAGAGCCGGGGGCGCCGACCCCGGGGACCCGTCCCGGCTGGGCCAGAGTACATGGCACGGCACCCACGTGGCGGGGACGGTTGCGGCTGCAACCGATAATCTCAAGGGCGTCGCCGGCGTCTCCTGGGGTGCCAGGATCCTGCCGGTCCGAACACTGGGGGAGGATGGGGGCACACTCTACGATACCTTGCAGGGGGTGCGCTACGCGGCGGGCATGAACAACGATTCAGGGTCGGTGCCGGCGCGGCCGGCTGATGTCATCAATCTCAGTCTCGGTGGAGGTTCCTTCGTGCAGGCCCATGCGGACTTCTTTCAGGAGATCCGCAACCGGGGGATTTTCGTGATCGCGGCTTCGGGAAACGACGGCGGGGAGGTGGGTTTCCCGGCCGCGTATCCCGCCGTGTTCGCCGTGGGTGCCACGGATGCGGTGAACCAGCGGGCGCCCTACAGCAGTTCTGGCGATGCGCTCGACTTCGTGGCGCCCGGCGGTGACATGCGGGTGGACCGGACCGGTGATGGCTATGGGGATGGCATCCTGAGCACTCTGGTCGACGATACCAGTGGCTCCCCGCAATCCGTCTATGCCTTCTACCAGGGAACCTCGATGGCCACCGCCGTGGCCTCCGGGGTGGCAGCCCTCGCCCGGTCGGTGCAACCGGGCCTGGCGCCGGATCTTTTCGCGCAGTGGATGGAGTCGGGCCGGATCACGGACGACATTGCCCCGGCCGGATGGGACAGCGCAACGGGCTGGGGGCAGATCAATGCGTTGAAGGTTCTGGAGGCGGCTGGTGGGGATGCTGTGGAAGAGATTCCGCCGCGGTTGTCGGCGATTCCCGATCGGCTCGAGTTCGGATTCACCGAAACAGTGCTGGCGTTGTCCCTGCGTAATGCCGGCGGCGGAACGCTGCAGGTTACCAGTGTCGGCTCGGGTGCCCCCTGGCTTGCCATCGGACCTGCGAACGTCGATTCAGCCGGGCTCGGCTCCTATCGGGTCCGCGTCGCGCGGGACGGTCTCGCGGATGGTCGGTACGAGGCGACGATCCGGGTCACGGCCGAGCCCGGGGAGCAGGCGCTGGACATTCCCGTCCTGCTGCGTGTCGCGGCTCCGGATCTGGCCGTTGATACCGTCGGCCGCATCTACGTCCTGTTGCTGGACGAGACGGGGGAGAGTGTTGCCGAGCAGGGCGTGGATCTGGTGGACGGGAGATACGCATACGGCTTCGAAAATGTGCCAGAGGGCGAATACAGAATCGCCGCGGGTACCGACATGAACGACGACCGGCAGATCTGCGATCCGGGCGAGGCCTGTGGGGCCTACCCGACGCTGGCTTTGTTCGAGCGTGTGCGGGTCGATCGCGATCTGGATGGCCTTGATTTTTCAGTGGGGTTCCGTGGCTTGGCAGAACCTTTCGTCGCGTCGATGGGCCTGGGCCGTGCAGAGTCGACAGGGCCGGACGCTTTGCCTCGGACCTTGCGCTGACGGGTTTGCGGGCGGTCGGGCAGCCAGTGCCGCCGTAACGCAGTCACGTTCTCGCCTGTCGCTGATTGGCAGGGGATTATGGGCTTTTTTGCCCGTGCGGGGCTACACTACGCACAGGAGCGAACGATCGGCCACCCATGCGTGGCCGCAAGAGCAAGGGCGTATTGATACCCCCGGTTCCCCGAAACCGTGCTCCGCCTCCTCAAGCGCAGATCCGGCTGTCATGCCGAACCGTCACCACGCGGACGCGTGCGCATGGATCGTGCTTTCCCGTAACGAAGAAGGAGAAAACGCCGTAATGAACGAACCTCAACCAGCCTCTCCGCGGCGCCGTCTGCAGGAACTGTTGGCGATCCCGGACAGCAGGCGCAGCGAGGCCGAATGGGATGAATTGAACGAGCTCGAAATCTCCCTGGCCGCAGTGAACCAGATTGTCGAAGCGGACAAGCGCAACCGCCCGAACGGTGCTGCATCTGGCGGAGAATCCCGGCCCGGCGGGGGCAGGGGAGCAAAGGGGCGCAAGCCTTCGATGCGCCCGCAACGCCGTCCTCCCAGGGTTGCCGGCTCGTGACTGCACCTCTCTGACCGATGCCGCTCCCTCTTGGGAAGCGCTGACTAATGCACTTGTCATTGCGAGCGAAGCGCGGCAATCTAGGCGGAGTCTTTGAAATCAATGCCTTATGGATCGCCGCGTCGCTCCGCTCCTCGCGATGACGCATTAATCAGCGCTTCTCTTGTGGCGCATCATTGGAGTGTTTCCAACCCATCCTGCCCGTACGGGAGCGTGAACCGAGGTCGAATTTCGTTGCTGCGATAGGCCTCCTGATCATGAAATGCGCATGCTTCAGGCAAAGCAATGGGCTGTCTGGGGGCCGCGCGATGGGTCGCCGACACGCATTGCTGATTCGATGAAATCTCCGAGCGGGGCGTGCAGCATGTCTTCCAGAGTTCCAGCGGTGGTGGATCCCGCTTTGCTCGCGGCTTATCGTGCTGCCGAATATGTCGTTCCCGTCGGCACACGGGTCTGCCGTTTCCGGGTCGATTGCCCGGTCCCGGAGCCGCTGGCCGCGTGGCTGCGTGAACGCGGGCCTGCAGGCTGGCTTACCGCCTTCAATCCGGGCAGTCGATCGCTTGCGATTCTCGACAATCTCCGCCGCCATGAGGTCCTTTGGCAGATCCTCCAGGCCGAGGGTCTTGAAGCCTTTCCCGGCTATGCCTCGGACCCGACTGGCGCATGGCCGGACGAGACGAGTCTGCTGGTCCCGGGTATCCCGATCGAACGGCTGCACCGGTTGGCACGGGAATTCGGGCAGATCGCCTATCTCTGGCTGGAGCCGGGTCGGCCCCCGCGAATGTTCGTGGCCGCCGGTGATGACGATGCACGGCTTGAGCGCGACGAGTGAACCCGCATCAGATCCCGCTTCCGCCACCATATTCGTAGCGTCCGCGGCGGAGTCCCTTGTAGCCGCGAATCATGATCATCGCCTTGCGTACCGTCGGGAGATCGATTCGGGCGACCCGCAGACCTGCAGTGATCGGGATGCCGTCGGGACCGTCCGCACCCACCTCGATGTAGCTGGGTGTGGTGGTGCCGGGGTAGGCCGTATTGCACGGGTTGCCGATGGCCTGCAGTGTGGTCAGCCACGTCACCACCCGGCCTTCGAACCGGCCCTGAAAGCGCAGGCGCAGCGATTCCCCGCCGGGTGCGTCGAACAGCTCAGCCTCTTCCAGCAGGTCCCCGCGAGATTGAGGGTGATTCCGAGTCAAAGGGTCTCCATTTGTCCGCATGGCGCACTAGTGTCCTGTCACGCGTCTAATGACGTCTTCAGAGCCCCCGAGCGGCGTCAGGGCCAGGCGCAGCGCGCAGCGCAATGGCCATTCCATTGTCAAGCGCTGCAACGCCGCGCTGGCGTCGCTCGGGGGCTCCCTTCGGGCGAGGCGAGAAGCGGCCATCTGCGGCGTTACTTGCCCTTGAGGTAGAGTGGCTACCTCGGCGGGCAAGTGCCTTGCATCTGACCGCTTCTCGCCTCGCTGAAGACGCCATTAGACGTGTGACAGGACACTAGCAGCCCAAGTCCGACAGGCTGCCAGGACCTCGCAACCGGTGGCGCATGGTCCAGCCGACCCTTCGCGACAACAAAATTTGCTCGGTGCGCTTTCGGATGGTTTCCATATCGGCTATAAAGTTCGGACCGATCAGGCCAATGTCCGGCAAATGATTCCAGATACGCATACCTCTGCAGCCACGCCCGCGGTGCCCCTTCAGCCCGAGGGGCGAATCGGCTTCGTCGCGTTCCATCCATGAGCACCAGCACGGAAATGTCCGCGGCTTCCGAATACACCAGGCACCCGAGAGTGGGTTTGTTCGTCACCTGCCTTGCCGATATCTATCGCCCCAATGTCGGCCTTGCGGCCGTCGCGCTGCTGGAGAAGGCCGGTTGCATCGTCGATGTGCCGCAGACCCAGACCTGTTGCGGACAACCTTCGTACAATAACGGGGATCTCGCCGGTGCCGCGAAGACCGCACGGCATACCATCGAGGCTTTCGAGCAATTCGATTATGTCGTCGTGCCTTCCGGATCCTGTGCCGGCATGCTGCGCGACTATCCGCGTCTGTTCACTTCGGAGCCCGGCTGGCAGCGGCGCGCTGAAGCCATGGCGGGCAGGACGCACGAGCTGATTTCCTTTCTGACCGATGTCCGAGGCATGAACACGGTGCAGGCATCGTTCGGCCGGGTGGTCACCTATCACGACAGCTGCCACGGGTTGCGGGCAATGGGCATCAAGGCGCAGCCGCGCCGGCTTCTGGCCAGCGTCGATGGGCTGGATCTGCGCGAAATGGAGAATTCGGAAGTCTGCTGCGGTTTTGGTGGCACCTTCTGCGTGAAATACCCGGAAATCTCCGGCCGGATGGTTGCCGACAAGGCTGCCGCGATCACGGCGACCGGCGCCGATGTAGTGCTGGGTGGGGACCTCGGCTGTCTGCTCAACATCGCAGGGCGTCTTGGGCGCGAGGGGGGTCATGTCCACGTCTACCACGTTGCCGAGGTCTTGGCGGGCATGGCCGATTTGCCGGGGCTTGGAGATCCGCCCGGTTCGGCGGGGGGGTCGCGCTGATGCAGTCGATGAGCCACGCATTCAAGGAGCGCTCCGTCAGGGCACTGAAGGACGAGACCCTGCAGGTGGCGTTGAACCGTGCCAAGGACGGATTTGCGGTGAAACGGGCCAGGGCCGTCGCCGGCCTGCCCGAGTTCGATGCCCTGCGCGACCGGGCGGTTGCGATCAAGAATCATACGCTGGAACATCTCGACCATTATCTCGAGCGCTATGCTGACGCAGTCGAGCGCAGTGGCGGCAAGGTGCATTGGGCCCCCAGTGCCGAGGATGCGCGCCGGATCGTGGTCGACATCTGTCGTGCCGCCGGCGCGAAGATGATCACCAAGGGCAAGTCCATGGTGGGTGAAGAGGTGGGCGTCAATGGCGCGCTCGAAGAGGCCGGTTTCGAGGTCGTGGAGACCGATCTCGGTGAGTACATCATCCAGCTCGCGCACGAACCACCCAGCCACATCATCGTTCCTGCGGTGCACAAGACCCGCGGACAGATCGCCGACCTGTTCCACGAAAATCACCAGAAATACGGTTTGAGTCGGAAGCTTTCCGAGGTTCCGGAGATGGTGAACGAGGCGCGGCAGGTGCTTCGCGCAAAGTATCTTGCGGCCGACGTCGGGATTACCGGTGCGAATTTCCTGATCGCAGACTCCGGAACCAGCGTGATCGTGACCAACGAGGGCAATGGTGACCTCACCTGTTCGCTGCCCCGCGTTCACATCGTGACGGCGGGTATCGAGAAGGTTGTGCCCACGGCCGAGGACGCCACGACGCTGCTGCGGCTGCTGGCCCGCAGCGCAACCGGCCAGGATCTGACGACCTACACGACCTTCAGCACAGGGCCGAAGCGATCGGGTGACAGCGATGGCCCCGAGGAGTATCACGTGGTGCTGGTCGACAGCGGCCGTTCGTCGATGCTGGCGGACGAGTTCCGCGAGATGCTTCGCTGCATCCGTTGCGGCGCCTGCATGAACCACTGCCCCGTTTACGGCGCGATCGGCGGCCATGCCTATGGCTGGGTGTACCCCGGTCCCATGGGTTCGGTGCTGACGCCACTCAGCGTCGGCCTGAAGGAGGCGGGCAATCTGCCCAACGCCTGCACGTTGAACGGCCACTGTGCCGAGGTCTGTCCGGTCCGGATTCCACTGCCGGACCTGCTGCGCACCCTGCGCCATCGCGAGTACCAGCTGCGTCTCGGCCTGAAACCGCTGCGCTGGGGCCTGGCGGCCTGGGTCTGGTTCACTTCGCATCCGCGAATCTACCGGTTGGGCACGCGCGTACAGGCACGGATGCTCGCGCTGCTTGCGGGCCGCAAGGGGCGTTTCACGCGCATGCCGCTGGCCGGTAGCTGGTTCAAGGGTGGTCGCGATCTGCCCGCGCCCCAGGGCGAGACTTTCATGGCTGTCTGGAAACGCCAGCAACGGGAGCGCAACCGGTGACCGGGCGTGAGACCGTGCTGGCAGCGATCCGCCGGGGGCTCGGGCGCGGCCCGTTGGGCGAAGATGCGCGACGGGCACTGGACGCGCGCAGCGGTGCAACCGACAGCCCGCCATTGCTTCCCACGCTGCCGGAGGGATCCCTGTCACAGGTGTTCCGGGCTGGACTGGAAAAAGTCTCCGGAACGATGAGCGAGGTCACGGAATTGGCCGAAGTGCCTGGAGCCGTGGCGGGCTATCTCTCCGGGCATGGGCTGGCTCCAGAGGTGGTGGTCGCTCCATCGCTGGAGTCGCTGGACTGGGCGGCGGCAGGCATTCAGGCTGATTTCGGCCCGACCCGGGGCAAGGATCTCGTCGGTGTCAGTCTGGCGTGGCATGGCGTGGCGGAGAACGGCAGTCTGGTCCTGCTGTCCGGACCCGAGAACCCGACGTCGCTGAACTTCCTCCCCGACCACCACATCGTGGTGCTGCGCGCCGAGGATCTCGTGCCGCATCTGGAGCCGGTGTGGGCAGCGTTGCGGGAGCGGGGCAACCAGGGTTGGCCAAGAACCGTGAACGTGATAACCGGGCCATCACGTACCGCGGACATCGAACTGACGATCCAGCTCGGTGCTCATGGCCCGCGCAGCCTGCACGTGCTGCTGGCCCACTAGCAGGGATGGGTGCAGCCCAGGCAGGTGCGTGCATATTCGAGTGGAGCCACGTGCCTGACGGCGGGGCACCGTGCATGCATCCCGGCAGACTCGACGAATGCCGCAACCAATAATTAGAAAAGGAGCACTTTCATGAACCTGGGTATCCTGTTCCTGCTGGCCTTGATGCCAGTGCTCACGGTGTTTCTGTTCCTGGTCGTTCTGCGTTGGCCAGCCAAACATGCGATGCCTCTGGCCTACGTGGTCACGGTGGCGATCGCGCTGCTGTTCTGGCGTACGGACTTCCTGGTGGTGGCCGCAGCCAGTGTCCACGGCGTGATCACGGCGCTCAACATCCTGTTCATCGTCTTCGGTGCAATCCTGCTGCTTTACACCATGCGCGAGAGCGGCGCGCTGCAGACGCTGCGGCAGGGATTCACCGACATCTCACCGGACCGGCGCATCCAGGCGATCATCATCGCCTGGATGTTCGGGGCCCTGATCGAGGGTTCGGCGGGATTCGGCACGCCGGCTGCCGTCGCGGCTCCGTTGCTCGTGGCAATCGGCTTCCCGGCGATGGCTGCCGTGCTCTCGGCGTTGATCATCCAGTCCACTCCGGTCTCCTTCGGCGCGGTGGGGACCCCGATTCTCGTTGGTGTCAATGCCGGACTTTCGGGGCAGGAAATCGTCGAAGGGCATATCGGCGACGTTGCCTTTGCCGATTACCTGTTGCAGATCGGTGTGAACGTGGCCTTTCTTCATACCCTGGTCGGCTTCCTGATCCCGCTGATCATGGTCGGCATGCTGACACGCTTCTTCGGCAAGTCCCGCTCCTTCCGCGAGGGTCTGAAAGCGTGGAAATTCGCGTTGCTTGCCGGTTTCGCCTTCACCATCCCCTATCTGCTCGTGGCGTGGCTGCTGGGTCCGGAGTTCCCATCCATCGTCGGCGGTCTCGTCGGTCTCGCCATTACCGTCACCGCGGCCAAGCGCGGCTTTCTCGTGCCGAAGGACACTTTCCAGTTCGAGGAGCGCAGCAAGTGGGAACCCGAGTGGATCAGCCGTTTTCAGGACCAGCCTGACCCGGTGCGCCAGGGTGCCGCGATTACCATGTTTCAGGCACTCGTTCCCTACATCGTCGTGGTGGCCCTGCTGGTGATCACCCGCACCGTCGAGCCGGTGACCGCATTCCTGCGTTCCCCGGAGATGACGCTGTCCTGGGCCGGCATTTTCGGCACCAACATCAACACTTCGTCGCAGCCGCTGTACCTTCCCGGAGCGGTGCTGCTGGTGGCGTCGATCGTGACGTACTTCCTGCACAAGATGTATCGGGAGAGGGGTGCCTACGCCCGGGCCTGGGGGCAGTCGGGCAAGACGATCGTTGGTGCGAGCGTGGCCCTTCTCTTTGCGGTACCGATGGTCCAGGTGTTCATCCAGTCGGGACAGGCCTCGGCCTATGCCTCCATGCCGCTGGTGTTGGCCGAGGGGGTGTCCGCAGTGTCAGGCTCGGCCTGGCCCATGTTCTCGCCGATCATCGGGGCGCTGGGCGCGTTCATTGCCGGATCGAACACGGTCAGCAACATGATGTTCTCGTTGTTCCAGTTCGCGACAGCCGTGCAGATCGACTTGAATGCCAACCAGGCGGCCTTCGTCGTGGCACTGCAGGCCGTCGGTGGAGCCGCCGGCAACATGATCTGTGTGCATAACGTGGTGGCAGCCTCGGCCACCGTTGGTCTGATCGGGCGGGAGGGTGACCTGATCCGCAAGGCACTGATACCGATGACCTATTACGTGCTGGCCGCCGGTGCACTGGGTATGGCGATCATCTATGCAGCCACTTACTGGTACGTCGCGTGGGTTGCGATCGTCTTCGCCTTCCTGCTGTTCATGTACCTGAACCGAGGTCGCTCGCCCGCGATGGCGTAACGGGTTCGCATTGACGGGCTGGGGGGCTCCCCTCAGGACCCGTTCAATGCCCCGGACCTGCGGCAACGGTAGCGAAAGCGAGGCAGGTGGTAATGGCAGAAGCGGTCAGGGCAGGCATCGGGGCTGATGACCCGGTGCGGCAGATGGTGCGTCGCCTCGAGGGCCGTTACAAGGGACGGATAACCGGCAGCGTGGTGCTTCCCGAACGTCCCGCGCGGATGCTGCCGCTGCCTTCCGAACTCGATCCGCGCATCGCTTCGGCGCTGCGGTCCCGGGGTATCGGCGAACTGTACAGCCACCAGCGCGAAGCCTGGGACGCGATCACCGCGAGCCGGCACACCGTGGTGGTTACGCCTACCGCCTCGGGCAAGACGCTCTGTTACAACCTGCCTGTATTGCAGGCCGCAATGCAGGACCGCTCCAAGGCACTGTACCTGTTTCCGACCAAGGCGCTGTCGCAGGACCAGGTCGCGGAGTTGGCGGAACTGAACGAGGCGGGCGGGCTCGGCATCCGCGCGTTCACCTTCGACGGCGATACCCCGGGCGACGCCCGCAAGGCGGTGCGCACCAAGGGCGACATCGTCGTCTCCAACCCCGATATGCTGCACCAGGGCGTGTTGCCGCATCACACCAAGTGGGCGCAGTTCTTCGAAAGTCTGCGTTTCGTGGTGATCGACGAGATGCACAGCTACCGCGGCGTGTTCGGCTCGCACGTCGCGAACGTGATCCGCCGGTTGCGGCGCGTCTGCCGTTTCTACGGTTCGGACCCGGTGTTCGTGCTCAGTTCGGCGACCATCGCGAATCCGGCGGAACTGGCAGAGGGGCTGATTGGCGATCCGGTGACTGCGATCACCGAGAGCGGAGCGCCGGCCGGGGAGCGCCACCTGTTTCTGTGGAACCCGCCGGTCGTGAACGCCGACCTCGGCATTCGCGCGTCGGCCCGCTCGCAGGCGACGCGCATCGCCCGCATGGCGGTGAAAAGCGGACTGAAGACCATCGTGTTTGCGCAATCGCGGCTGATGGTCGAGGTGCTGACAAGGTACCTGAAGGACGTGTTCGATGCCGATCCGCGCAAGCCGGCAAGAGTCGCGGCCTACCGCGGCGGCTACCTGCCCGGGCAGCGGCGCGAGACCGAAAGGGCGCTGCGTGCCGGGAACGTCGACTGCGTGGTCGCGACCTCGGCACTGGAGCTGGGTGTCGACATCGGCAGCCTCGACGTATGTGTGCTGAACGGCTACCCGGGCACGATCGCGGCGACCTGGCAACGCCTCGGTCGTGCCGGACGACGCTTGCGCCCATCGCTGGGGGTCCTGATTGCGAGCAGCCAGCCGCTGGACCAGTACATCATCCGCAACCCGGACTTCTTCCTCGGCAGTTCGCCGGAACACGCACGCATCGACCCGGACCAGCTCTTGATCCTGCTCGACCACGTGCGCTGCGCGGCCTTCGAGTTGCCGTTCCGGCGCGGCGACCGGTTCGGAAGGGAGAACCTGGAGGAACTGCTCGGGTATCTCGAGGAGAACGGTGTGTTGCACCGCGAGGACGATACCTGGCACTGGACCGAGGACAGCTATCCGGCGCAGAGCGTGAGCCTGCGCTCGGTGGCGGAGGGCAACTTCGTGGTGGTAGACACCACCGGCGGTCGCAGGGAGATCATCGCCGAGGTCGACTTCTCCAGCGCCGCGGAGACCCTGTACGAGGGCGCGATCTACATGGTGCAGGCGCAGACGTGGCAGGTCGAGCGGCTGGACTGGGCCGGGCGCAAGGCCTTCGTGACCCGGACCGAGGTCGACTATTACACCGATGCGATCGACTACACGCGGTTGAAGATCCTGGACCGCTTCGAGCACCGTCAGGACCGGCGCACCGAGACCGCGCACGGCGAGGTGCATCTGGTGCGGCGTGTTCCCGGGTACAAGAAGATCCGCTATTACAGCCACGAGAATATCGGCTACGGCAACATCGATCTGCCGGATCAGGAGATGCACACGACCGCCGTGTGGTGGGAGGTCGCGCCCGAGGTGCTTGCACAGGGTTTTCCGAATCGGCAGCAGGCGCTGGATGGCTTCCTCGGTGCGGCCTACGCGATGCACCACGTGGCGGCGCTGCTCGCAATGTCCGAGCCGCAGGATATCGGCCGCGCAGTGGGCGACGGCGACGCCCGCTGGTTTGCGACCGTGGGTGCCGACGGCCGCGGACAGATGCGCAGCGCAGATGGCGCCGAACAGGATCCGGAGCACGAGACGCGTTTCCGCCCGGCGGTGTTCCTCTACGATAACTATCCGGGGGGTGTGGGACTGGCCGAGCCGCTCTACGAACAGCGCGATCAGGTTGTAGCGGGTGCGGTCCGGTTGATTCGCGACTGTGAATGCAGACATGGCTGCCCTGCCTGCGTCGGCCCGATCCTGGTGTCCGACGAGGTGCGCGGGTTTTCCCCGAAGACGGCAGCGCTGACAGTGCTCGCGCAGTTCCGCGGCGATGAATCTCAAGAACCGGCTTGACCTGCTCCGTCGTCAGGCAGGGGCTGACGGCACCGCGACCACCGCTGATGCGAAGGGGCTCCGGACCGGCGTCGATCTGGTTGCCGATGCGGCCGAGTTGGCTGGCAGCCTGTGGGACTCGGGTGCCCGAACTGCAGCAGAAGTGGCCCAGAGCCGGCAGGCTGCTGAGGTACCGACGCACGGTGGAGGCGTGGAATCTCCTCCGATCGTGCCGCGCGAGTCCAGACCTGGCGCCACCGAGCCGGCGACGCGGGCAGAAGCTCTCCGCTCGCGTCTACAGCGTATGGGGGGAGTCGGGGCGCCGCGCGACCGGGCCATACATCGGCGGCGCGAATCCACCGCGGTGTTGGCCGAGCGGCTGGGAGGCGTGGTTGCCGGGGAGCACCTGATCCTGATCGAAACGAACCTGCCGCTGGATACGCGCCATGGTCATTGTCGGCTTGCGGATGCGCTGGAACCGCTATGGCCACTCGCGCAGCCTTCGGTGGGTCCGGCAATGCCGTCGCCGCAGACCGGGCAGCGCCGGCAATCGTTTTTCCCGGCGGCGGCAGAAGGGCGTGGGGTGTGGACCGATGCCGCCGGG
>JAABSN010000228.1 GCA_011390385.1 Thioalkalivibrio nitratireducens | reverse complement strand
CCCATACCGGACGTCTCGTGTCGTCACAGGGCCTGATCTTCGATTACATCAATCACCGCACAAGCCGCGAACTCGCCATCGAGACCGAGGCAAGCTGGCGCACCTGGCACATCCTGAAACGCGCGTTCTCCAATGAGGTTATCCGGCCCGGAACGACAACCACAATGGATGTGTATGGCTTCATTCTCCAGGAGTGGCAGGACCAGGATCTCGAATTCAACTTCCCGCCGGGCATTACAATCTACCGACGTGGCGTAGAGGGTGGCATTGACGACGCGGACAACCCTGTCATCCAGCCAGGAGACCTGCTGCATGTCGACTTCGGCGTACGCCTGATGGGTCTTGTCACTGACCAGCAGCATGTCGCCTATGTCCTGGAAGCGGGCGAGACCGAGCCGCCTGAGGGTCTCAGGGAACTGTTCCGCCAGTCGGCCGTCGTCGCGGAGATCTATGCCGAAGAGCTTCGCCCCGGCACAATCGGCATGGACGTGAAGCAACGCGCTGAAAGTCGCGCCGCCGAACTGGGGATAGACGCATCTATCTATGGCCATACCCAGGGCAACTGGGTGCACGGTGCCGGTGCCAGGACAGTCCCCGACTGGCCCGACCGTTACGGCGCCTTCGCGCGCGAACCCGTACGGCCGAGCGAGTTCTGGTCCATCGAGTTCAGTGTCCGTGGGCCACTGCCTGAGTGGGACAACCAGATTGTCCGGATTCCCCGCGAGGAAGACGCCGTCGCCGGGGAGACGGGAGGTGCCCGTTTCCTGGCCGGCCCCCAGACCGAACTCTGGATCGTGCGAAGCGAATATCCGGGTCATTGACCTGTCCGCGCAGGCAGCTTTCCATAGTGGCACTTGTGTCACCGCCCGGGGCGTCATAATATATTATATACTGCAACAGGTGCCGGACGGCCCCATACGAAACACAACGCGACGCGGGCATCTGAGATCATTCGATACGGATGGGCCAGGTACCGCGTTGGCAGCATGCACAGGGGAAGGACCTAATGAAGCTTGAAGGCATATACGTACCGATAATCACGCCATTCGCGAAGGATCTGTCGATCGACTACGAGGCCTATGGCAAGGTCATCGACTGGCAGATCGAAAACGGCACGCACGGCATTATCGTCGGCGGCTCCACGGGCGAGTTTTTCTCCCTGACCGATGAGGAACGCGAAACGCAGATGCGCTTCGCTGCCGAGCGTATCAACGGCCGCATTCCACTCATAGCCGGCGTTAACGACCTGCTTGCCGACCGCACCTATGCGCACGCGCGAATCGCCCGGGAAGCCGGTGCAGACGCCCTTCTTGTTGCAGCACCCCCCTACTCGCTGCCGAGCCAGAAGGAACTCGTGGCGCACTGCCTGAAAATCGATCGCATCGCCGATCTGCCGATCATCCTCTACAATTACCCGGGACGCACCGGCGTCAACATGGAGGAGGAATTTCTCGAGCGCGTGGCGCAGAGCAGGAATGTCATCGCCATCAAGGAATCCAGCGGTGACATCGACCGCATGCACATGCTGGCGCGGGAGTTTCCGCAGCTGCAGCTCAGCGCCGGCGCGGAGCACCAGGTACTCGAATTCTTTGCCTGGGGGGCACGCAGCTGGGTGTCGGTAGTCGCAAACTTCTTCCCGGTTGAAGCACGCCGCTTCTACGAAATCTGCGTACTCGAGGGCGACTTTACGACGGGTCGCGAAATCATGAAGGCCCTGCTCCCATTGATGCTATGCCTTGAGATGGGGGGCAAATTCCTGCAGAGCGTCAAGTACGCCTGCGAACTCATGGATCGTCCCGGTGGCGCCGTGCGCGGTCCGCTGGCGCCCATGAAAAAAGAGCTCAGACGAGAAGTCTTCCAGATCGTTCACACCGCGCACACGACGCTGCAGTCAATCCTCGCGGAGAAGGACTAAATCATGCCGAACCTGTTGACCCACGAAGAATACCAGGCGATTGCCCGCAATCTGTCATTACCCCTGAACGCCTACATCAACGGCAAATTTGCTGCGCCAAAATCCGGCAACCGTATGGACACCCTCAACCCGGCAACCGGTGAGCATCTCGGCGAGATGGCGAACTGTGGCGCCGAGGATGTTGACTACGCCGTCACCAAGGCACGCGAGGTGTTCGACCGTGGCGAATGGTCACGCATGCATCCCAGTGCACGAAAGGAGGTCATGATCCAGCTCTGCAAGCTGATGCAACGCGACCGGCACCAGCTCGCAGTTCTTGAGAGCCTGGAATCGGGCAAGCCGATCCTTGAATGCCAGATGACCGACGTGCCGGAAACGATCGCCTGCCTGAAATGGCACGCGGAGGCCACCGACAAACTCTACGACCAGATTTCCCCCTCGGGCGACGACGCGATCGGTATGATTGTGCGCGAACCGATCGGCGTTGCGGCCTGCGTGCTGCCCTGGAATTTCCCCCTGATGATGCTGGCCTGGAAAATCGGCCCCGCCCTGTCTGCAGGCAACTCCGTCATCGTCAAACCTGCGGAGCAAACAAGCATGACGGCGCTCCGGGTCGCCGAGCTGGCCACCGAGGCAGGAATTCCGGACGGCGTGCTGAACGTACTCCCCGGCGACGGCCCGAGTGCGGGCGAAGCGATTGGTCGTCACGACGGCATACAGGTGGTTTCGTTTACCGGGTCGACAGAAGTCGGCCGACGTTTCCTCGAATACTCAGCCCGCAGCAACCTGAAACGGATCGTACTGGAGTGCGGCGGCAAGAACCCTGCGCTGGTGCTCTCCGACGCTGACAATCTGGAGCACGCCGCCAAGCATATCGTGTACGCCGCGCTATGGAACATGGGGCAGAACTGCACCGCCAATTCGCGAATTATCGTGCATCGGGATGTGAAGGAAGAGCTGGTTGAGCGGATCATGGGCCAGCTGAAGGAGTGGCGTACCGGCGATCCGCTGGACCCGGCGAACCGTCTCGGTGCCATCATAAGCACGGAGCAATACGACAGGATTCTCGGCTATATCGAGACGGGCAAGAAGGAAGGCGGCAAAGTGCTCGCCGGTGGCAATGCGATCAAGGCTGGTGACGGTCTTTTCATTGAACCGACGATCTTCGACAACGTCACACCAGACATGACGATTGCCAGAGAGGAAATCTTCGGACCGGTGGTCGCGATCATCGAGGTCTCATCCGACGCCAAGGGCCTCGAGCTCGCCAATGACACCTGCTACGGACTCCAGGCCTCGCTGTACACCTCGAACGTCAAGAATGCGCATCGCTATGCAAGAGCGCTTCAGGCCGGAACAGTTTCGGTTAATTGCTATGCGGAGGGCGACATTGCAACACCGTTCGGGGGCTACAAACTTTCGGGCTTTGGTGGTCGGGATAACTCACTGCAGGCTCACGAACAGTACTGCGAGACGAAAACGATCTGGATCGACATGAGCGACGACTCAATCGATGAAGACGTCTAACCGGAGAGCATTCAGCATCACACAGAGCGGATCGCGCTCTACAGGCTGCATCAACATGTGCAGCATCGGCGGCAGGAGTGAGCGGCGTTCTTCCTTCGGCAGGCTTGGGTCGTCGCTGAGACGCTATGCGGCAGGCACGCTGCTCATGCTTGCCGCCATGTCAGGAACAGTCGCAGTGGCCGATCGCGGCATTGCCATCACCGATGTCACGGTGATCGATGGCACCGGCGCGCAACCCAGACGCAACGTGACCGTGCTGGTACAGGACGGCCTCATCGTTGACGTTGGCTCGGGGCGGAACGTACCGGAGGATGCCGAACGCATTGATGGCCGCGGCAAATTCCTGCTTCCCGGCTTCATCGATACCAACGTGCACGCCTCCATCTACGGCAATGCCACCCGCAAAGAGACCGTGGTCAAGTACGGCGAGCGCAACGCGGAGTTGGCGCTCGAATTCGCGCAGCGGCAACTCAAGTATGGCGTCACCACCGTCCGCGACAGCTACGGTGCGCTTGAACCACTACTGGAGACCCGCGACCGCATCGAATCGGGTAAAGCCATTGGCGCGCGGCTCCTCGTTGCCGGCAACATTGTGGGCTGGGGCGGGCCCTTCTCGATGACCTTTTCCCTGATGCGTGAATCGGAACTCACGCTGTTCCAGGCAAGGTGGAATGACCATATTGCCCAGGGGGTCGGGGAAGAATTGATGGACATGGGCCCCGAGGAGGTCCGCGTCGCCATCAATACCTACCTGGACAAAGGACCCGACTTCATCAAGTATGGCGGCACGAGCCATTTCCTGTCGCCGTCACTGATCGGATTCTCGCCGCGCATACAGAAGATTATCGTCGACGAGACGCACAAACGCGGACGCATCGCAGAAACCCACTCCACCAGTCCTGAGGCGCTGCGCATGTCTGTGGAGGCGGGAATCGACCTCATACAGCACCCGGAAATTCTGACGCGCGACTACCCGGATGACCTGATCGACCTGATCGTGGAGCGCGACGTGATCTGCGGCCTGCGCTCTAACACGCTCGCAGGCGAGCCATGGCGTGAACACGTCGCCCGTCGGCAGCGGGTCGAAGCCGAGCTGGAAGGCGCTGCGGCTCCCAGAACATCGGCGGAGCGCCGGGAACGGGAAAGCCGCCTCAACCTCGGCTACGCAATGCAGCGACGCAACGCCGAACGACTGATCAGGAGCGGCTGCCGCATTACCATCGCGACGGACAACTACCAGGGCCGGGCACCGGAATTTCGCAAAACACCAAAACCCGAGATTCAGGAAGCCGGCATTGGCAGCATTCTGGCCATTGAAGGGCTGGTTGAGCTCGGCATGAGCGAGATGGACGCCATCGTCGCTGCTACCCGTAACGGCGCTATCGCCGCCGGCATGCTCGACCGGATAGGCACGGTGGAAGTCGGCAAGGAGGCCGATCTGGTACTTCTCGCCTCTGACCCACTGGCTGACATCACAAATATCCGCAAAGTGGACGCAGTGATAGCCCGCGGAAGGCGTGTGGACATCGATACGCTGCCAGAGAGCGCGCTTTTCTATACAGGGCCGCCGACCCGGGCCGCTGCGCCAGCTCGGGCTGCAGGGATTGAGCCACAGAGTCGGTCCCGCGCCTCAAGCCCCGTTTCAAGGTCGGCTGCAGCCGCCGAGCCTGAAACCGCCGCGGACATCAAATCCCGCAGCGCGCTGCCGATTCGCCGGATTTCGAGAACAGTGCTTGGCAAGTACCTCATTGAGTTCGAGAATGGC
>JAABSN010000227.1 GCA_011390385.1 Thioalkalivibrio nitratireducens | reverse complement strand
GTAATGGGGCCGGGGCTGCCGGCCTCGGCCACCGCACACCGCCCGGAACTCGCAGGCCGCTCGTTTCAGGCGGCTGGCGTCTCGCTCGTCATTCACCCGAAAAACCCCTATGTCCCGACATCACACGCCAACGTCCGGGTATTCGTCGCCGAAAAGCCGGGTGAGCCGCCGATCTGGTGGTTCGGCGGCGGCTTCGACCTGACGCCGTATTACGGATTCGACGAGGACTGCGTGCACTGGCACCGGACCGCGGAGGCGGCCTGCCGCCCTTTCGGACCCGAGGTGTACCGCGCACACAAGAAGTGGTGCGACGAGTATTTCTTCCTGAAACACCGCAGTGAGCCCCGCGGCATCGGCGGCCTGTTCTTCGACGATCTGAACGAAGGCGGGTTCGAACACTGCTTCGGATATATGAAGAGTGTCGGCGAGCATTACCTGCAGGCCTACGCTCCCATCGTGGAGCGACGACGGGAGACCGCCTATGGGGAACGCGAGCGACGGTTCCAGTTGTACCGGCGCGGACGCTACGTGGAGTTCAATCTGGTTTACGACCGCGGTACCCTGTTCGGGTTGCAATCGGGTGGGCGCACCGAGTCCATCCTGATGTCGCTGCCGCCGCTCGTGCGCTGGGAGTACAACTGGACACCCGAGGCCGGCACACCCGAAGCCCTTCTCTACGAGCGTTACCTGAAACCCCGTGACTGGCTGAACGAAGGACCCGCGTCATGATCGAATTTCCCGGAACCTTCCCCGCCGTTCGCCCGCGGCGCATGCGTCGCGACGCCTTCTCGCGGCGCTTGATGCGCGAGAACCGTCTGACTGCCGACGACCTGATCTACCCGGTGTTCGTCCGCGAAGGAGAAGGTCAGCGCGAGCCTGTCGCGTCGATGCCCGGTGTCGAGCGACTGAGCATCGATGAGCTGTTGCGCGAGGCCGAGTCGTGCCGCGAACTCGGAATCCCCGCACTGGCGCTGTTTCCGGTCGTACCGAAGGAGAAGAAAAGCCTGGACGCCGCCGAGGCCTGGAATCCGGATGGCCTGGCCCAACGTGCGGTACGCGCGTTGAAGTCGGCCCTGCCCGAACTCGGCGTGATCACCGACGTTGCGCTCGACCCCTTCACCACCCACGGCCAGGACGGCATCATCGACGACGAAGGCTACGTGATGAACGACATCACCGTCGAGGCCCTGGTACAACAGGCACGCTCCCACGCCCAGGCCGGTGCCGACGTGGTCGCGCCGTCGGACATGATGGACGGGCGGATTCACGCAATCCGGAATGCCCTGGAGGCCGGCGGCAATGTTCATGTGCGCATCCTCGCCTATGCGGCCAAGTACGCTTCGAGTTTCTACGGCCCCTTCCGCGATGCCGTCGGATCGGCCGGGAATCTGGGCCGGGGCAGCAAGGAAACCTACCAGATGGATCCGGCCAATGGCGACGAGGCGCTGCACGAGGTCGCGCTGGATCTGGCCGAAGGGGCGGACATGGTGATGATCAAGCCCGGCATGCCGTACCTGGACATCGTGCGCCGGGTGAAGGACCAATTCCGCCGCCCCACCTTCGTCTACCAGGTCTCGGGTGAGTACGCGATGCTGAAGGCCGCGGCCCAGAATGGCTGGCTGGATGAAAGAGCCTGCGTGCTGGAAGCACTGACCGGCATGAAACGGGCGGGGGCCGATGGCATCCTGACCTACTACGCTCTGGCCGCCGCGAGATGGCTGCGTGAAGACGGTAATCAATGACCCTCGACCGCTATGCCGTCGTCGGAAACCCGATCGGACACTCGCTTTCGCCACGCATCCATGCATTGTTCGCCGAACAGACGCGACAAGACATGGTCTACGAGGCCCGCCTGGGGCGAGCAGAACACTTTGCTGCCGATGTCCGCGAGTGGTTCCGGGAGGATCTCCGCGGTCTCAACGTCACGGTGCCGTTCAAGGAGGAAGCCTGGCGCCTGGTGGACCAACGAACGCGCCGGGCGGAACGCGCGGGTGCGGTCAACACGGTCTGGCCGGAAGCCGACGGGGTACTGACGGGCGACAACACTGACGGCGCCGGATTCCTTCGCGATCTCACCCAACGGATGCATTTTGATCCGGCCGATCGCAGCATCCTGATCCTCGGTGCCGGCGGAGCCACCCGCGGTCTTCTTGAACCCATTCTTGGAGCGAGTCCAGCGCGCCTGGTGATCGCCAACCGAACCCGGGAAAAGGCCAGCGCGCTGCAACGGGACTTCGCCGGTATCGCCGCCGGCGTTCGGCTTGCGGCCAGCGGGCTCGACGACATCCCGACCGGCCCGTATGATCTGCTGATCAACGCCACGGCCGCTGGCCTCGGCTCGAACCGGCTCGTCCTGCCCGCGGGTCTCATGGCCCCAGCCGCTCTCGCCTATGACCTCGTCTACGGTCGGGCGGCCGACCCCTTTCTGCAATGGGCCAGGACCCAGGGCGCGGCCGAGGTGACCGACGGGCTCGGCATGCTCGTCGAGCAGGCCGCCGAGGCCTTCGCGATCTGGCGCGGCGTTCGCCCAATGACCGAACCCGTACTGGCAGCGCTGCGGACTGACATGTCGCCGGGCTGATCGCCATTCAGTTTCCGTTCATTGCGATGGCACAGGCTCGGTGCCATCATCACATTCCACCAGAGGGAATCACCATGCGCAAACTTCTGCTCTTCACTACTGTCGGCCTGCTGGCCTTCGTGACCGGATGCACCACCATGGATCCGTACACCCGCGAGGAGAGAATATCGCGGACCGCCACCGGGGCCGGGATCGGTGCCGCTGCCGGGGCGATTCTCGGAAGCGTGACCAGCAGCCGTAATCGCACCGAGCGCGCGATGATTGGAGCCGGGATCGGGGCTCTGGCCGGCGGTGCGATCGGTAACTACATGGATCGCCAGGAAGCCGAACTCCGCCAGGAACTCGAGGGCACCGGTGTCAGCGTGACCCGCGTCGGCGACAACCTGGTTCTCAACATGCCCGGACAGATCACGTTCGACGTGGACCGCACCGAGGTACGACCGGAATTTCAGCGCGTTCTGGACTCGGTCGTGCTGGTGTTGAACAAGTACGACAAGACAGGCATCGAAGTCGCCGGACACACGGACAGCACCGGGCGGGTGGAATACAACATGGACCTGTCCGAACGGCGCGCGCAGGCCGTGGCCCATGCGCTGCGCATCCGCGGCGTCAATCCCGTGCGGATCGCAACCATCGGTCTGGGCCCGCATCAGCCGATTGCGAGCAATGAAACAACATCCGGTCGATCAATGAATCGGCGCGTCGAACTGACCCTGTTCCCGCTTAGCTCGGGCTGAACGGGCGGCCTGAAGAAAACCAACCCAGGGTGCCGTCAGGCGAAGCAGAACCGCACCGACCCGGGTCTCTACACCCAGAACCCGAGGTCCTCATCGGTGCAGTTCGCTGCGCTCATTGGCACCCTGCAAGATGGACTTTCGCAAGAATCTGATCGGCGAGAGCTCTGCCCTCCTGCACCGACAGGTTGCACGGAAGCGGCGTGGCCGTGACTTTCAGGTTAAGCTTTGACCTCGATTCCGAATCCCGACCTCGACATGACCCTGCGCGAGCGACTCGCCGAATATGCCCTTCTGATCCGGCTGGATCGGCCGATCGGCACGCTCCTGCTGCTCTGGCCAACTCTCTGGGCTCTCTGGATTGCGGCCGATGGGCTGCCACCGGTTCACATCCTGCTCATCTTCGTCGCCGGGGTCACGCTGATGCGCTCCGCGGGCTGCGCGATCAACGACTTTGCGGATCGCGACATCGACCCGCATGTCGAGCGCACTCGCTCACGTCCGCTCGCGCGGGGTAGCATTCAACCTTGGGAAGCGCTAGCGGTATTCCTCGCGCTGTCGGCCCTGGCCTTCGTCCTGGTGCTGTTCACGAATCTGCTGACGGTGCTGTTCGCCGTGGTCGCCGCAGCGCTCGCGGCCACCTACCCGTTCATGAAGCGGTTCCACAGCCTACCGCAAGTCCATCTCGGTGCTGCGTTCGCCTGGGCCATACCCATGGCATTCACGGCCATCCACAACGAGTTTCCTCCGCCAATCGCCTGGTTGCTGTTCATCACCACCCTTACCTGGACCGTCGTCTATGACACCTTTTACGGCATGGTCGACAGGGAATGCGACCTCGCGATCGGTGTACGGTCCACGGCGATTCTGTTCGGTGATCAGGACCGCCTGATCACCGGCATCCTGCAAGTGCTGGTCTGGCTGGGCCTGTACCTGGTGGGACAGCAGGCCGGCTTCGGCGGCATCTACCTCGCTGCGCTGATCATCGTGGCCATGCTGATGTTCTACCAGCAATTCCTGATCTTCGACCGGGAGCCGGATGCCTGTTTCAGAGCCTTCCGGAACAATCATTATCTGGGGGTCGTGGTTCTGGTCGGCATGGTCGCGGACAGCCTTTTGGCCGGTTGATCACGAACCTGGCCTGCCTGGTGGGGGTGACCCTGCGCGCTCTCCTGGCCATGAAAGACAATCGGCCAGCGGACTTGCCCATGCAATCAGGGCGAAAGACGATAGACACTGGTCCGTTTCCGTGTCCGTATTTCTCGTCGCCGCACGTTCACGCCAATCCTGCAGTACTGCGGGCAGAAAAAAGCCCGGTCCAAAAGGACCGGGCGATTCACTGCTAGCCGATGCTCAGGCTGAGTTATTCAGCGGGAGCGGCTTCCGGCTGCTGGCCGTAGGGCATCATCGGGGCGCCATAGGGGGCTCCGTAAGGGGCGCCGTAGCCGTAGCCCGGGCCGTAGCCGTAGGGCTGGCCGTAGCCATAGCCATCACCGTAGCCACGGCCTTGTCCCCAGCCGCGACCCGTGCCACGGGCACTGAAGTCGAAGTCGCTGAACATGTCGCCGAAACCGAACATGTCACCGAGACCGCGGCCGTAGCCCGGGCCGTAACCGTAACCAGGGGCGTAGCCATAACCGGGGCCGTAACCGGGGGCGCCCCACTGCGCGCTGGCATGCATCGGGAGGACGAAAGCACCAACGAGGGCGGCGGTGGCAAGAAGCTTGAGAGAATTGCGCATGATTAAAAGTCCTTATGGTTTGAGTAGTAGGCCCCGAATCCCCGATTCGATCACGGGCAGAGCCAAGGGTCGGTACTGCAAAAAAAGAACTGTTGCGTGGATGAAGTGCAACCGTCGTTCGGTTCATCAATAAGCGTTTGTTAATATGCGAATAGGTT
>JAABSN010000226.1 GCA_011390385.1 Thioalkalivibrio nitratireducens | reverse complement strand
TCAGGCCACGGCTTCTGGCGTGTCCCGCGATGTGGAGATCATTGACGCCGATGGTCTGCCCTTGCCGCTCGAGGGTGGCACGGATCTGACCATAATGCGCCGCCGCGTTCTCCTCGTAGGGAAGAATGTTCAACCGGCTGGTGAAATCCTGGACGACCCTGAAGTTTCTTGCCGGGTCGCTGCTCTTCTCAACACCATGCAGCAACTCGGCGAACGTGACGCTCGAGATCGCCATGCGGCCATGGTTGCGGTTGAAGGTATCGAGTACCGCCAGCGGACGGCGCTTGATCACGTAGATGACGATGTTGGTGTCGAGCAGAAAGCGCAGCAGCGGGGCCGAACTCACAGGGCTTCACGGTCAGGCTGTGCCTGATCGCCCCGTTCGCGCATGAAGTCGTCGGTAACCGTGCAATCTCCGAGGAAAAAGCTGTCCCAGGACGATTCCGCGGGTGCGATGACCCGTTCGTTGCCGACGACGCGAACATCCACGGTCTTCACATGGCTTGGAAACCGGGTCTCCGCGGGTAGTCTCACCGCTTGCGTACGATTGTTGGTGAAGACGGTGCTGGTCGTCATGGGTGGGCTCCGATGCTATATACAAATACTATATACGTGCGATCGGGGTCGCACAATCATGCGGAGCCCATAACGTTGGGCCGTGGTAGGTAGATATCGTGCTTCGATAGGAAACCCAGTCTGTCGCTTCCTGCTCGGACCGGCGGTGACAGGACGGCGTTGACAGGACACCCAGCTTGTCGAGCTTGTCGTTGACAGGACACCCAGCTTGTCGCCCAGCATGTCGCAGCTTGTCGAGCGTGAAAGAACCCGCGTAGGGTGCCGTGAGGCGAAGCCGAACCGCACCGACACCGCGCCGGCCACGAAACCCAGGCTCCCGGGCCTCGAGCGGTGCAATTCGCTGCGCTCATTGACACCCTACGCTTGGACTTTCATGGTTCGGGGTGGCGGGCATCGTTTACAGGACACCCAGCTTGTCGGTTTACAGGACACCCAGCTTGTCGCAGCTCTTGGACTTTCATGGTTCGGGGTGGCGGGCATGGCCATGACAGGTAGCGTGAAAGTTGTAGCTGGCCCGACCCACGCACCGTGTAGGAGACCAGCCTATGGTCGGTCGATTCCCCCGTTGCTGTTGGTGTTCCCCGCGCCTGATCCGCGAAGGCTTCCCAGGATGGCTTTTTTTTGGCCCGTTGCCAGCGTAGGCTTCCCATCCATGCAGAACATCGTGTTGGTCGGTCCCATGGGGGCCGGGAAGAGTACCGTGGGCCGGGGTCTGGCGTTGCTGTTGCGGCGCCAGTTTCTCGATTCCGACCATGAGATCGAAAAGCGCACCGGGGTGGATATCCCGACCATCTTCGAATTCGAGGGCGAAGACGGCTTTCGCCATCGCGAGACGGAGGTGCTGCGCGAACTGCTGGGGCGCGAGAACATCGTGCTGGCGACCGGCGGCGGTATCGTGATGCGCCCCGAGAACCGCGAACTGCTGAAGCAGCACTGCGTGCTGTATCTGCGCGTACCGGTGGCGGAGCAGCATCGGCGCACGCGCAAGAGTCGGCGCCGCCCGTTGCTGAATGCGGTGTCAGACCCGCGAAAACGTCTCGAGGAGCTGTTCGAGATCCGCGATCCCCTCTACCGCGAGGTGGCGACCATCGTGCTCCAGGGGCGGAACCAGCGCGTGCGCGATGCCGTGCAGACGGCATGCAGGGCCATTCAGACGCAACGGCCGGATCTGTGCCCGGTATCCCGGCAGGGGGTAGTCTGACCGCTGCGGCGAGTGTCGCCGCGACGCTTCCGGCGAAGCCGGGAGAAAACGTTCAGTGCAGGCCGACCGACTCCAGCGCCGGTGGCGGGGAAGGATCCGGTGCGCCGTGATGGAGCACCATCTGCCAGCCTTCGGTGGTCAGCCGGTAGGCATTGGTCGCCAGAATCACGCCACGCCGCTGGCCGTCGACGAACAACTGCTCGCGCACATGGTGAAGAACAAATTTGCCGTGCCCGAGGACAACCACATCGGTGGCGCGCACCACCACGTCCTGCATGGCTGCCAGAATCTCACCCCAACTTTCCAGTACCGCCTCGCGGCCCTGCAGACGCTCACCGCCCGGATGAACGCAGACGATATCCGGGTCGTCCGCCCAGACCTCGGTCATCAGGGCCAGGCTCCCGCGTTCGAACGCCTGATAGAACGCAGTTTCCGCCGCCTGTGCCGATTCGTAACCCGCCATTTTCGTCCTCGTCCTGGTCCGTGTTTCCCTATTGTAGGGCCGATGGCCGGAAATGCCGATCATGCCGGTAGAATGCCGGGTGCATTCTACGTGGAGCCCGCGCGATGGCGCATATCCTGGTAACCGGCGGCGCCACCGTCGATCACATTCTCGACGTCGCCGCGTATCCGTGTGAAGACGCCGAGCTGCGGGCGATCGCGAGTGCCACTCTTCCCGGCGGTAATGCGGCGAACACAGCCTGCGTGTTGGCCCAGGCGGGGCATCGGGTCGATCTCGCTGCAACGATCGCCACCGGGCCGGAGGGTGCGGCGCTGCTGACCTTGTTGCAGCAACAGGGCATCGGAACCGCAACCTGCGTTCGTGTCCCCGGACGAGTCCCCACGTCCCACATTCTGCGCGCCGCGGATTCCGGGACCCGCACCATCGTGCATTTCCGCGATCTTCCCGAGCTTTCAGCGGCCGATTTTCGGCGGCTGCCGCTTTCCGGCTATGACTGGTTCCATTTCGAGGGGCGTAACCCGCTCGAACTGCCGGCGATGCTGCTTGCGGCACGAGGAGCCGCCGTCGATCCCCCGCTGTCGCTGGAGTTGGAGAAGCCCAGGGACGGTCTGGATCAGGCCCTGCCAGTGGCGGATGTGCTGCTGTTTTCGCGCGGCTGGGCGGAGGCAATGGGGGCGGTGGACCCGGAGGCATTCATCCAGCATGCTGCGCGGCAACGCCCGGAGCAGGTGCAGACGTTGACCTGGGGCCGGCGCGGTGCGTGGATCGCTTGGGGGGGCGAGGTGTGGCACTGTCCACCGCAAGCGGGCGTGGTCGTTGTCGATAGCGTGGGTGCCGGCGATACCTTCAACGCCGGACTGATCCACGCACTGTCCTCCGGACAGCCTCCCGAGCAGGCGCTGGAGTCAGCAGTACGGCTTGCCGAGCGCAAGCTGGTGCAGCAGGGGCTGGGTCAGCTTTTTCCTGCGACGGACCGGGGCACGGGAACAGCCGCTTGTTGACCGGCCGATGAATGCCGGTCAGGCGTGGCCGGCCGGCGTATCGGTCGCCGAGTGAAAATACTCGCTATCCCGCCCCAGTTCGTCCACCAACTCGCGCAGCACTCCGAGCCGGCTTTCGGGGTCGCTGAACGGCGCGCAGGATTCGCAGAATGCATCCCCGCAGGGTTGGCGGCTGTACAGCCAGAAATGAATCGCGCCCGCGAGCAGGCCATCGGCGACTTCATGCACGTCTGGCGCATGTCCATCCGCGGACAGCGTGTTGGCGAGGTCGATGAGCTTCTGCGCCGCGTTGTTGTAGGCTTCTTCGGTAATGTCGTTCATCGCGGATCTCGTTGGCTGTCGTTCCTGCTGTCATTTTACCCCGAGTCGCCGCTCTTATGCCCCATTTCCGGTCAGGAACCCCGATACAGGAACAATGGGATGTCGCGTTCCGCAGGCGTCAGACCGCCGTGTGCGCCTCGATAAGAGGGTCCGTCGCCGTTGGCCGCATCGACCAGATAACTGTCCGCGTCCGGCAGCAGCAGGTAGTCCCCGGCACGTGCCTGGAGTTCCGGGTGCGGCAGGCCGGCCCCAAAAGCTCGACCGCCGAGCCATTGGTCCATTGCGATCACCTCGACGCGGTTGCCGAAATGGTCGCGCATCGCCTCCCGGAACCGGCGGTGTCGGCCGGGCCGCACGTGCGCGAGCGCTGCGCGCGGCTCTCCGGTCAACGGGCGTTGCAGGCAGTTCCATGCGCCAGGGTTGGCTCGCATGTCCAGACGCTCGGTCACCGGCCGCATCCCGTGATCGGTGGTCGTCAGCAACAGGGTATCGGTCCCCGCCAGTGACTCGCGGAGCCGGGCATAGGCTTCATCGAGCTCGTGCAGGTGGGTGTGGACTTCCTTGCTGCGCGGCCCGTAGTCATGACCGAGGCGGTCGAGCGTGGACCAGTAGAGATAGGTGAAGTGGGACTCACCGGCGGTTTCCCGAACCCGTTCGGCCGCCATGCCCGGCACCTGCTCGAGTGTTTCGAACGGGATCACCCGTGCCGATCCGCTCATGAGACGGTTATAGGCCGAATACGCGATCGTGGCCGGGGCTATGAAGGTGCAATTGCGGGCGATGCGGTTGACCAGCGGTTGTGGTCGAAGGCGGGTGTGCAGTGTCTCCCGATCGAGCGGGTGGCGTTGCTCGGCGTGGTCCGTTTCATGGGCAGGCAGCACCGTCAGGGTGCGGTTGGGCTGCGGGAGGTAGGTCTTCCATCCCAGCACTCCGTGCTGGGCCGGTGTCTGGCCGGTGAGCAGGCTGCTGATGGCGCTGGCAGTCGTCGAAGGGAAGACGGACTCCAGCTGCAGCGCAAAGTCCTGCCTCAACATCGGAGTGTGGTCGAGGTACTCAAGTGCGAAGCCGTCGATCAGCCAGACGAGTACATGCGCGTACCCGGCGATGACCTCCGGAGAAAGGATGGCCAGAGGTGTCTCGGGATTTTGGATGTCGCCGGACCCGAGCCCGTGTTCCAGGCTGGCCAGAAGGTTCGCGAAACCGGCCCCTGACGGCGCGGTCGTGTTCCACTCCTGTGCGGTTTGCGTCATGGCTCCCGCCTCGACCGAGTAACCCGGCTGGCCGGCCTTGCGGAAAATTCGGCCCCTGCGCAGCAGAGCCGGACGAGGCGCCGGTGTCTCCGGCGAAGCGATCCGGTACTGTATTTTCCGCGCGTTCCGCCAGGCGGGTTCAGGTCTTTCCTCCACCAAGGCAGGGAGGGGAGTCCGGCACTTTGCCCGCCTGCTCGAACCACTGGTCCGGTTCCAGCGTGTGCAGGGCCAGCGCGTGAATGCCCCCGGCCAATTCCTCGGCAAGTGCCTTGTTGACCATGCGATGCCGGGCGACCGGCTTCTGGCCGGCGAACGCCTCGCTGACCAAAGTGACCTTGAAATGGGATTCGGAGCCGGGGGGCACGTTGTGCATATGGCTCTCGTTGACCACTTCCAGATGCACGGGGTTGAATTCCCGCTCGAGTTTTTCGGTGATCCGCTGCTGTTGGGTCATGACG
>JAABSN010000225.1 GCA_011390385.1 Thioalkalivibrio nitratireducens | reverse complement strand
CGGTTCGGCCGCGCCTCACGGCACCCTACGAGATGCACTTTCACGGGAACTGCCATGGCGCTGGCGGCCACCCCCTGTCATGAAAGGCGTAGGGTGCCAATGAGCGCAGCGAATTGCACCGTTCGATGGCCGTGAACCTGGAGCCAGTGCCGGCGTCGCTCCGGTGCGGTTCGGCCGCGCCTCACGGCACCCTACGGGTTCCTTCACGCCAAAGCGACAGGCCGATCATGACTGGGGCTGGCGCCTCGCCGTAACCATTACCCGTCATCGACCCGCTATTCCACACTGGACACGGCGGCGGGTTCGAAACTGTCGTAAAACAGTTGTTCCTCGGGGAGACCGGCTTCGAGGAACGCCGTCCGGGCAGCGGCAATCATCGGGGGCGGCCCAGCCATGTAGACATCGAACCCCGACAGATCCGGGTACACCGCAAGGACGGCATCGTGCAACCAACCCGAGACAGCCGGAAACCCCGCGACGTCGGCGGCTGGCGCTTCGGACAGAACCGGGGTGAACCGCAACTGCCCGGCCGCGCGCTCCGTCTGTTCGCGCAGCCACTCGGGCGCATAAATGCCCGTTGCGTCGCGAGCCCCCCAGAAGAGGTGATGCGGCCGATCGAGGCCCGTCTCGATCAGGTGGTCGAGCATCCCCTTCAACGGAGCGAACCCGGTGCCACCGCCAATGAACAGTCGGGGGCGTTCGGATTCTTCATCAAGGATGAATGTGCCCAGCGGTCCCTCGATTCGCAACAGTGCCTTTTCCTTCATCTCGTTGAAGACGGTGTCGGAGAAACGCCCACCCGGCATTTTCTTGATATGCAGCACCAGCTGCTTGTCGTCGTGGGGTGCATTGGCCAGCGAATAACTGCGGCGGTCCCCACCCTTCAACAGGATGTCGAGATACTGTCCGGCGAGAAACTGGAGGCGCTCGGTTGCCGGGAGCTGGAGGCGGAGTTCGACGACGTCTGGAGCCACCAGGGTGCGGGCTGCCACACGACAGGGAAGGGTCTTGATCACGATATCGCGTGCCACACCAATCTCGCGCACCTCGATCTCGAGATCGTCGACGGGGACCGCCTGGCAGAACAGTGCAAACCCCGCTGCTGCGTTGTCCTCGGTGAGCCCGGGCGGGCGGGTGGGACCGTAGCTCACCGCACCGGAGAGAACGCGGCCCTTGCAGGAACCGCAGGCCCCGTTGCGACAACCGTAAGGAAACGCGAAGCCTTGACGGAGAGCGGCCTCGAGGACCGTTTCGTCATCTTCCACGGTGAATTCGTGATTTGCCGGCCGTACCGTCACGTGGAACGCCATCGACCCACCTCGCTGGTGAACAAGGCCCGAATTGTCGACAATTACGGGCCGAACGCAAACAAGCCGCGGGGTCGTGGGGATGTCGGGGGAAGGAACGATACTGATTGTCGGAATGGGTTACGTAGGTCATGCGCTGGCTCGCGCCCTGGAGGAACTTGGCATTCCCTGGATTGGGGTGCGCCGGCAGCCGGAGGCCAATCCACGGGTGCGTTGCATCGATCTGGATATGCGGCAACCGGAGTTTGCTTCGCTCGATACCCGCCGGATCGTCTACCTGGCTCCGCCACCGAAGGACAGCGAAGGTGATCCGCGACTGCGGAAGCTGCTGGACACATTGGAGAGCAATCCGCCCGAGCGCTTCATCTATGCCAGCACCACCGGCGTTTACGGAAATCAGGAGGGTGCCGTTGTGGATGAAAACACACCGCTACGCGCCGCTACCGCGCGCGCGCTCCGCCGGCTCGACGCGGAACAGGCACTGGTCGCGGCAGCAGGGCGTTGGGGAACCCAATGGGCGGTACTCCGACTGCCCGGGATCTATGGCCCGGAACGGCTCCGCGAAGAGCAGATTCGTACCGGACTGCGGGTACCTTGCCCCGAAATCTGCCCGCCAGGGAATCGCATCCACCGCGATGACATTGTCGACGTGATCCTGCGCTTGCTGGAGAACAATGCGGTAACGGGTTTTTTCAACCTCGCGGACAACGAGCACATGAGCAGCACCGACTTCGCACGTGCGGTAGCGGAACGGATCGGCGTTGAACTGCCTCCCTGTGTCCCGAATATCGAGACCTACTATGCTGCGCATCCCGGGATGGCGAGCTTTCTCAGGGAGCAGCGAAGGATCGATTCGAGCCGAATACGCGCCGCATTGAACTGGTCTCCGCGGTATGACACTGCGCGGGAGGGGATCGAAGCGAGTCTGCGCAACCGATAGTCGTTAGCGTGAAAGAAGCTGCGTAGGGTGCCGTGAGGCGAAGCCGAACCGCACCGATACCACGCAGGCCTCACCTCCCAGGCTCCCGTCCCTCGAACGGTGCAATTCGCTGCGCTCATTGGCACCCTACGCCTTTCATGACCGCGGGGGGTGGCTGCCGGAGCCATGATAGTTAGCGTAGGGTGCCGTCAGGCGAAGCCGAACCGACACTGCGCCTGACCTGGCACCAAGCGCTCCGGCCTCGAACGGTGAAATTCGCCGCGCTCATTGGCACCCTACGCCTTTCATTATCAGGAGTGGCCGCCCCCAACGCCATGGCAGTCAGCCCCGATCACCTGACGAATGCTGGGCCAAGAACGTGAAGATGGCGGTGCGCTGATGTCTGTGGATCACTGCGGATAACTATAGTTGCAACTGTTGCAACATATCATCCACTCGATCCTTGACGGCACGATCCATGACGATGGGCCGGCCCCATTCCCGGTTCGTTTCCCCGGGCCACTTGTTGGTGGCATCAAGACCCATCTTCGACCCCAGACCGGACACGGGTGATGCGAAGTCAAGGTAATCGATCGGGGTGTTCTCGATCAGGACGGTGTCACGGGCGGGATCCATGCGGGTGGTAATGGCCCAGATCACGTCCTTCCAATCCCGGGTGTTCACATCTTCGTCGACCACGATCACGAATTTGGTGTACATGAACTGCCGCAGGAACGACCAGACACCCATCATCACTCTTTTCGCATGTCCCGGATACTGCTTCTTCATACTCACCACCGCCAGGCGATAAGAGCAGCCTTCAGGGGGGAGGTAGAAATCGACGATTTCGGGAAACTGCTTCTGCAGGATCGGCACGAAAACCTCGTTCAGAGCCACGCCGAGAATCGCGGGTTCGTCAGGGGGGCGGCCGGTATAGGTACTATGGTAAATCGGATTCTCGCGGTGGGTAATACGGTCGATCGTGAATACCGGAAACTTGTCGACCTCGTTGTAATAACCTGTGTGGTCGCCAAACGGCCCTTCCGGGGCCACATCGCCCGGGTGAATCCACCCTTCCAGAACGAACTCGGCCGATGCGGGAACTTCCAGATCCGATCCCAGGCAACGCACCAACTCAGTGCGACTGCCCCGCAACAGGCCCGCAAACGCATACTCCGACAGGGTGTCCGGTACCGGCGTCACTGCGCCGAGGATGGTGGCGGGATCGGCCCCGAGCGCGACCGCGATCGGAAACGGCTCGCCGGGATGGGCTGCCGTCCAGTCTCGGAAATCCAGCGCACCCCCCCGATGCGAAAGCCAGCGCATGATCACGCGGTTGCGCCCAATGACCTGTTGTCTGTAGATCCCGAGATTCTGTCGGCTCTGGTTCGGTCCCCGCGTGACGACAAGACCCCAGGTGATCAGCGGTCCGGCATCGCCAGGCCAGCACGTCTGCACCGGCAGTTGAGCGAGGTCCACATCCTCCCCTTCGATCACCCTTTCCTGTGCCGGCGCCGAGCGCACCCGCTTGGGCGCCATGTCCAGAACCTTGCGAAAGATCGGGAGGGAGTCCCACGCGGCCTTCAACCCTTTGGGTGGGTCGGGCTGCTTCAAGAAGGCGAGGAGCCTACCGATCTCGCGCAGCGATTCGACGCTTTCCGCACCCATGCCGAGAGCCACGCGTTCGGGGGTCCCAAACAGGTTACCGAGCACCGGGATCTGAAAGCCCTTCGGGTTCTCGAACAGCAACGCCGGACCAGACGAACGCAGGACACGATCGCAAAGCTCGGTCATTTCCAGATTCGGATCGACCTCGAGCGAAACGCGCCGCAACTCTCCGCGAGACTCCAGTAAGCCGATGAACTCGCGCAGGTCTCGGTATTTCATGTTCTGGGTCCCGGATCGGTAAACATTCTAGAATAGTCCCTCGCTCAATCCAGGGAGAAATTACATGATCGAACGTGGACTCGAGAGAGCCATGCTTGCGGCGCGGTGGCTGCTTGCCCCGATTTATATTGGCCTGAGCTTCATGCTTCTCGCGCTTGCCATCAAGTTCTACCAGGAATTGATCCACTTGGTCCCGATTATCTTCACGATCCGCGAGATTGATCTCATTCTGATGGCCCTCGCGTTGATCGACATCGTTCTGATCGCTGGGCTCATCATCATGGTGATGTATTCGAGTTATGAGACCTTCGTCGGAAAATTGAACGTCGCCGAACACAAGCGGCAATCATGGCTGGGCAAGCTCGACGCCGGCTCGTTGAAATTGAAGGTCGCGGCGGCAATCGTGGCCATTTCCTCGATCCACCTTCTGAAGGCTTTCATGAATATCGAGAGCATTCCAAACGACAAGCTCCTTTGGTACGTCGTTGTCCATCTCACCTTTGTGGTTTCCGCGGTCCTGATGGGGGTGATGGACTACTACACCGGTAAGGACAGCAAGGCGCAATCGACGCTCTGACAGGCGGCAGCGCACGCCTCTCATATCGCGAAGCGGTTCAGGACTGGCTGTACCCGGTCATGAACCGCTCGTGGCCCCGGGCGACTGGACATCAAAGCCGGCGTGGCATCGGTTCGGCTGCGGCCGCACCGCATCCTACCCAGGGTTCTCTCACGCAGACGGTCATGGCCTTGGGGCTCCGGCGTGCCGCCCCCCCGAACGATGAAGGGTGCAGGCGTAGGGTGTCAATGAGCGCAGCGAATTGCACCGTGCAAGGCCCGGGAGTTCTGGGGCTGATTCGCTGCGCGAAGCCCGTCGTCGAGCTCGTTCTTTCATGAGCCCGCGAATTCAGCGACCACAGGAGCGTGATCGGACGGACGCTCCCACGCTCTGGGTGCGAGGTCGATGCCAGTGTTGCGGCACTGTTGCAACAATGGAGCACTCGCCAGGATCAGGTCGATTCGCAGGCCGCGGTTGCGGCGAAAGGATGCTGCTCGATAGTCAAACCAACTGAACTGGTCCTCGGGTTGTTCCTGCAACCGGAAACAGTCTGAAAGCCCGAGATCGAGGAGTCCACGCAGCGCATCACGTTCGGGTTCCGAACAGAGG
>JAABSN010000224.1 GCA_011390385.1 Thioalkalivibrio nitratireducens | reverse complement strand
CCGCCCGATACGCTTGAGCTTGCCGTTCTCGAGTGCATCAAGCACCAGCTTGAGCTGCGTCTGCGCGGCGGTCTCCGAATCACCGGCGGCCACGGTCTGCTCGACGCTCGAGGCATCCGGCGCCTCGCCCTGGTCGCCGGCTCCAGCCTCGTGTGTGAGTTGGGCCTGCATCGCCGGAGCGAGGTGCGAAAGCACTTTTTGCTCGACCCGCTCATCGATCTGCTGCCAGACCGCGATGCGTTGGTCCGCGGTCAGCGTCTCCAGCAGGCTGGCGACCTTGGCGGGGTGCATCGTGCGCAGAATCCGCCGCACCCGCTTGCGCTTGCTGCGACCGAGCGCGTCACGCAAAGCATCGATTGGGGTGGTGATGTGATCGTTCTTGTCGCTGGTCATGGTGCCCATCATCCCGGGCGAAGCGGCTCCCGGGCAAGCGGTCATCGAACGGCCCGATCGCTCCCAGCCCCCTTCGCAACCAACTCAGCCCGGCGCGCACGCCCGGGCCATCAAGAGATACCCTCTTGCACCCATTCCGGTCCTTGGTGGTTCAGGGAAGGGGACGGGTCGATTTTCCGTGTTGAAAAAAAACCCGGCAGGGCCGGGTCAAATGCTCCGTAGAGCACCCTCGCTAGAGGGTCGGGGGAGAAAGTGGCTCAGGGCTTGATATACGTATAACCCTGGCTCTGGAGCAACGAGATCTGTGCGACCCCGCTGGGGACAATGTCCATTTCGTTGATGCCATAAAGCTGGTCCAGATTCAGTTGCCTTGCCTTGATGGTGTTGCCACAGGCCTCGAAGCGCACTCCCTGAAGCTTGAGGATGTCGATCCCAGCCCTGATGTCGGCGTTGTAAGGAGCAGTCGAAAGCAGATCAAGACCACGTCCGTGAATCACGAAACGGATGTCCAGGTTAGCGGCGCCAACGGCATCGATATGATTCTGCACCTCGCCCAGGGCGATCAATTGCCGCTCGGTGTCTCCGCTGTTCAGGTGATACACCACGGCGACCGTATCGTCTTGTCCGGCAGCGACTCCAATACCTGACAGCGACAGGACGCAAAGCAGCGCAATTCCCGGAGTCGCCTTCGCCATCGCTTCCCGGATCGCTCGAACAGCGACGCGCTGCGGCTCACCTCTTCGTCTTCCAGTCGTCATACCCGGATGTATGTCCATCCCTCCGATTGCTTCTGTGCCGCCTCGCGCACCCCCGATTCGACCTCTTCAACCCAGGGCAGCAGTTCCACGGGGCGCCCCTCTTCCCGCTCGTGCCGCGCACGGGACTGGCCGCAGGCCGTGACACGCAAGCCACCATAACCATGCACGAGATCCCGGATGCGGTCTGGAAACCGAGACCGATCGGCCCGAACCAGATCCATGGCCGCGCCGTGAACCACGACCTGAACCTCGAGTTCCTGCCCGTTCAGCCAGGCGGTTTCGAACATGAACTCGATATCATCGAACAGTGCTTCCGCCTCGCTCGGGTCGATGTCCGTCACATGCAGCAAGACCTGCTGTACACCGTCAGCCGCAACCGGAGCGCCGGCATCCGCCGCCTGCGCAGACGAAGCACCGGCGGCTTGCTCGAGGTCCGCACGCTGCTCGCGGGTCACCTCGAGAATCGCTACTGCCCCCAGGGCGCCAACCACCAGGCTCGCGGCGAGTGCTGTCCAACCGATACCGCGTCCGCCGCGCCCGCGCACGGGCCGCGCGTCGGGATCCGGAATGAGGTCGGGGCGATAGGCCATGTTCACCAGCTCCTTCAACTGGTACATGTCGCAGACTTCGCGGCTGAGATCCTCATTCGCCGCAATCGACTTCAGTGTCAGAAGTCGGTCTTCGGGTGAGAACTCGCCATCCACAAAAGCATTGAGTATCTCGTCGCTGGGACGGGGATCATTCATTGTTGCTTCTGACCAGTCGGAGGGTGGGCGACTCCGCGGACGCCTGCTCCAGCAGCAGCTTTCGCAACTGGGCACGCGCACGGCTGAGGCGGCTCATCACGGTGCCGATCGGGACTTCCAGCACCTCGGAGACCTCCGAGTAGGCGAACCCCTCGAGATCCACCAGCGCCACCACCTGGCGATGGTCATCGCTCAATTGCGCCATGGCGTGGCGCACGTCACGTACCACGCGACTGCGTTCGGCCTGACTCTCCGGGCAATCGTCGCAGGGCAGCTCGAGACTGTCGACATCGACGGTATCCTTCTGCCGTCGGCCCCAGTCCCGATAGCAGTTGGTCATGATCCGGAAGACCCAGGCCTTCAGCGCGGCCTCGTCCTGCAGGGTCTTCAAGCGTGTCAGAGCCTTTATCATCGCTTCCTGGACCAGATCGTCGGCCAGAGCTCCGTCGTGGCACCAGGCGTAAGCGGTCCGGTAAAGCTGTGGCCGCATATCGCATACCTGCTGCCGCAAACGTCGCTGCGCGAGCCACGTTGCCATTCGTTTTCTCCTCACCCGACCGTCGTTGCGATCTTGCTTGTTCTGGTTGCGTGTTAGACGCTAGGCGCCAATGCACTATTCCAGCATAGCGGTTTACCGCATACCATGGAGACGTCATGCCCTTTGACCCAGAGCAACTCGAAAGATCATTCGCGTTCGACCCCGAGACCGTGTCCCGGCTGCGTGGCGACTGGACCGAATTGATCGTCGCCGTGGTCTGGTCTGACCTCAAGAGCGGAACCATTGGCGCCCTGCCGCGACTGCGAAAGCGGGTCCTGGAAGTCGGCGAGAATCTCCGCTCGTTGCTCACCGATCGGCGTTGGATCCCCCACGAACGCGAGCGTGTGAAGGGTGCCATGGCCGCAAGTCTGAACCTGCGCAACAGCCTGCTGCAGGCAGACCGGGCAGCAAAGCTGATCACGGAGGGCGACGATTTCATGCACTTCGAAGGCCTGTACCTGGGCTTCCGGCAAAAGGTCCTCGCTCTGCTCGAAGCGCACGAGCAACAGTGGGCGGAATTGCTCGAAAGCCTTTATCACGACGACACCGACGAGGATTGAATCCATGGGCGAAGACATCAGCGAGGAGCACTTCAGCCCAGAGGATTTTGAGCGCTTCGCCGCCAACCTCGCGCGCGAAACCGAAGGTCTCGGACATTGGTTGCACAGCCGTGAGGAACCGGGTCAGCAGCCGCCGCGCCTCGGTTTCGAGATCGAAGCCTGGCTGATCGACGACGCCTGCGCGCCCCTGGCCGAAAACGAGGCCTTCCTCGAACGGTTCGACGACCCGATGGCCTCGCTGGAGCTTGCCCAGTTCAACGTGGAGATCAATTCCAGCGTATTCCGAACCGGTCCCGACTGTTTTTGCAGGATTCTCTCGGAGCTTTCGATCACACTGGCCAAAGCCCGGGACGCGGCGCGGAAAGTGGGTGGTGGGCTCCTTATGGCGGGGTCACTGCCGACGCTGTTGCCGGAACATCTCGGCCTGCACCACATGTCGCGGCGAACGCGCTACCGGGCTCTGAACAGCGCCGTGCTCGAACGGCGTTCCCAGCGGCCGCTGCGTCTGGAAATCGAGGGGCAGGAGCATCTGCGCCACGAGCACAGCGACGTGATGCTGGAGGCCGCGGCGACGTCGTTCCAGATCCACATCGAGACCCAGCCTGCAGTTGCCCACCGCGTCTACAACGCGGCGCTGGCGGCTTCGGGGCCAGTACTTGCGGCCAGCGGGAATACGCCTTTCGTATTTGGCAAACTGTTGTGGGAAGAATCGCGGATTCCCCTGTTCGAACAGGCGGTCGAAGTCGGGGGCTTCGGCGATTCCGCGCGCGGACCGGTACGGCGAGTGACCTTCGGCAGCGGCTATCTGCGCGAGAGCATCCTCGAGGCGTTCATCGAGAATCAGGAACACTTCCCGATCCTGCTGCCCAGCCAGCTTCCGGAAAACGACCCCGGCCTGCCTCACCTGCGACTGCACAACGGCACCATCTGGCGCTGGAACCGTCCGATCGTCGGCATCGATCCTGACGGCAGTCTCAATCTGCGAATCGAGCACCGAAGTCTGCCCGCCGGCCCGACACTCGAAGACATGCTGGCCAATACGGCCTTTCTGCTCGGCCTGATCGAATACCTCGTGGCAACTCCAGGCAACGGGGCGGGCCTGCTCCCATTCAGTAGCGCCCGCGACAACTTCTACGCCGCGGCCCGCTACGGGCTCAAGAGCCGCCTGCACTGGGACGGCGAGGGCCTGCTGCCGTCTCGCCAGCTGATCCAGCATCGGTTGCTGCCCCATGCGGCCGATGGACTCGATCGGTTGGGAATCGATGCCAACGAGCGCGACCATCTGCTCGGGATCGTCGCCGCGCGGGTGCAATCCGGACAGACGGGCAGTATCTGGCAACAGCAATGGGTGGAACGCCACGGTCGAGACATGACAGCCCTGACCCGCGCCTACCGCAGGCTGCAGGAGACCGGGCACCCGGTACATACCTGGAATGTCCAATGAATGACTCGCTGTTCGATGAATACGACGAGCTGCCGGAAGGCTTTCTGACCGCGACCCCGGAGGATCTCCAACGCCATGTGCCACGGCCGGCCATCATCCGCCTGCCAGGCAGGCGGCAGCCCGCGGTTGCGGTGGTGTTATTGCTGCATGGCAACGAACCGGTCGGTTTGCAGGCAGTGCAACGACTGCTGCAGAGCTACGCCGCGCGCACGCTGCCACGCGCGTTGACCCTGGTGGTCGGCAACGTACGTGCAGCGGCATTGAATCAGCGACACCTCGACGACCAGCCCGACTTCAACCGCATCTGGCCGGGAACCGAGCAACCGGGGTCACCAGAAGGGTTCATGTTCGATCGAATCATCGAGCGCCTGCGCGAAGATGGCCTGTTCGCCGCGATCGACCTGCACAACAACACGGGACGAAACCCGCATTACGCCTGCGTCAATGACCTTGAGGGCAACTTCCTGAACCTCGCCGCGCTGTTCGGACGCACCGTGGTCTACTTCACCCGACCCCGTGGAGTCGCCTCCATGGCCCTCGCATCGCTGGCACCCGCAGTGACGCTGGAATGCGGACATCCGGGCGACGAACTCGGGATCCGCCATGCAGTGGAATTCATCGACGCAGTGATGCACCTGAGCCAGTTTCCCGGACATCCACCGGACCCACGCTCCCTCGATGTCTTTCACACCGTCGCCCAGGTACGGGTTCGGCCCGGCCTGCACGTGGGGATGACAGCAGATGCCGACGTGGTGCTTGCACCGGACCTCGATCGCATGAACTTCCGCATATTACCCTCGGGCGCACCGTTGGTCCGGCAAACACGTCCCCATCTGAACGCTCTGGTTGCCATCGACGAACACGGCAGGGATGTAACCCG
>JAABSN010000223.1 GCA_011390385.1 Thioalkalivibrio nitratireducens | reverse complement strand
ACCAACGACAGTGCCAGCACGAGTGACAAGAGCCGTCTTTTGGCACGCTACGCGTGGCTGCTGGACAGTAGTATACGTCTCCCCTTCGGCCGCAGTATCGGGCTGGATGGCATCGTTGGGCTGATTCCGGGAATCGGCGATGCCCTTGGCGCTATCCTGTCTTCGGTAGTGATATTCAGCGCCTGGCGCATGGGCGTACCGCGCGCAATCCTGTTGCGGATGTCTGGCAATGTCGCCATTGAAACGGTTATTGGAGCCGTTCCCGTTATTGGCGATCTATTTGATTTCGCATTCAAGGCCAATCAACGCAATGTCCAGTTGTTGCAGCGCTTTGAACATGACAACCGCTCAGTCCAGCAGCAGAGTCGGTGGGTGCTTGCCGTGACCGGGATCGTTACGATCCTGCTCCTGGCGGTGTCGGTCGCCGGTGTGGCCTATCTTGGTATCGCCCTGGCGCAACTGCTGGCAAGCCACTAACCGCTGATTGTTCGCTCTCGCACAGAACTCCACTGATTTAACGTACAGACTGTCATCAAGTTCAAGCCGCACAGAGCAACAATTGCTGCCGCTCGGAACCATCGCAACGACAACGTACACTAATTGCCACAGTGAAGGAGTTCACAATGAAAACACGATTTATCAAGAAACTCGGCGTTCCCCTGCTGGCGGGAAGCCTGACTTTGAGTTTCTCTGCCATCGCCGCGCAAGGCCTGTACACAGCGGACGAGTTAATGGACGCTGACGTCTATGACTCCACTGGCGAGGACGTCGGCGACGTCGAAGACATTCTGCTGGGGGACGACATGTCGGTCCATGCCCTGGTTATCGAAACCGGAACGATTCTCGGTCTGGGCGGACGTGAAGTTGTGGCGGAACGCGGTACGTTCACCGTTCGCACCGAAAGTGACGACGGCGAGTTCGACGATGTCGAGTATGAAGTTCACATGGAAGTCGACCAGGAAGCGCTGAAAAAATTCCCGCAGTACGACGAGGACTGGTGGGTTGAAACCCGGAAAGATCTGAAGCAAGCTTGGGAAAAGACCAAGCGGAATACCGAGAGCGCTTGGGAAAGCACCAAGGAAGCGAGCGCTTCTGCCTGGCACAAGACCAGGCACGGCGCTGAAAAAATGGGTGACAGGATGGAGAGAGCTACCGACAACCTGTAGCCGGGAACGTCGCGGTCGCAGGGAAGCCAGTCGCTTTCCCCCGTTTGCGGCAGCATGGTCAGCATGCTGCCGCATTCCGTCACCATCCCATACCCCGCCAGGCCCACACCAGTGGATCTGCGGGTCCAGCTAAAACCATCAATCGTGGTGGCCATACAACTCTGAGGTTCTTATGAAGACTCGTCGAACCGTAACAACAAGCTATCTGCTGCCTCGCGTAGCAACGCTCGCCGTCCTGATGGCTGTCATGGGCTGCGATTCCGACCGGGACGCAGGGGAGATCACGGCACCAGCCCCCGAGTCTTCCGTGGCTGAAGACGCGGAGAGAGATGCCAGGCCCAACTACACCGATCGCGTCACCACCACGGAACTGGAGCCCGACTATCAGGAACAAAGCAGCGACCAGACAGCGGATGAGGAAGCGAATGATGCCGAGTCCTCGATGGTCAAAACGGCGATAGCGCAAGTTCGGCCAACGAAACTTGGCGATGTGGAGGGTACCGTCACGTTCTCGGCAGCAGAGGACGGCCGGGAAATGCATGTTGCTGTCGAACTCGCAGGGCTGGAGCCAGGCCTTCACGGTTTTCATGTCCACGAGGTGGGTGATTGCTCGGCAGATGACGCATCCTCGGCGGGGGGGCACTTCAACCCGAACGATACCCTTCACGGCTCCCCGGATGCTGCTGAGCACCACGCGGGAGACATGGGCAACATCGTAGCGGATGACAACGGCCGGGTATTCGCCGAGTTGACCTTCCGGGGATTGTCCTTTTCCGGGCCTGCTTCGATACTGCAGAAGGCCGTCGTGGTCCATAGTGACAAGGACGATCTGGAGAGCCAGCCCGCTGGTAATGCCGGCAGCCGGATAGGTTGTGGTGTGATTCTTCGCATGGACAACAATACTCGGGCACAGTGAGGCAGACGCCATGGCCTTACTTGATGCTCAGGGAGAGCAGTATACCCACAAGGTTAGCGCTGAGTTTGCGACCCGGGAATTGGCCGAGGACGTGGTTGCACAGCTCGCGGCAGATTCGGGCCTGGCTCAATCCCGGGTGGAGCTGGTGGTGCCCGGCGACCAGCAGCTGGGTTCCAAGGTGGAGCCAGAAAGTCGGGGAATAGCGCGTACCGCTTTCACTTCGCATCTCGTCCTGGGTCTGGCATTTCTGGTGCTGGGCCTCGCAACTGCCTGGCTGCTGGTCACATTCGGTCCGCCGTTGACGCGCTCCAGCCCGGTGATGGTGTTTATCGTCCTGGGTTTTTTCCCGACCCTGGTCGGGCTGATGCTGGCCGGTGCAATCACGTTGCGGCCCGATCATGACCCGCTGATTGCCTCAACGCGCAAAGCGGCGCAAACCGTCCGCTGGACTGTCATTGTGCATTGCGCGGATGAAGAACAGAAACAGCGTGCCAAGGAGTTGCTCGATTTCAGGTCGCAAACACTTTAACTCCGCCTGCGGCGAAAGCGGATCGGCATGCGTTTGAATCCATCGTTGAACATCGACACGGCATGTATCGGCGGCTCCGCCAGTTCGAAGTCGGTCAGGCTGGTTAGCAGTTCCTCGAAGGCGATCTGCAGCTCCAGTCGTGCCAGGTGCACTCCGAGACAGAAGTGTGGGCCGACGCCGAAGGTACGGTAGTGCCGGCGCACCGGTTCGCGCCGGTTGCGGGTAATGTCGAACTGCTCCGGCTCGGCGAAGCTGGCCTCGTCGCGGTTGGCGGAAGCCAGCCAGCAGATCACCGTGTCGCCGCTGCGGACATGCTCTCCGCCCAGCTCTGTGTCCTGCAAAGCGGTTCGTCGGAAGTAGACGACGGGGGCGTGGTAGCGAAGGATTTCCTCGACGGCGTCGGCGATGCGGTCCGGTTCCCGCTGCAACAGCGCCAGTTGTTGCGGGTGGCGGATCAGTTCGTACAGGCCGAAGGCCATGGCGTTGCGCGTGGTCTCGATACCGCCGACGATCAGATTGTGGAACAGCAGACCATATTCGTGGTCGCTCAGGCGCTGGCCTTCGGCTTCGGCATCGAGGATTTCAGTAGTCAGCGAGTCCAGCGGGGTCTCCCGGTGTGCTGCTGCCAGACGCGTGCCGTACTCTATGATCTGGGCGTGAGCGATAAAGCCATCTTCCCGGCTGCCGGCGAACTCCGGGTCCTGTGCCAGCACCGAGGTGTTGACGATGTCGTAGACATGTTGGCGGTCGGTTTCCGGCACGCCGAGTATGTCGCAGATCACCCGCAAGGGCAGCGTGGCGGCGATGCTGGCGACGAAGTCGCATTGCCCCCGGTCCTGTACCGCCTCGATCAGCTCCCGGGCGATAGCGCGCAAGTTGTCCTCTCGCCGGCGAATTGCCGACGGCTTGAAGGCGTAATCCACCAGGGCGCGGTTGTGGCGGTGCCGGGGCGGGTCCATCAGGTTCAGGGACTGCATTTCCGGTACGAGAAGTTCCGGGGGGGTGTCCTCCAGAGAGGGGCCGCCGGTGTTGCTGAACAGTTCAGGACGCTTCATCACCAGGTCGATTTCCCGGCGACGGAAAACGTTCCAGTGCCCGCCGCGGGCAGAGACGGATTCTTCCTCCCAGCAGACAGCAGGCCCCTGCCGACATTGATTGAACAGTGGGTAGGGGGCGCCGTCGCGGAAATTGTCGAGTTGCATCAGGTGTGCGACAGGGCAGTGGGTGAGCTTGTTGTCGGTAGACATGGGCGCCTCGCAACGCTAGTGGTCAGGTCGGATTCATGGGTGGATATGATTCCCCGGCCAGTGTAGGGGTTCGCGGGCTATGTGAAAATCCCGCATAATCAGCACAGATTGCAGCAAGAACCCATGGCAAAGGAGAGAATAATGACGCAGGATCCCGCTCTTGAGACCCTGGACCTGCCGCCCATCGACCAGATCGGCTTCGTGGTAAAAGACCTGGACGCGTGGGTGCGCCAGTTTGGCCCGGTGTTTGGCCCGTTTACCTTTATGGATGGCTCGGTACAGGCTGCCGACTTTCGCGGCCGCAACGAAGATGTCAGGCTGAGGATCGCGTTCGGCAGCAGTGGCGACCTCGAGATCGAGCTGATCGAGTGGCTGGACGGCGCCAGTCCGCACAGCGAGTTCATCCAATCGGGCCGGGAGGGTTTGCACCATTTGCGCTACCGGGTAACGGACACAGATGCCTGGATTGAAAAGCTCGCGACCGTCGGCTATACCCCCTACTGGTACAAGCGCTGGAACGCGGACACCGTGTTTGCCTATCTGGAGAATCCGGAGTTTCCGCTTTACCTGGAGCTGTTGCAGATGCCGGAGTCTGGCGCGGGCAAGCCTGGTCTCTGACCTCAATCACCCAGCCACAGGTAGGAGTACCAGTAGAACTCTCCCGCATTGGCCCCGGTGGGCGCTGTGCAGTTGACCCGGTTGCGCCCGGCCTGGGTTGGTGGCAACTCGACCTGGTAGTGAGTCGCGTCTATCGTCGTCACCGCAGTTCTTTCACCGCCGGCGGAGAAGCAGCTGATCGAGGGGATACCGGAATCCGCCAGTACCAGCGTTAGCGACCCGTCGTCTCGGTGTTCCTTCACGACCGGCAGAGGCTGACTGTTGATCGCCAGCTTGAGGCGATCAACATCATCATGACTGGTAGCCATGGGAAAGCGCGGAATCTGTTGCGGGTCCGTGTGGCGGCCGACCGCCCCCGATTGCTGGGCCACGCCGTAAAGCCCGCGTCTTTCCACCATGCTTTTGATCGCCTGGTTGTACTCTCCGAAAGGGTAGGCAAAAGCGGTAACCTCCACCTTTAGCTCCGCTGCGATCCGCTGCAGGTTGTGGTCGATTTCCGTTTCCACCCGGCGGCGCCACTGTCCGTCGTTTTCACCGTCCTGCCTTCGCACCAGATAGTCATGGCTATGGGAGTGGCCGCCGATATCGCCCCCCATCTCCAGCAGTTCCTCCGCTTGCCGCCACGACATGTAGCCCTGCACTTCGTCGTCGAGAGGCTGGCTGGCCAGAAACACGGTGAAGGGCCAACCGCGCCTGGCAAGCATCGACGCTGCCTCGGTATAAACCGAAAGATAGGCGTCGTCGAAGGTGATGGCGACGGCATTCCCGGGCAAGGGCTCGCCCGACAACCCCCCGGACAGCAGCTCTTTCAGCGGCATGACAGTGAAGCCGTTATCCGCCAGGTAGTCCAAATG
>JAABSN010000222.1 GCA_011390385.1 Thioalkalivibrio nitratireducens | reverse complement strand
AGGCACTCCACAAGCAGCCCTTCAATCTGCAGATCCTCGGTAATCTCGCGCAGGTCCTGCTCGAACAGAAACGGTTCGACGAGGTGTGCGAACTGGTCGAGCCCGAACTGGAAAGGGCTCCCGGCGACATCGGCTTGCGCATGGCGCTGATCAACGCCCACCACGGTGCCCGCCGGTTCTCCGAGGCCATATCGGCCGCACGCCTATGGACCGAGGAACAGCCGGATTCCGCACCGGCCTGGGGCGTGCTCGCGCGCTCGCTGTCAGGGCTGCATGACCCCGAGGCCGATGCCGCAGCGGCACAGTTGATGGCGATCGAACCCGAATCAGTAGCGACCCTCGAAACCATGGGAATCGTTGCGATGGGTCTGGGACGCTACCGGGAAGCCCTGGAATGGTTCGACAAGGGCCTTGCCCTGCAGCCCGGAGCAAACTCGCTGCTGGTCAACCGGGCCTTCGCAATGCAGGAGGTTGCGTCACCCGAGGGCGAGGCGCTGGCCGCCCTGGAACGCGTGGCCGAGGCGGAACCGGAATCGCCGGCGGCAAGAATGAATCTCGCACTGACCCTGCTGCGCCTGGGGCGATTCGGGAAAGGCTGGGCGGATTACGACGTTCGGGACAGCGTGCCCCGGGGAACGGGGGCGCTGAAGGTACCCGAGGATCCGAGCGCCCCGCGGCCGGATCTTTCCGAGTCGGTGGTCATGGTTCGCTGCGAACAGGGCTTGGGCGACACCATCCATTTCCTGCGCTATATCCCGCGCATCGCGGCCGACTCCCGCGAAGTGCTGCTGAGCATTCAGGACGGTCTGGCCTGGATGGCATTCGGCCTTGCCCCGAACCTGCGCGTGTTCGGTTACCGCGACCCGCTGCCGCAAGCGGACCACAGCATTGCCCTGCTCAGCCTGCCGGGTTGGTACGGCACCGACGCAAATTCGATTCCGGCCAGGGTGCCGTATCTGCAACCTGATCCGGAGCGGGTTGCACACTGGCGCGAGCGCCTGGGCACCGAAGGCTTCCGCGTCGGCATCAACTGGCAGACCAATCCCATGCATGGCAATGTCCGACGCTGGATTCCCCTGGCCATGCTGGCGCGACTGGGAGACCTGCCCGGGGTGCGTTTGATCAGTCTCCAGAAACACCATGGTCTGGACCAACTCGACGCGTTGCGCTCCTCCGACCGAATCGAGGAACTGGGCGCGGATTTCGACGAAGGTCCCGATGCGTTTGCCGATACCGCAGCCGTGATCGAGAATCTGGACCTGGTCGTCAGCATCGATACTTCCGCCGCCCACCTCGCCGGAGCCCTTGGGCGGCCGGTCTGGACCCTGCTGCCCTTCAACAGCGACTGGCGCTGGCTGATCGACCGCGAAGACAGCCCCTGGTATCCGACGCTGCGCCTGTTCCGTCAGGCCACGCCCGACGACTGGAACTCCGTAGCCACCGCGCTGTTTCAGCGACTGGAGCAAGTGCTGTCCGGCGACTGTCCAGTCATCTGGCCCGTCACGAGCTCGGCACCCATGCGATGAAGTCGATTACGGAAAGGATTGCGGGGCCATACGATGCATGGTGAACTGCTCCGGGTCCCGGTGGCATGGGGCGAGGTTCTCGACAAGCTCACCATTCTGGAGATCAAATCCGAACGGATTGTGGACCCGGTCAAGCGCGCCAACATTCGGCGCGAGCACGACCTGCTGACCGGGGTCGTCGAGGCCGCTGGCGGACTGGGCAAGGAGGCCCCGGTCATCATGGCGCAACTGAAAGCGGTCAATGATCAGCTCTGGGAGGTGGAAGACGCCCTCCGGGTCTGCGAGGCAGCGCAACGTTTCGACGCTCACTTCATCGAACTGGCGCGATCGGTTTACCGCCTGAATGATGAACGCTTTCGCCTCAAACGGCATCTGAACGACGTGCTCGGCAGTTCGCTGATCGAGGAAAAGTCCTACGGCTGCATCGATGGCCCTTCCTGAAGACACCGCCGCCATCGAAACCACGGTCGAGGCTGCGGTCGCTCTGCTGCGCGAGGGTCGCGATACGGAGGCCGAGCCGGCTCTGGAATCCGTACTGAAGGCCAGCCCCCGACATTCCCGTGCCATGCACAACCTCGGTCTGATTGCCCTTCGCCGGGGCCAGATCGACCGTGCGCGCACCCTTGTCGAAGGTTCGCTTGAAGCGGAACCGGACCATATCGGCTACCTCCGCAACCTGGTCGCGGTTTGTCGGGCTGGAGAAGACCACGCCGCGGTTACCCTTGCCTGCCGCCGCCTGCTCGCACTCGAGCCGGACAATGTCGACACCCTGATCGCTCTGGGCAACGCGCTGCTGCACTCTGGAGAAACGCTGCAGGCCCGGCCGCGTTTCGAATGGGCCCTCAGACTGGACCCGACCGCCGGGGAGGCGCATAACGGCCTCGGAGCCGTCTGGGTTCACGCCAAGGATCATGGCCGAGCGATCGAACATTACCAACGGGCAGCGGAGTGCCTGCCCGACGACGCGCTGGTGCACTGCAACCTCGGGGACGCGTGGCTCGGGCTGAACCGCCATGCCGAGGCAGCGATTGCGTACCGCGAGTCGTTGCGCCGGGATCCGGGGCTGGTCAGAGCCCTGAGCAGCCTGGGTTTTTGCCTGGCCGAAAACGGAGAGGCAGCCGAAGCCGTCGCGCTGCTTTCGCGCGCCATCGAGACCGCTCCGGAGGACCCCGTACACTGGTTTCGCAAGGGAATGGCGGAGCTTCGCCTGTGGCGCCACAAGCACGCATGGACCGCTTTTCAGCAGTGCATGGCATCCGGCCCGGAACAGACCGACCTGCTCTCCGCCATCGTGTTCGCGCTTCACTATCTGCCTGCCCTGGACGCCGCGTCGATCGCGGACGTCCACCGGAACTACGGGCAACGACTGCTGGGGCAGGTTTCTCCCTGCGTGTCACACCCGAACAACATCGATCCTGAACGCAAACTGCGACTGGGATACCTCTCGGGTGATTTCCGTGAACACTCGGTCATGCACTTCATTCGGCCATTGCTGCTGCATCACGACCGCAACGCGTTCGAGATCCATGGCTTCATGACCTGCGTTGCGGTCGACGAAATGACCGAGGAGGCACGCGGTCTTGTTGACCACTGGCACGACGCCTGGAGGCTTTCCGACGAGCAACTGGCCTCGCTGATCCGGAAACTCGAGATCGACGTGCTGGTGGACCTCAGCGGTCACTCCCAGAATCACCGTCTGGCCACCCTGGCGCGCAAGCCAGCCCCCGTGCAGATCACCTGGCTGGGATATTTCAATACCACCGGACTGCCCACCGTCGACTGGATCGTTGCCGATTCCGTTCTGATCCCGACCGATGAGGAATATCTCTATACCGAACGGCCCCTGCGATTACCCCAGGGGCACCTCTGTCTCGACCCCATGATGGAGTCACTCCCGGTGCAACCATTGCCGATGCTGGCCAACGGTCACGTCACCTTCGGCTGCTTCAACAGCCTGGACAAACTCAACCCGGATTTGGTCGATCTGTGGGCCAGGGTTCTCAAGCGTCTTCCGGAGAGCCGCCTGCACCTCAAGAACCGGATGCTGGCCCAGACCTCCACCCGGGCACTGGTGCGCGATGCGTTCGAAGCTGCGGGCGTGAGCCCCGACCGTTTGATTCTGGAACCGGAATCGTCCCGTCGCGAATATTACGCCGCCTACGGGGGTATCGACATCGCCTTCGATACCTTCCCCTATCGGGGTGGCACCACGACACTCCAGGCACTCTGGATGGGCGTTCCGGTCCTGAGCCTGCGTGGCACCGAAGGGATGATCGAACATTTCGGCGAAAGCATTCTCGGCACCGTGGGCCTTCACGACTGGATCGCCGAAGACGCGAACGACTTCGTGAACAAGGCACTGCGCTTTGCTGCCGACCACGAATCACTCCGCAAGCTGCGCGGCACCCTGCGCGAGCGCCTTCTGGCGTCGCCCGCGGGAAACGCACAGGCCTTTACCCGAAACCTTGAACATGCGTGGCGGCGAGCATGGCGGGATTGGTGTACCCGCCAGGTACAGGCTCCGGCATGACGGTCGACAGCGTCGCCGAATACCTCGAACGCGGCGTGACTCTGCACCGGCAAGGAGAGCTCGCCCAGGCCGAGTCCCTGTACCGCCAGGCACTCTCCCTCGCCCCGGACAACGCAAGGGCCTCCCATAACCTGGCTTTGCTGCTGCTTGACGGTGGCGAACCGGGAGCGGCGCTGCCGGGCCTCGAGAAAGCTGTCCGTTTGGAGCCGGCGTGTGCAGCCTTCTGGAATACACTGGGCAGGGCACGTCTCCGATTGGGCCAGCCGCTTGAAGCCAAGGCTTGTTTCATGCACGCACTGGCTCTCGATGCGGATGCCATCGGCGCGCGCATCAACCTCGGAAACACCCAGCTTGCCCTCGGCGATACCAATGCGGCGGCAGAATGTTATCAGGCTGTGCTGCAGCGGGAACCGGGTGCGTTGGAAGCCATCGTCGGCATGGGCGGCGTATGCCAGGAAGACGGGCGCTTCCCCGATTCGATCGATCACTATCGGCGCGCCCTGCAGTACTACACGGGTTCAGGCGACATTCACAGCAATCTTGCCCTTTCGCTGCTGCATACACTGTCTTTCAGTGAGTGCCTGGAGACCGTGCGCGCAGCCCTGGGCCTGGGACTGCGCGACGGCAACAGCCTGACCAATATCATTTTCACACTGCATCATCTGCGCCTGGATCGGGCAGAGATCCTGGCAGCCGTTCGTTCCTTCCAGCGCCTATGCCCGTCACAGGTCCCGACACCCGTTCCTGATCCCGATCCCGACCGAGTGATTCGCGTGGGCTATGTCTCCGGTGACTTTGGCGCGCACGCGGTCGCGCACTGGATCGCGCCATTGCTGGCTCACCATGACTCGAGATCGGTGCAGGTTTTCTGCTACGAAACAAGGCCACGCGAAGATTCGGTGAACCGGATCCTGCGGTCCTTCGGCTGGCAATGGCGCTCCCTGGACGGGTTGTCCGACGCCGATGCGGAACGGCAGATCCGCGACGACGGGATCGACATCCTCGTCGATCTCGCGGGGCACACACGCGGCCACCGGCTGCCCATATTCGCGCGCCGCCCATCGCCGATCCAGATCACATGGTTCGGCGACCGGGTCAGCACCGGTCTGGAGGCGATGGATTACATCGTCGCGACACGACGGCTCCTGCCGCCCGAAGAGGCACCGGCTGGCTTGGAGCAGCCGCTCTACCTGCCGGAGGCCTACGCCTGTTTTGATCCGCTGACGGAACCACCGGTGGACATCGGCCCGCTGCCGGCACTGACCAATGGCTACGTCACGTTCGGCGTGCTGCACCAGTTACGACGACTGCATCCGGACAGCCTCC
>JAABSN010000221.1 GCA_011390385.1 Thioalkalivibrio nitratireducens | reverse complement strand
CAATAAACGGCGCATACGAAATCAATGCCTTATGGATCGCCGCGTCCCGCCACCCGCCACCCGCCACGCTGCGCTCGCGGCTGAAGGCTGCGCTCGCGGCTAAAGGCTCCGCTCCTCGCGATGACGAATGAATCAGAGCTTCCTTAGGACTGGCACACGAATGTCGATAATCCGGCAATCCGGATTGCCGCGTTCAGTATTTGAGTAAGAACCTCCGGTGTCAGGGTGTGCCGAACCGCAGCGCTTCGAGGGCGCGAGCGATCGGTGTCTCGGGCCAGCCGAACTCGGTGTATCCGGATCGTAGATGGGACAGGTATTCGTCGCTGACGGGGAGGCCGGCGGTGACCCGGTCCGGGTGGGCGATCCAGGCATGCGCGAGTCTGTTTCCCGAATTCCCGTCTGGGCGGAACGGGAGCACGATACGCAGGTATTCGCTCGGGGTGCCCTCGAAGCGATCCATCGCCCGCAACTGCTCCGGGCTTAGGTGGTGCAGCGCCCCAGGACAATCGTCTGCGCCCGTGTAGCGAATGTTCGCGACCACGCCGTGTCCGGTTGCCGCCCTCTTTTCCAGGTTCAGTCGGAAGCCTTCGATCAGCCCGGGCCGCCGCCGGCCAACGGGGCCGATGCGGGATTCGATGCGCGCCAGACTGAGGTTCGATCCATAGGCGATTGTGGGCTGGGGGCCGGGTCGTCGTTCGAGCAGATACCGGCGGTAATCCCCGTGCGGGATAGGCACTGCGCGTTCGGGTTCCCGGTTGTAGAAGTAGACGTTGACGGTTTCCTGAGCGCCGGAGAAGTAGCGAGCGGATTCCGATTCCCGGCGATAGAGCGATCGCCCTGGATCGCGTGCGGCGAAATCCTCGACGCGGTCGATGCGATGCAGGGTGGATGCATCCACCCAATAGATTTCTCCCACCACGGGCGTGTTCCCGGCACGCAGCCCGGGGTAGCGTCCAAGATCGAACAACTGGCCCGAGATCAGCGCCGGGCCGAGAAACGGCGAGCCGCGCAGCATCTGGGCGCGGCTCAGGCCGCGCAGCAGGGTGCCGTACACGAAGAGTTTCGTCATGCCCGCGTGCGGAGTACTGGTTAGCCCCTCCATGGGAACCTATACTGCCGGAGGGCCTTGGTTTCGTGAAAGGGGCAATACGGATGGGTCTGGTTAGACGGGACGACCAAAGGCACACCTACGGCGACTATCGGCAGTGGCCTGAGGATCTCCGCTACGAATTGATCGATGGGATCGCGTATGCGTTGGCACCGGCCCCGTCGTTGCGGCATCAGGATGTTCTCGGAGAGTTGTTTCGGCAGGTGGCCAATGTGCTGCGAACCGGGCCGTGCCGCCCCTTTATCGCTCCCTTTGACGTCCGGCTGCCCCGCGGTGGCGAGGCGGACGATCAGATCGAGACCGTGGTGCAACCTGACCTTTCAGTGGTCTGCGACCCCTCCCGACTCGACGAGCGGGGCTGCCGTGGTGCGCCGCATTGGGTGGTCGAGGTGCTTTCGCCGGCCACGGCGGGCCACGATCTGATTCTGAAGCGCGACGTCTACGAACGCGCCGGTGTTCAGGAATACTGGCTGGTCCACCCGGTGGATCGGGTCGTGACCGCCTATCGACTCGTTGAGGGCGCGTTCGGCAAGCCGGAGATCCGTGAATTGTCAGGGCGACAGTCCGTCGGGGCCGTACCAGGGCTGGAGATCGATTGGGACGCATTCACTCCGGTCTTTGGCGAAGGCCAGCCCATGTAGAAGCCCCGATTGCTTCCCGCGGCCCCTGTTCGAACCATTGAATCTGGAATGCCGTCGAACCGGGAGTGCCCCGCCGCAGGCATGGCTTGCCAGGAAGCGGCTTTTCCGCGCATCGTGGGATGTTTTGTTGAATACGGGTGTCAGTTTCGCCAGACTTCGCACCATCGATTCAGGAGAATTGATCCGAGGGGCATGATTGCCCCTGCTTTTTCAGGTAAAATGGGACCAATTCAGTACTGTTTAATGGAGCCAACCAGCAACCATGTTGCGCATCAGCAAGCTCAGTGACTACGCGATCGTCCTGCTTTGCGAGATAGCAAAGGCGCAGGGCGGGCAGGGTACGACGGCACGCCAGTTGGCGGCGAGTACCCAGATCGCGCTGCCAACGGTCGTCAAGTTGTTGAAAATGCTGAAGGATGATGGGGTTCTCCTCTCGATGCAGGGTCGCAACGGTGGTTACCGGCTGGCGCGCCGTCCCTCCGAAACCAATCTCGCGGTGATCATCGAAGCCGTGGAAGGACCGATCGCCCTGACTGAGTGCATGAGCGAGGAACTGGATTGCCAGATCCACAGCAAGTGCAACACCCGACCGCACTGGGTTCATATCAACGCAGCCTTTCGCCAGGCCCTCTCCGTGGTGACCCTGAATGATCTTACGGCCGGCACCATGCCGGTCCCGGTCACCTGGGGCGGAGTGCGGGTGCCGGCTCTCTGAACGATTCAAACAGCAAACCGAGGCCAGAACCATGTCCACGCATTCTCAAGACGTCGAGCAACTCGTCAAGCGCGAGTACAAGTATGGATTCAGTACCGATATTGATCAGGAAATCCTGCCGCCGGGGCTGAACGAGGACGTGATCCGCGCGATTTCCGCGAAAAAGCGCGAGCCTGAATTCATGCTCAACTGGCGGCTGGAGGCCTATCGCCATTGGTTGACGATGACCGAGCCGAGCTGGGCGCACGTTCACTATCCGAAGATCGACTATCAGGCCGTCTCCTACTATGCGGCCCCGAAGTCCGACGACGATGCCCCGAAAAGCCTGGACGAGGTCGATCCGAAGCTGCTGGAGACCTACGAAAAGCTGGGCATCCCGCTGCACGAACGCGCGCGGCTGGCCGGTGTCGCGGTGGATGCCGTGTTCGACAGCGTGTCAGTAACGACGACGTTCAAGGAGAAGCTCGGCGAAGCCGGCGTGATCTTCTGCTCCTTCTCCGAGGCCGTGCACAACCACCCGGAGCTGGTGCAGAAGTATCTGGGGACCGTGGTCCCCGCAGGCGACAACTTCTTCGCGGCCCTGAATGCCGCGGTGTTCTCGGACGGCTCCTTCGTGTACATCCCGAAGGGTGTTCGCTGCCCGATGGAGCTGTCGACCTACTTCCGCATCAATGCGATGGACACCGGGCAGTTCGAACGCACGCTCATCATCGCCGAGGAAGGCTCCCACGTGAGCTACCTGGAAGGCTGCACCGCGCCGCAACGCGACCGCAATCAGCTGCACGCGGCGGTGGTGGAGCTGATCGCACTGGATGACGCCGAGATCAAGTACTCGACGGTGCAGAACTGGTATCCCGGTGACGAGGAAGGCAAGGGTGGGATCTACAATTTCGTGACCAAGCGCGGCGCGTGCCGCGGCCGCAACAGCAAGATCTCCTGGACCCAGGTCGAGGCCGGTTCGGCGATTACCTGGAAATATCCAAGCTGCCTGCTGTTGGGCGACAACTCGGTGGGCGAGTTCTACTCGGTCGCGGTCGGCAACAACATGCAGCAGATCGACAGCGGCACGAAGATGATCCACGTCGGCAAGAATACCCGCAGCACGATCATCTCCAAGGGGATTTCCGCAGGCCGTGCGAACAATGCCTATCGCGGCCTGGTGAAGATCCTCGCTGGCGCCGATGGCGCCCGAAATTACACCCAGTGTGACTCGCTGCTGCTCGGCGATCGCTGTGGCGCACATACCTATCCCTATATCGAGGTGAAGAATCCGAGTGCTCAGGTCGAGCACGAGGCGACCACCTCGAAGATCGGCGACGATCAGATCTTCTATCTGAAGCAGCGGGGCATTTCGGAAGAGGACGCGGTCAACATGATCGTCAACGGCTTCTGCAAGGAGGTCTTCGGCGAACTGCCGATGGAATTCGCGGTTGAGGCCCAGGCCCTGCTTGCGGTGTCGCTGGAAGGGGCGGTCGGCTGAGCGCGCGGCGCCAAGCGACCAGAGGAGGATGCGATGAACGTGCAGGAACTGATGGAAGCCTTCCAGATGCTTCCGGATTGGGAAGATCGGTACAAGATGATCGAGGATCTGGGTCGGAACATGCCCAACCTGCCGGACGATCAGTTGACGGAAGAAAACCGGATCAAGGACTGCAACACCCAGGCCTGGCTGATCGCGCACCTGAATGACGAGGATCCGCCGAAGCTGGTCTTCGAGGCGGATGCCGAGACTTCTCTCGTGCGCGGCCTGATGGCGCTGATGCTGTTGCCGTTTCGCGACAAGACACCGGAGGAGGTGCTCGCCACCGATCCCGAGGAACTGTTCGGACCGCTGGGTCTGGAGTCCGCGCTGAGCCCGACTCGACGGGCAGGCATGGAGGCACTCATGTTTCGTGTCCGTGAACTTGCCCTCGAACATGCAGCGACGGCGTGACGCGATGACACACGCGGTATTCACCCGCGGGGTGGAAAAGGCCGAAGGGCGTCGTCCGTCGATCCGATGCGCCCGCGACCGCACACGAGAATTCAACACTGTGGCCGCATGGCCCGCACAATTTTTCCAGGAGAATACGCAATGCTGAAGATCAACAACCTGCAGGCCCGGGTCGAGGCGGCCGAAATCCTGAAGGGTATCGACCTCGAAGTGAAGGCGGGCGAGGTGCACGCGATCATGGGTCCGAATGGCTCGGGCAAGAGCACCTTGTGCCAGGTGCTCGGCGGACGTGACGGCTACGAGGTGACCGGTGGCAGCGTCGAATTCATGGGCAAGGATCTGTTCGAACTGGAGCCCGAGGAGCGCGCCCGCGAGGGAATTCTGCTGGGTTTCCAGTACCCGGTGGAGATTCCCGGGGTCAAGAACATCTATCTCCTGAAGGAAGCCTACAACGCCCAGCGCAAGCATCGCGGCGAGCCCGAAGCGGACACGTTCCAGTTCCTGAAACTGGTCCGCGAAAAACTGAAAACCATGCAGATGGACGAGAGCTTCCTGCACCGCGCGGTAAACGTCGGCTTCTCCGGGGGCGAGAAAAAGCGCAACGAGATCCTCCAGATGCTGGTTCTGGAACCGAAGCTCGCCCTGCTCGACGAGACTGATTCGGGCCTGGACATCGACGCGCTCAAGGTAGTCTCCGAGGGCGTCAACCGGCTGCGGTCCCCGGATCGCGCCATCGTTCTGGTGACCCACTACCAGCGGCTGCTCAGCCATATCGAGCCCGATTTCGTCCATGTCCTGTCCGCTGGGCGCATCATCAAGTCCGGCGACAAGACCCTGGCCCACGAACTGGAGCGCAATGGCTACCAGGGGATCATCGAGGAGGCGGCATGAGCGCGAACGCCCTGAGCCAACATTACGCCGACCAGGTACGGCATCTGCAGGATGGCTTGCCCGGCGCCATTCCGGAGTGGCTCGCGAGCCGCCGCCAGGAGGCGGCTGC
>JAABSN010000220.1 GCA_011390385.1 Thioalkalivibrio nitratireducens | reverse complement strand
AGCGCGGCACCGATTCACGACCGGCAGGGACAAATGGTCGGCGCGGTCATCATTTTCCGCGATGTGCGTTTCTCCCATGCCATGGTCGACAGAATGCTTTACCTGGCCCGCCAGGATCCCCTGACCGGACAAGCCAACCGGTTTTCCCTGGACGAGCAGTTCGATCTGGCGCGGCGGATGGCAAAACGACACAATTACAAGGTGGGTGTGTTGTTCATTGACATCGACCGCTTCAAATCGATCAACGACACGCTGGGCCACGATGCCGGAGACGAAGTGCTGGTGACGGTGGCGCAGCGCCTCGCCGGATGTCTGCGTGATGCCGACACGCTTTCCCGCTACGGGGGCGACGAGTTCGTGGTGTTGCTCGGGGAAACCCGCCGGGTCGAGGATGCGATGCTGGTGGCGAAGAAGCTGCAGTCCGCCATTGCCGGCCCCGAGCTCATCGCCGGCCACTCCATCGATTTGTCGCTCAGCATCGGGGTCAGCGTGTATCCGGATGACGGGAAAGAACTGCAAGCACTTGTCCAGCAGGCGGATCGGGCGATGTTCAGAACCAGGGCTGCAGCCGCCGGCAACGGAACGTCTTTGTCCGACCCGCGTTGACCTGCGCTTTCCGACACCCGCAAACCCGAGCCCCGTCTTGCCGTCCGCCCGGGGTGATCAGTCGATCGAGCCCGTTGGCAAGAGACCCTGGTAAGCCTTGACCCCCGCCGCATAGCATCCGCAAGACAATTCCTCGAGGCCGCTGCGCGAAAGAACGTGAATTCGCCCGCGCGAGTACCTGATCAGCTGCTGCTCCTGCAGATGTCCCGCGGCGATCGTGACCGCACTGCGTCGCACGCCCAGCATCGTGGCGAGAAATGCGTGAGTGAGCTCGAGATCGTCCCCGTCGGCGCGGTCGTGCGTCATCAGGATCCAGCGCGCCAGCCGTTGCGAGACTTCGTGGAAGCAATTGCAGGCAATCGATTGCGCCAGTTGTTCGACCAGGACGTGAATGTAACGCTTGCATATCTTTCGTAGCACGGGGCTGGCATCGAGCTGCTCGGCAAACGCCGAGGCGCTCAAGCGCAACGCAGTACCAGCACCCTGCACAACGCTCGTGTAGGGCGCGATGCGCGTGTCCAGTACCATCTCCGCACCCAGCAAGCCTTCGTTTCCGATGATGTTGAGTTCCAGCGGCAGATGATCATCGACGGCGATGACGAGCGATACAAAGCCGGTCAGTGGAATATGCACATGCCGAATCGCTACGTCCTTGCGTTCAAGGTGCTCCCCGAACAGCAGCGGCACCGTCTCGCATTGCGCAAGAAAGCGGCCGCGCTGGCGCGATGGGAGCGCATCGATCAGCCTGTTGCCGGCGAGAATGCCGGCCGAACCCGTCACTTGGACCTTCCCGCAATGGTGATCCTGCTCATGATGGAGGATGCCTGGTTTGAATGGATTGAAAGAAGGGTGAACCGCCGCCGATACGTTGTCCGTGCGATGAAACACATTCAGGCAACGCGACGGCTGGATCGATGAACGGGCTGATCGGACAGGCCGCTCGGGCAATGACAAGTGAGCAGTGCAATGGCCGACTTCGGTTGAAGTTGCCGTTACTGCCGTGGGACAGGATCCGGCTCCTCGGCCGGATCCTCGTTTCTATCCGACCCGCCTTCCGCTGATCAACTGGAACAACACCATGATGACGGCGATTACCAGCAACAGGTGAACGAATCCGCCAATGGTGGTCCCGGAGACCAGCCCCAGGGCCCAAAGTACGACAAGGATTACCGCGATTGTGAACAACATGATCTTCAGTCCTCCGGTCCGTAGACCGAGTAGTGGTTCATCTGCAGCATGCGCCTGCCTCCGGCGGTCATCTGTGCGCTTGCGCACGCAATCCCGGTCCGCCCGGGATGTATCAGTCGGCATGCAAATTCGCTTTGCTCATGCCATCCATGAGAGCTGTCGCAAGTTCTCCAGATACCCGAAAATCGAGCATGACCGCCGGCATGGAGGCCAGCACAGCCGAATCGGTGATATGCAAGTCATTCTGGATGATCAGCTCACACAGCATATTGCGGTAAGTTTCTCCGTCGAGCGCCGAATAGGCTGAGAGGTGGGTGGCGAGGCCACAGGCGTCAAGGGGTTTTTTCAGCAACCGCAGATCCATGCGCGCTGTCCTGAAATCCCGATAATGGTGACTGGTATTCAGGTTCTGCATGTAAGACACGGCAGAGCGCAGCAGCGATGAAAAACGCCTTACGCCGTAGTCACCCAACGACGCATCGCGTTGCATCGGCTCCATGCCGCCCACCCATACCCATTCGCCGTACAGGGCATTGCCCTCCGCCGCAAATCGTGACGTACCCCAACCGCTCTCCAGAATGGCCTGGGAAATGGCCAGCGCCGGCGGAATGATGTCAACTCGTTTCAAGACTTCGAGTGGGGAGGTGTCTGCGGCAAGGCGGTAGTTGCTTACGATCGACCTGTACCGTTCCGAACTGCTCAGTTGTGTACCCCGACTGGAAACCAGAGCGTCCAGTATGTAGGTTCGATCCGCGTTGATCTGTTCATTGGCGATCAGGATCAATGGAGCCAGCAGCCTTATGAAGATGCTTTTCCGGCCTGCTGAATCCAGGTCTCGCTCCCAGTTCCCGGGTAGATCGTTGGTCACGATACGGGGCACGACGAGGGTGATGTCATCGTCGGCCACCGGCCAGTTGAAATCGTGATCGTGAAGGTACGTCACCACGTCTTCGGTCGAATGCATCTCGATACTGCCCGGCACCAGGGCGTCGACCGCCGGATCCGGTCGGCCCGGCTCGGCCGGTCCTGCGACAGGCACTGTTATCCCGAGCAAGAAGCTGTAAATTGTTCGCCTGAATGCACGTCTCGGTTTCACGGTTCTGATTCCGAGCCGGAGTCAAACAACGTACCTGGGCTACATGCGCTTGCGCTCGAAAACTGTCCCAGGGCAAAACTCCGCAATGCGGAGCAGAAAAAACCATTGAAGACGCGTTCTGCTGCTGAAGTATTCGAGTGCAGGATCGTCATTCGGAGCTCCGATCTGATTGGCACGCATCGGCAGGAGCGCCATAGCGTCATCTTCGCTACCAATCTTGAGGATAGCGATTGCCGAGTCTGTGCGCTATCCCACCGAGAGAAATTCCGGAGAGTCAAGGCATCTCGCATCAACCGGGCGAAGAACAGCCGGCTCCTACCGGCGGGCAGGTGGAGCTCCGTCAGTTCATCTTCCAGCGGCGCCAGGGAAAAAAACGGTTTCAACGACATCGAAGAATCTGTGCGACAGCGTACGGAGCGCGTTTATCATGGACGGTATGTTCATTGATTCGACACGGAGATCCTTGCCTTGAAAAAAGCGGCCTTCGCAGTGGCATTGCTGATTTTGCTTTCCCTTCTGTCGGCCTGCGGCGTGCGCGCACGGTTGCCCGCACAGGCCGGGACCGGCGCCGATCCGGCATTGCCGCCGCCGAACGCCAAGCTGATTCCCACCGTCGAGATCGCGCCGGCGGTCGGGTGGGGTGATGGCGCCACGCCAACCCCGGCCGCGGATATGAAGGTCACGGCCTTTGCCGAGGGCCTCGACCACCCGCGTTGGCTGTACGTCTTGCCGAACGGCGACGTGCTGGTTGCCGAGACCAATGCGCCACCGGGTAAAAGCGGAATCGACGGGCTCAAGGGCTGGATGATGAAGCGGGTCATGAAACGCGCCGGCGCCGCGGTACCGAGCGCGAACCGCATCACCCTGTTGCGAGATGCCGACGGTGACGGCAAGGCCGAATTCCGCAGTGTGTTTCTCCAGGATCTGCATTCGCCGTTCGGCATGGCGCTGGTCGGTGACACGTTGTACGTGGCCAACGCCAATGCATTGGTGAAGGTGCCCTATCAGCGCGGCGAGACCACTATCACCGCCGCCCCGGTCACGGTCACTGATCTGCCCGGCATGAACGACGAGCTGAACCACCATTGGACCAAAAGCCTGCTCGCCAGTGCCGACGGTACCCACCTGTATGTAGGCGTTGGATCCAACAGCAACGTCGCCGAGAACGGCATGGAAGTCGAATACATGCGCGCCGCGATACTCGAGGTTGACGCCGCCACCGGCGCGGCGCGGGTATTCGCCTCAGGCCTGCGCAACCCGGTCGGCCTGGATTGGGAGCCGCACACCGGTGTGCTGTGGGCGGTTGTCAACGAACGCGACGAACTCGGCAGCGATCTTGTGCCCGATTACCTGACCTCGGTGCGCCGGGACGCGTTTTACGGCTGGCCCTACAGCTACTACGGCCAGCACGTCGATGAGCGCGTCAGTCCGCAGAAGCCGGCGCTGGTGGCCAGCGCCGTCTCGCCCGATTTCGCCCTCGGCGCGCACGTCGCGCCTTTAGGGCTCGCTTTCAACGACGGCGGGGTGGCCGGTTTTGGCCAAGGCGCTTTTATCGGCCTGCATGGTTCGTGGAACCGGCGGCCATTGAATGGTTATGAGGTCGTGTTCGTGCCCTTCACCGACGGTCGCCCGACCGGCCCGATCGAGGTCGTGTTGTCAGGCTTCGTGGATGACGACGGCAATGCCCGCGGACGGCCCGTGGGTGTGACACTGGATGGGCGCGGAGGTCTGCTGGTGGCCGACGACGTCGGCAACTCGATCTGGCGCGTTGCACGCGCGCGCGACGTGCCTGCGCGCGTGCCCGCCCGGACTCCCACGGTCGAGTAAGCCACCTTTGTACAAGATTCACCACCGACCTGGGTCGCTCAGACCGATTGCATGTCCTGCGCCTGGCCGTCGAGACGGCCAGTAGTAGCAGCCTCGGCCAGCACGTGGGCCACGTCGGCACGGGAGGCCTTTGCGGATTTGTCGACGTCTTCACCCAGGATCACATCATCGCCGCGGCCGTCGTTGGTCAACGCCACGGGGCGCAGGATTGCCCAGGTCAAACCAGAGTGTTTGAGGTGCTCGTCCGCTTCGTGCTTGGCATTCAGATAGGGGGCCATGTCGCCGGTGGGGTTGGTCTGGTCCGCCCCGACCGAGCTAAGCATCACGAAGCGCTTCACGCCTGATGCCCTGGCCAGATCGATCAGGCGCCTGGCGCCGTCTCGATCCACTTTCTCGGTCATTTCAGGACCCGTGGAACCGCCGGAGCCTGCCGCGAAGATCACTGCATCCATTCCGTCGCACACGCCGGCCTGCAGGTCGGTCAGGTCACCCTGGCGCAGATCCGTACCTTCGGGAAGCGCGCTGGTGTCGGAGCTCTCGCGAACGAGCGCGGTAGGCTTGTGGCCTTGATCGATCAGGTTCTGGACCAGTTGTTGGCCCGTTTTGCCGGTGGCGCCGGCGACCAGGATGTTCATGCTCATGGGCGTGTCCTTTGTGTTGAGTGAGAAACATTGATGGAGTGGAGTTCGATCACGGCAGGAAGATCGA
>JAABSN010000219.1 GCA_011390385.1 Thioalkalivibrio nitratireducens | reverse complement strand
GAACACGGCGAGGGCGTAACCGGCGGGCAGCAGCCACCAGGCGAGCAGGGTGGCGGCGGTGAGGATGAGCAGGGAGTGGGTGAAGGTGCGGTGGCCGAACTGGTGCTCCAGCCACTCGGAGAGGGGCGGAAACATGCGCCCGATGAGGCCCTGGCGATGGTCGATGTCGGGGAGTATGCCTAGCGCCATGGCGATCGCGGCCTCGGGGGGCGCTGGGGAGTGGTTGGCGCTGAGGCAGGCGGCAAGGTATGCGGTCTGGGCGGTTATGAGGTGGGTGGGGGTGAGCATGAGTGTTTTGCTGATCGGCTCTAATTAGGTCGAATTCGCCGGAATTAGAACCGATGGCTCTCCTTCGAATTGTAGAGGTTTATCTACGGTTCCGTCGATTGGCGGTCTGTCTGGCGCTCGCAGTATCGAGCGCATCCGGTCTAATTCACGTTATGTGGCTTATCGCCAGTCCTCAAACACTGGCGCATGTAGTGCCAGCCTTATTAGTTCATCCCTAAACTCAATCGGGGTCGCATTGGCCTCGCGTTTGCTCAATGTCGGTTTATTCCGCGCTTTCCCTCGCTTATCCGGAAATCCTACTTGATGCGTCCCAGTTGGGCGCTCCCACCTCAGCTCAAAGGGCCGTCGTTCCCCTGCGTAATATAACCACGTCGCCTTATTCGCTCGATGTCCGTAGGCGCTTTGCCACACCTCGCATACCCACCCGGTTGCAGTTCTTTGCCATCCCATACCGGCGGGCTTGTCCAGGTAATGGGCATCCCATGCGTATGATTGCGCTGGGTGCTCTAACACCCCACAGAACCGACGCACTGAAATTAGTGCTGCTTCGAAAGTTCCACCGTCATTACCTAGTCTATTGTGTTCGCCGCCCCATCTCGCATAATTGACTCTGGCCATTTTTCCCCACAACTGGCAAGGAGGGTGCGCCACTACCGGATAGGGGCCGTCATAGTTTCTTGCGTCCCGTTTTTCGTCCCATGCGTCAATCCCAGGTAAACCCGAGTAACACCCATTTGGCTGCACATAGAGAGCCGCCACATAACAAGGCGCTAAACTCGGACATTCATTACGCTGCGCTTCATTCATGCCGGTTAGCTTCATCGCTGTGCGAGTCGCCGCGAGTACGGGCTGATTGGGTCTACGATCTCACCCTCTATCGGCCCCTGAGCATCCCGAGGAAAAACCGCATCCCGGTGAATAGCGCCATTGCCACGCCTGACCATATCATCATCTCCTCTAACCCAGCCCCGCGACTGACGTACTTTGCAGCCATGGCGGCGACCAGCATCAGCACGACGACGGGCGTCATGTCGAGGTAGCGCACTCCCGCCTCGTGCTCGAACCCCCTGGCCTTGGCCGGGGTGATCTCCTGCTCGGCGGCGGCGCTCTCCAGCATGCCGCGGATGGCGGCGGGTACGCCTCCGGAGTCCTGGGCGACATGGCGGACGAAGCGGCGCTTGGTGCGGTCGTTGGTGAAGCGGATCGGGTTGTCCTGGATCCAGAGGGTGACCAGGTACTCGCACTCTTCCAACGGCAGGGGGCGGAGTTCCAGGGTTTCGTGGAATCGCCACACCAGCCGGTCGATCCGGCTGCGGCGGTTGTTGTCATCCATGCAGGCGGCGACCTGGGCGAGGTTCAACACCTCGGCGTAGAGGTCGGCGAGGGTGGGCGGTACCTCCAGGGCTTCGATGAACACCAGACACTTCTGCTTGCGTAGGGCGCCGGTGATGAGATCGGCGGTCTGGTCGATCGGTAGCCGGCGGATCGTCCGGGCCAGCTTCTCCCACTCCAGTCCGCCCTGGCGCTGGGCGCGGGCGAGGAGCTTGGGGCCGATCAGCTCGCGGGGTACTGTGAGGCCCACTTGCTCATGGAGCTGGCGGGCGAATTCGGTCGCAACGAGCTTGGGGGAACCGTCTGCAAGCCAGACCACCGGGCGGTCGGTTTCCAGTCGGCCGTGAACGTGCTGCAGGAAGGCCGACTTGCCGATACCCCCTCTGCCCTTCACCAACAGGTTGCGACCGGCGGCGATGGCGGTCAGGGCCTGCTCGGTCTCTCTGGCTCTCCCGATGAATCCGGTGATGTCATCCATTCGCTGTCGTGCGGAAGACTGGCACAAATCGCCCATCTTCCATTTTTGTTTGCGGCCTCACCCATATATCGGCGGTAGGCCCGCTGGTGTATGCATATGCAGGCTCGCCCGTCGCCTCAATGCGATATCGTGATGGCGTGCCAACAATCTGATAAATGCGCCCCGTTTTTATGTGGCGCACCATTTGGTTCATGCGAAATTTCATGACTCATCCCTCAATGGTCGGTTGCGCTGGACGTAGCCGGTCAACAGGGTGCGCAATGCCCGCCACTCATCGCCGCCGAATTTGCGGGCGGTCTCTGTCAGGGCTGCATCGAGCTTCACCCGCCCTTGCAGGGCGTCATGTTCGGCTTTCTTGGCCTTCTCGGCATCGGTCCACAGGGTATCGCTCTCCGCCCTACCCTCCTCCACCGCCTTTTTGAAGTACGCCAGCCGGTCCGAGTAGAACGCGAACAGCTCCTCTGCCTCGGCCCGCTTGGCCTCCAGGTCATCGAGTTTGGCGACGGCATTGAGGAGCTTGTCGCGTAGGGACTGGCGGGCTTCGGTTACCTGGATCCGGGCCTCGGCGGCTTCGATCTCCCGCTTCTTCGAGAAGAGCGGGATGGTGACGTTGATCCCGGCATCGAGGCCGGCGGCGCTGTCGCTGGTACCCTTCATGGCGTACCCCACCCGAACCGTCGCCTCCCAGTCCGATTGCTTGGCGACCGCACTGGCGGCGTACTCCTTGGCGTTCAGGCTGGCGCTGTGGCGCTCAGCCAGGGCGAGGGCCTCGTCAATGGGGTCCGCCTGGCTGGCTCCGGCCAGCAGGATCAGGATTAGCAGTCTCCAGCGCTTCATGCTTCGGCCTGCATATTGGTGGTGGTGGTGAGCTTGTAATCCTCCTGTTCTGGGTATGGCTGTGACATGGAGCGATAGGTCCAGCCGTTGAGCCATTCGTTTTCTTCGATGGAACCCTTCGGGTGCGGACAGCTTTGACGGGGCTGTCGTGCCTTATGGGCGTTGAATCCCTCGCGGCGTAAATGATCGATGTTCATGCGTCACTCCTGGCATGCGCTTGAATGTAGTGATTCTTGGTCCCGCAGTGCGGGCAGAATAGGTGCTCATCCGCGGGCGGTGGTCCCGGCGATGATGCGAGGTGAAACCACCCGCCACATACCCCGCATGCGTAATTACGCAGCACGGTGGGGGGGTGGTATCGCGTGCTGGTGTCGCTGGCCAGCGCTTCGGATCGAACAGCATTAAGCATCGAATAAATCCCTCTGGGCTGGCGACATGTCTACGAACACCGGGCCGGACTGCTGTAGAACCAGCATGTCCCTGATGCTCGCTAGGGATTCGTCGGAGAGTCCCTCGGTTTCTAGGGCCAACAGGAGCTTGCCGTCGTCACTGACGGTCACCTTCTTAATCCTGGCGGGCAGGGCGTGAACGCGCTCAGCTAGCGCGACCCCCTTTGCGCCCGGCTTGCCGATCTCAATTACTTCGTGGTCATGGTGCTGCTTGGGCATGTCTGTTCCTCTTGGTCGTTGTGGTGGTGGTGGTGTGCTGGAAGCTCGAATGCTCCCCGCTTCAGGTAACTTTCGATTTCGCGGCGGGCGGCATCCCAGCTCCAGCATACGACTACCCGGTAGCCGTGGCCTGCGAGGCGCTGGCAGAACGCCCGCTGATGCTTCTTCATCCGGCCTTCGGCTGATTTCATCTCGATCCACAGGCCGTGGTAGCCGTTGCGGGCTACGGGTAGGCAGATGTCCGGCACTCCGGCTTTAACCCCTTCGGCCTTCATGCGGGCGGCGGTGACCTTGTTGCGGTAGCCGCCGTTGGGGATGGCGAACATCAGGGCTAGTTCGGGATGGACGCCCACTGCTAGCGCCGCCCAATCGAATAAGGCTTTTTGCTCTTTGTGTTCGTTCATCGGCGTTGTTTTCTGATCTGCTCGCGCTGGGGCCAGAACTGTTGCACTCCGGCCTCTACGTCGGCGCGGCGGTGAGGCGGTAGCCGGTTGAGCAGGGTGCGCCGTTTGGTGCGGTCCCGCTCGCGGATGATCTCGGCGATCAGCTGGGCGTTGCTCTTCTCGGCCATCAGGCGACCTCCCGCTGATCACCAGCTCGATCCAGTATGCTTTTCGCGACCCACTCGCCCATCGCACGTGGAACGCCATTCCCGAGACAGTGAACGATCCAACGATTCGGGAATATGCGCCCTTTGTGGCTTTCCCTGATCATGACCTCGGCGATCTCCGGCCAGCCTTGCAGCCTTCCCGCCTCCTCCGGAGAGAGGCCGGCATGCATGCCCCGATCTGCCCGCTTTGCGCCGGTTTTGTGGCTGGAGGCCAGGACCGCATAGGCTGGCTTGCCTGCCCTCCTGGGCGGTGTTAATACCAGCTCACCAGGCCAGAGGTAGAACGCTCGCTCTCGGCTCGTCAGCCCACCGCAGTCCCAGTCTCGCAGCGTGATGAACGTGGCCTCGGCGGGGATGGCCGGGTGTCCGATCACGCCGCCGACATTCTCCATGACCGCCCAACGCGGCTTCAGGGCCGTTACCACCCGCCAGAACTCACCGATCATATCGCCGTGGCGTGAGTGGTGACCGCCGATCTGCCTGGCTTTGCTGAACTCCTGACAGGGAGGCCCGCCGATCACTCCATCAAACACTCCCGCCGGAGGAAGCGGCCAGTCGCGGATATCCTGCCCGAGCATCACCTCGGGACCGCGCACGACGGAACAGCCCTGCTCCTCGAACGCACGGCCCAACAGGTCCGCGCCCGGGAAGAGGGACAACACCAGCTGGCGGGTCATTGCTTCCTCCCCATCTGCCGCAAATACTCCTCCTCGGATATCCCTAGCATTTTGGCGTGCTGGCGTAGCACCTCGTCAGTGTCCTCCTGGTGAGCAGCTTCCGACCTGGCGGCGCTTCGCTTCGCCTGTTCCCTCGCTCGCCTCACCTTCGCGCCAGCTTCGAGGGTGAATGCCCCTGCCTGCTCTTTGCGAACCAGCCCCCGCAGACAGGCCAACGGCGAGACCCGGATTGCCCCCGCGGCCATTAGGCCGGCGAGTTCGTCAAGGAGGTCCTGGGCGACGCCGTTGCATCCGGCGACCAACCGTGCGGCCTGGGCCTGCTGTCGTTGGTCGAGCCCGTGAGGAAAAAACAACCGATCACCACCACCACCACCACGCGAATCGTTGAGCCGCTCCTGTGGTGGTGGTGTCTTTCTGTCTACACTATCTATTGTGGTGGGGTGGTTCACCCCGGGGGGGGAGGGGTGGTTCACCCCCCCCTTTGCGGGGTGCTTTACCCCTGGGGTGTTTTGCCCCTGGGGTGTTTTACCCCGGGGTGTTTTACCCCGGGGTGTT
>JAABSN010000022.1 GCA_011390385.1 Thioalkalivibrio nitratireducens | reverse complement strand
GTGAAGATAAACGGCAAGCAACACTATCTTTGGCGGGCCGTTGATCAGGACAGAGAAGTGGTTGATGTTTTCTTGCAGGCCCGGCGAGATGGAGCTGCTGCAAAGCGCTTTTTCAAACGGCTACTGAGCTCGCATGGCAGTGAACCCAGGAAGGTCGTGACGGATAAGTTGCGAAGTTATCCTGTGGCACATCGCGAGGTAACGCCTGATGCGATCCACGTTACGGATCAGTATGCCAATAACCGCGCTGAACAATCTCACGAAGCGACCAGGGCGCGGGAACGGGGAATGCGTAAGTTCAAGTCAGTGAAACAGGCGCAGAGATTCTTGGGTGCGCATGCCGCAGTGTCTAATCTATTCAATCTGGGTAGACATCTGGTCAGGGCTAAACATTATCGTGATCTTAGGGTCAGTGCGTTTACAGAATGGAGTAAGGCAGTCGCTTGAAACCAGGTCGCAGATTTCTGCGGTCGGGAGTCATTAACTTGCCAATACCGCGTCACTCGCCCGTCGGCACCAGCGTCCACTGCCGCCCGGTGCGGCCGAGCTCGTAGCCGTACTCGAACAGCTTCGTCATGTAGGCGCGGTCGAAGGTCTCGCTTGCTTCGCCGTCGAAGCTCTCCGGGATGTAGGCGAGGTGGTAATCAAAGCCATGCTCGATCGACATGGCGTAGAGCTTGGCAATGTCGCTGATTCCCTGGGCATTGGTCAGCGTCGAAACGGTGCGCTTCATTATCGCCGCCAGGCGGCGCGGCACTGCCTCGGACTCCTGCCCCACGCGTGCGTTTCGGATCACGTAGAGGCCCGGTGGCCCTTGCACCTCGAGCCGCTCCATCACCTTGCGCCAGTCGATGCCTGTTGGCGCCAGGAACAGCTGGGAGGTGACGCCGCCGTCGACGTGCATCTCGTGGTAACGCCCCGCGCCCGCCTGGACTTCGATCATCACTGGCGGGAAGGGCCCCGGGATGGCGGTGGAGGCGAGAATGACGTCGTGGATGAGCTTGCGGGCCCGGGGCGAGCCGCTGGCCGCGATGCGCGTGATGTCCCAAACCACCGGGCGCCCGGCGTCCAGGTTGGTGGTCCCGACGAACAGCGACCGGCCCTTCGCCCCCTCGGCCGCGATGGCCGCGATGACCGAATCATCGAGGTAGAGCGCGATGAGCGCCCGGAGGCGGGTGTTGTCGAACGCGGCGTCACCGCGCACGATCGCCAGGGCGCTGCGGGACTTGACGAGGTCGGCCGTCGAATAGAGGGTATAAATCTCGCGCAGCGTTCCGTCGTAGGCCGGTCCGAGGAAGGCGAACGGTGCGATCAGGGCGCCTGTGCTGACGCCGGACACGATCTGGAACTGCGGCCGCGAACCGTGCTTCGACCAGCCTGCCAGCAGCCCGGCGCCGAACGCGCCGTTGCCGCCGCCGCCCGAGATCACCAGGTAGTCGTGCTCGCGACCCATCACGCCGTCGTGCCCGCCGCGCAACGCCTCCGGCGCCAAGCTCAGCCAGTCCTGCAGCTCGCGAGGCGGCTCATCGCCCCACTGCCGCGCCCCGGGAATGCCGGGGATCTGCGTCACCTCTGCAAATTCCGCCGGCGGCGGGTCGAGTCTCTCGGGTGGCGTCGCGCAACCGGCCAGCCCGACGACAAGCGCAACGGCTGTTGCTCTGATGGATCTGCTGTGTCTGTGCACCGGGGCCTCCTGGTCCGAAACCCATTGATTCTCCATCGTCCCCGCCTTGCCGGCAATATGGCGCCGCCTGCGTCGCAGCGGCCGGGCGCGGCCAGTGCTGACCAGCCACACTCGCTAGCGAGCAACGATCTCCACCCATGCCGACGGGGAAATCACTCGACTGGCTGCCTGCGGTTTCCTCTGCAGCAATCGATCCCCGGTGATGAGGATGCTGTCGTCATGAGCGGCGAGCAACGCCCACAGGTGATCATCGCCCGGGTCGGGCGCGGGTGACGCGTGACCTAGCTCGCGCCAGATGGCGTTTGCGGTCAGCTCCACTAACATCCGGTCGACTTCGGGTTCGCCCACGCCGTGGAATTTCGCGATTTTTTTTTGCCGCAGCAGCACCGAACGGCACCTCGCACAGGCGATAGGGCAGGCATAGGTCTGCCAAGTGGCGATCGATGTCGCTCTCCTCGACTAACACCACGTAGCCGGCATCGGCGGGGTCATAGTGGAGATGGCCGAGCATTCCTGCGACGATGCCCTGAAGCATAGTACTGAGCGGCGATCCCCGGATCTGGTCCAGGGATGAAAGGGAGTCGAAGATTTTCATGTTGGTTCTCCTTATTGCAGGCAAAGGAAAACCCGCTCGGGGGCGGGTTGGGTGGGGCATTTGGCGCGACGGAATTGCCAACTAAAGAGCACGTATTCGTGCTTCCATACCAGAGGAGATCTCATTCCTCGAGCCGCAATCGGCTATACGGTACTGAGTTCCGCAAGAGCCATGTCGAGTCGTTCTGCTCAAGATGATACTGGTGTTACGCTCCTGCCCCCCATGACTGGTTATCGTTAATCATAGTAGAGGTCAGCCGGAAGTTCCCCGGTTTGTTCCCTCAGAACGAATACTGGATTACGGCCTGCATGGTAGCGACGCTGAAATCGTAGTAGTCATCCTCCCAAGCATAGGCATCTACCTGGACACCGATCGCGAGTTGCCTTGTTGGTGAAAAGCGAACTCCCAGACCAGCGCTGCCGGCGGTTTCATCACTGCATCCTGCGCATTTCAGGTCGACCTGCCCTACACCGAGTTGGCCGTAAAGCTCCCAGCCTGTTTGTCCAAACGGGATGATGCCGACGGCGTGGGCAGAAACCACGCTGACGTCAAATGTCTCAGTCGCAAAGCCATCGCTGATCGAGTAGGTGCCGAGGTCTCCGTACCTAGCTTCCACTGCGAAGTAGCGGAAGAACTTATAACCGGCGAAGACCCCAAAAGAAGTGTCAGAGTCGTCAAATCGTAACCAGGAAAACGCGCCGTCATCGTCAAACTCCGACGTGCCGAAGGCGCCGCCGATGAAAAAGCCGCTACTTGTTGGCGGAGCGCTGAGAGCTGGGGTTGCGAGGAACGCCATCGCAACGATGCCGGATGCTAATCGCTTGATCATGTCTGCTTCCTTTCATATGACGGAGAGTGAAACCGCTGCCATGCGGTGATGTAAGCTCCTGCAATCCTTAACTAGCCGTCGCCATGGGAATTGCCAGCATTGCCATCTCCTGGGCGGCACATCGGCACGTTAAGCTGTAGCACCGGTCGCGAAGAGTGACGCGTTCCACACTTCGGCGCCTGCTCCGTATATTCCGAACTTACCATCGGCGTACTGCCGGCCGAGACGATTGCTTAAAGACCCAAGCTACGCCAATCCCCGCCATGGCAGCATGCGTGGTTTCCACCAGAGGGCTATCAGCAAAGCTGGTGCCCTCTAGGTTGTCGTAACGCAGAAAAGCACCAAGCCAGATACTGTCCACTCGGCGACTTGCCGATGCCGTCACGCTCCAGCCACTGTAGCCCCCTCCCGCCCTGTAAGCGGGCCTTCCGGAAGTGGCAAACTCCGGAGCGACATCGAAATAGTATCCGTGATATTCGCTGTCCGCGAAAACGGGACCCGTCGCAACGCTCAGATTCCATCGTCCGGGGATTTCCTTTGTTTCGGCGTGCAACTGGGGCTCAGCTTTCCATCCCACGTGGCGCGCTGATGCCAGGGCCGTGGCGATGACGGCGCGCACTGGAAGCCGGAGGCGAGTTCGCCCCGCGTTTCCTTGGCCAAGCAACCAGCCTAAAGAAACGCCCATTTCCACTACTGGATCCAGATCGGGCGTCCCGCTACGGGGGCCGTCATCAGTGCTCTCGACAGGTACCGCACCATTGATGCTCAGGCCGAGTTCGAATCGCTGATCATCTATCAACAGGCCGCGAATGCTGCCACGGTCCACTTCGACGGTCTCGCCGCGGTAAATCACGTAGGGAAATGGCATAAGATACTGCCGTTGCGCGCTCGAGCCACGGTATTCTGGGAAGCTGATTGGAGCAATGCCGAGGCCAGCCTCCCAAAGCGGCAATTCATTGCCGTCCACAGTGATGCAACACAGAAGCATGTTGCCAATGACCATAACCCGGAACGATAAATAGGCCCGCGATTTCAGTCCGGCCAACATTTTCGACCTCGCAGCCTTGCCGATATTAGCCGGACGGCTGTAGGACAGGATGCAGAGATTCGCTATTCGCTACCGGCCCCGGCTCAAGCCTCGGCGACGGCGAGCCTGGGTTGGAATCTTGCGGGCTAACTGTGCGGTCACGCTCGGCGGGCTTCATCTACCTGGCCGAGTCTCGTCTGGCGGGAGACGCTGGGATTGCCCCCGGCCGTGCTTGACGGTAATTACTCAACGATCGCGTACTCGCGCGGTGGAAAAAGTTCTTCCACCAGTTCCCGGATTTTCGGCTCGGCATCTATGAACTTGTCAAGCCGGCCGCCGCCCCCGGTTGCATCGTACAAGGCCTCCCCGGCCTTGGCTCCATTGGAGTAGACCACAATCTTGCTGTAACTCATGTAGATCGTCATGTCCCAGCTCCACCTGGCCGTGTAGGTCAACACGGTCGGGCAGTCGGTCAGGCGGGCTTCAGGGGACAGCATCTGCGTTGAATAGCCGAGGTCACGAAGCACCTTGTGTACTTCCACGAGAAAGCCCGGCCGAACCGCGGGATCTTCAATGATGCACACCTCGGGTTCTGCCAGGAGCTGGCGATCCACGGGGGTGACCTGCTGCTGAATGCTGCATGCAGAGACAGCCCCAATAGCCAGCGCAAAGACAATACCTCGGGACCCCAGCAGGACCAGTTTTTGCGTGTTCATAGTGGTTTGATTTTGCGCCTAGCGCATGCGCGTGACAAGCTCGATTTCGACCAGAAGCTCAGTGCGGCAAATGTGCGCTTCCACGTACAAAAGGGGGTGTTGCAGGACTCCCGCGCCGGCAACGACCTCTTCGATTTTCAAAAGGTCTGCCTCATTCCTGACATAGACCCTGCCGCCCCATGTGCCGACAGAGCTTTTGTTAGTTTCCTCGGCTGCCACAGCCAGAACTTTCCGAATATTCGTAAACGTCTCGACGGTCTGCCGCTCCGCCTGTGCATGGTGCACAGAATCATGTCCCACCACGCTAGCCGTGCCGGCGATGAATAGGCTGGCATCCCCGGCTCCATCGATGAACGTGGCTCTCGCAAATGAAGGGCTGCGGGGGCCGTATTGGCGTGGATAGCGGTAAGCGGGCACCTGGCGCGGATTCTCCATGTGTCGCGCCCGTTGCCGGCTGCTGAGCACTGCCACCACAAGCGTTCTGGAATGTGGCGTACCAATTCCCGTAGCGGCAGGAAGGTCCGGAGAAGCTAGGCCGAGAGTGCTGATCGCTACGGCTCGGCCGACGCAGAATTGCCGGTAACCTTCATCATCGTCGCGGCCATCATGGATATAAGGTATGAAGTTCCACGTTCGCACCAGGTGTGGGAATCCCGAGTCGCGGAGGCTGCTGACGATCTCCAGGTATGCCGCACAGCCAAGCTCGGCCAGATGCTCGGGACCAGAGAGCTCGATCGATACATGGCCCAAGAGGTAGTCGGCGTTTCCCGTCAGCTTGACCCGGCCATCCTGCCCGGCTTTGACTGGGCCTCTTCCGAGCCAGATCTCGGTCGCGTGAGGTGTGCCAAAACACCTCAGGCCGGTGTTGATCACGCCTTCCGCATCGGTCCCCGGCTGCCCGAACTCGAAGCGAAACACTTCTGATGATTGCTGATGGGCACTATTGTCGTCTAGCGCCGGTAAAATGATCGGGTGCTCAGTGGCTTCGTTGTGACGGGCTGTTGTGTTCAGGGACGGCGCGGCTTGCTCTTCAGCCAAGAGAGTCTCCTCGCGCCAAGCGCCGCCTGTTGTGGCGGTGGTCTTTGGCGACACGGAAATTCAGAAGTGACGCGATGGTATAGATAAGCTTGAAGACGGCGAGCCGGGCACGTATCGGACCGCCGCGGTATACATCGCCGGCGAGCATCGATATCACGGCCTGCTGTACCCCGAGAATGTTTCTTGGCTCGCGGAACAGATCCCGCATTATGGGCGAGGTGAACCGGTAGATGAACCATGAGAAGGTTCGAATCGCCCTGCGAACCCTGAAGCCGTGTAATGCCAGGCTTGCGTGAAAGACAAGGTAACGGCGATCGAGCCATTTCTCCACGATCGAAACGGCCTGTTCCGCGGAAGACATCGCCAGGTAAACACCGCTGGAGAACACTGGATCCACGAATGCATAGGCATCGCCTACCAGAAGGTAGCCGGCGCCGCCGATTCTGCGACCCCCGTAAGAGTAGTTTCCAGTGGCTTCTGCTTCGCGCTCCAGTGCGGCATCCTTCATGCGCGCCCAAGCTTCCGGGCATAGGCGCAGCGTTTCCTCAAGGAAATCGGTCGCGGGCGACTGGCGTCTCTTGAGGTAATCCGGCCGGCATACGGCGCCAACGCTCATTACATCTTCAGGCAGCGGGATCATCCAGATCCAGCCCTGATCAAACCAGTAAATACTGATGTTCCCCGCGTCTTCTCCAGTTCGCCGAGTCACGCCCCGATAGTGTGCGTATATGGCAGCGCTCGCGTGGTCCGGATTGCGCCGACGAAGCCCCATTTTTTTTGCCAGCAATCCATCACGCCCCGTGGCATCCACGAAGAACCCTGCCCGCACAGTCTGATTGGCGGCGGAATCGGGTCGTGCAGTGACAAGAAAGGTCCCGTCTTCGCACCGCTCGAGGTTCTCTACCCGCGTGTTCTCCCGGACAATGACGCCATGGTGCATGGCATTGTCGATAAGCACCTTGTCGAGATCGGCGCGGCGAACTTCATATGCCTGGGCTGGCGATCCCCGAAGCGCATCTGAGAATCGGAAAGTTACAAATTCTGACTCGGTTCCAACGCAGAAATCAGCTCCACGCTTTACGACGCCGATTTGCTCCACTTGGTCGGCGACGCCAAGCCGGTCAAAGATCGGAAGATTCATCGGTAGTAGCGATTCGCCAATATGAAAGCGCGGATGTCGGTCTTTGTCCAAGAGCAGGACGGAACGACCATGTTGGGCGAGAATTGTGGCTATCGTTGAGCCCGCCGGCCCGCCTCCCGCGACTACCACATCGAAACGTTCGTACATCCCTGTCGTCTCCAACCGAGTCTGAGCGGAATTCTAACGCTGGCGGCCGGCTGGTACCAATGTATTCGGCCTTGGTGCAAACTACGCGGGTCAAAAACAGGCGTGTCGGCGGCATGGCCGAGCATCATGTGAAATCTGCAGGAGCAACGGTGGATGAACGGAAATCTTAGCCCCGAGGAGCGCCAGATGGCGCAGCTAATCATCGAGAGCCTTAATCTCCAGGACACGAGCCCGGACGACATTAATCCGGAGGCTCCCTTGTTCGGTACCGGATTAAGCCTGGACTCGATCGACGCACTCGAACTGGCTGTGGCGATTGCGGGGACCTACGGTGTTCACCTCAAGGCTGAGGACGAGGAAACACAGCAGGTCTTTTCCAGCCTCCGCGTCCTGACCGCGCACGTCGAAGCCAACAAGGCGTCGTGAAATTTCCTCTGCTTGAAAGACCGCCTGAGGACATTCTGTTTCGCGGGCGGGACTTCGAGGTCAGTGCGACGCAACTCCTGGGCGCAGTGAAAATGGTAGGCGAGCAGCTGCCTCCCGGGACTGCCGTGGTCAACGTTTGCCAGGAACGGTTCGACTTCACCGTGGGCCTGCTTGCAGCGATCGTCGCAAACCGGGCGGTGCTGCTCCCCGCCAACCGACACCCAAGGACCGTGCAGGCATTGCTCGACACGACGCCCGGCGCATGCCTGATCCATGACGACGACGCGATGCCGGGATTGCAGGTCGACCATCGCCTCCGCGTGACCAGCCGCGTCGATGGGGCTTGCAAGAGCGAATTAGTTCCCTGCATCGACGACAACCAGCTTTGTGTCATGGCTTTCACTTCCGGATCAACCGGAGCGCCGAAGGCCAATCGGAAATACTGGCGGACCCTTAGGGCAGGGACGCGAATCAACGGCATGGGACTGTTCGAAGGCCTGACCCGCGACGCCAAGGTCGTTGCCACCGTTCCTTCACAGCACATGTATGGCCTTGAGACGACAGTGCTGGCCCCGCTGTTTCTGCCGCTGGAAGTATGCACTGCGCGGCCTTTCTATCCTTCAGACGTCGCGGCCGCACTTGCTTCGCTCGAGGCGCCGCGCGTACTTGTCACGACGCCGATCCACTTGAAAGCGTTGTTATCGGCAAAAATTGCTCTGCCTCGAGTCGCTAGGGTGATCAGCGCGACCGCGCCGCTGCCGGTGGAGTATGCGCGTGAGGCCGAGGCGAGCTTTGCTGACGAGGTTCTGGAAGTCTACGGCTGCACTGAAACCGGGTGCCTGGCCTCACGCCGCCGTGCGCGGGATGAACCATGGAGCCTGCTGCCCGATTTCTCGCTGACGGAGTCCGATGGCGTTTCTGTCGCTTCAGCTCCTCACTTGCATGAAACAGTAGAGCTGAATGATGTCCTCGAGCGGACGCCGGACGGTTGCTTCCACATTGTCGGGCGAACCGCCGATATGCTCAACGTTGCCGGGAAGCGTGGTTCTCTCGCCGAGCTGACCACGCACTTGCTCAGTATTCGAGGCGTGCATGACGGCATCGTCTTCGTGCCTTCGGCGGGCCACAGCGCTGTCGACCGGGTGGCTGCGATGGTTGCCACAGACAGGCCCATTAAGGGCGTTATCGAGGAGTTGTCCCGGCTGGTCGACCCGGCATTCCTGCCGCGCCCGATTCTCGTGGTCGACAAGTTGCCGCGCACGGATTTGGGCAAGCTCGATCACTTTGCGGTGAACGCATTGTGGATGGCGCGGCGGTCATCTTGAGTCTATGGAAAGAGACGAAGCAAAGAAATGAGCGCCGGGTGGCAAAAAAGGGATGAGGCGGGCAGCCGACATGGCATCGCATTCGTAAGATGGGTGGCGCTGAATCTCGGCCGCACCGCGATCAGCGTCATCATGTGGCCCGTGGGCGCCTACTTCCTGGTCACCCGGCGTAAGGAACGGGCCGCGGCGCTGGATTTTCTCCATCGGGTCCTCGGCAGGGAGCCTTGCACCTGGGAGTTACTGCGACATTTCTACACCTTCGGGCAGGTGGCCGTAGACCGCGTGTACCTTTTGTCCGGCGATACAAAGGGTATCTGCTCCCGCGTTCACGGGCGTGATCTTCTCAAGCGCATAGCAGCTGATGGCAGCGGATGCGTTGTGCTCAGCAGTCACCTGGGCAGTTTCGAGGCGACTCGCTCGGTCAGCCTGGAGGACGAGCGCGTGGACGTCCACGTCGTGATTGATCGCCGCGTGAATCCCAATTTCACGCGTTACCTCGAGGAAGTCGTCCCGGAGATGGCGGCCAAAGTCATCGACGCCAGTGCGCCGCCGACGGCGATTGCGCTTCGCGTCGCAGAGACCTTGCGTAGCGGCGGTTGGATCGGTATCCCCGCCGACCGATTGACCCATGGAGCACCGTCGGTCGAGTGTCAATTTTTCGGCAGCAGCTGCCGCCTTCCGAGGGGGCCTTTTGCCCTGGCCGTGGGGTTCAAAGTGCCAGTGGTCATGGCTACGGGCCTTTATCTTGATGGCGGCTACGAGCTGTATTTCGAGGAGTTGCCGGTGCGCAGCACGGCCGGCCGTCAGGAGCGGGAGCAGGCCCTGGAAGAGCTGGCTGCCGAATTTTCCCGAAGGCTGGAGCGTTATGCCCGAATGGCGCCGATGAACTGGTTCAACTTGTATGATTTCTGGGATTCGGCAGCGTGATTGCGGCTCTGGTCACATTGGCTGCCTGTGCCGGTTCGCTCCCTCTCCCGGGTGATGATGTCGACGCGATGTCGATGATTATGTCTTCCCTCGCGATGCCCGGGCAAGAGAAGCTGGTGTTCGTGGAAGAACGCCAGTCGCCCCTGTTCGATGAAATAGTCACCGTCAGCGGATTTCTCGAGAGGCTGGACGACGACACGCTGGTCAAGGTCATCGAGGAGCCGGTACCTCGACGGCTCAGCCTTGGGCGGGAGCTTGTCACGGTGGAATCTACCGGCCGGGCGAGGGAGACGGCCATTTCCCGGTATCCGGCCCTGGCCGGCCTCCGCTCCGGCCTGCTCGGCCTGATCGACAGGGATGCGGGGGCGTTGCTGCGCGTGTTCCGGCCCTCCGTGGAGACTGCAGAGGACGGGTGGTGGTTGGAGCTCGTGCCGCGCCAGGCAAGGATCGAACGCCAGTTGAACCGGCTTGTCGTCCACGGCTGCGATGAAACCCTCATTGCGGTGGAGGTGTGGCTGGCGGACGGCACAGTCGAGCAGATGCGATTCGTCACGCCGGTCAGCAGTGGCATCGAGTGAGGCCGGGCCAGGCTAACGCGTTTCGCTTAGGCGCCTGGGCCGCATTCGCCCTGGCATGCTTAGCTGTCGTGTTCTCGAAGCTGGAACTGTCCTATGACCTCTCCTACTTCCTGCCCGAGGCGCGTGGCGCGGACGAACAACTCCTGCGTGACCGGGCTGGAGACGCTCCCGGATCACGCCTGCTGTTCGCCATCGTCACCGCAACGGAGGCGGCCACCGCGGAAGAACTCGCAGTCGATCTTTCCTTGCGGCTACAGGACGCCGATCCATTCACGCGGGTGCTGGCGGTCTCGCAAGAGGCGGGGCTGGACGACATACCAGTCTTCGTGTGGAAGTACCGCTACCTGCTGGACGACCGTGCTCTGACTCCGGGCGGCCTGCGTGAGGAAATTACTGCGCGCCTGGGCGACGTGCTGATGTTGTCTTCGCCCGCGCTGGTCAGGATCATCAAGGCGGATCCCACGATGGCCGGCTTGCATGTGATCGATCGCCTGAACGCCGGCGGGGAAATGCCGCCCAGCTTCCCCGTAGGCGAGGGATTCGGCTCGCTGGTGATTGCCGAGACCAGGGCGCCGGCCTTCGATCTCGGTGGCCAGAGGCAGGCGCTTGCCGCGCTGCAGGGCCAGTTCGGCGAATTGAACGAGCCGGATGTCGGGCTCGAGGTGTTCGGCATGGGGGTTTACGGCCTAGGGGTCCAGGAGACCATCCGCCAGGAGGCTACATTTCGCAGCATCCTCGCCACGGTCTTGGTACTGGCCGTGCTGTTTGCCGCTTTTCGCAAGTGGTCATGGGTCGGGGCGGCAGGCTTACCGGTTGCGCTGGGCTTGCTGGCCGGCCTGGCAGCGATCGCGCTGGTTTTCGGCAAGGTCCACGGGATCACCATTGCCTTCGGGATCACCATTCTCGGGATCACGGTGGATTACCCCGTGCACCTCTTGGGCCATGCCCGGGCAACAGGCCTGGATCGCGCGATAGACAACGTAATGCCATCCATCGCTGTCGGGGCGACCAGTACGGCCTTGGCCTACCTCGGCCTCGCTCTGACCGGTTCCTCCGGACTCGCCCAGCTTGCCGTGTTCTCGCTGGTCGGCGTGCTGGTAGCCGCAACCGCAACCCGTTGGTTCCTGCCGGCCCTGCCTTTGCCTCGGGGCGACGCACCGCAGGCTGTTGGGGCGTACGCGGACGCGGACGGGGCGGGCGCGTTGCGGTCTCCGCGCCTGAGCTACCTGCCCGTGGCGATCGCGATTGCAGCGAGTGGGATAGGGGTTCTCCAAGTGGACCGATTCTGGAGCGACGATCTGTCGGCCCTGACGCCTATACCCGCCGAGACGCTGCGGAGAGACCATGAGTTGCGCCAGGCCACGGGCGCACCTGACCTGCGTTACGTGATCATCGTCGAGGGAAGCACGCGCGACGAGGCGCTCAGCATGGTCGAGGAACTAACGGCCGAACTGCAGGATGCGCGCGTGCGCGGCATCGTGGAGCGGTGGATGTCGCCGAACGTTCTGCTGCCTAGCGAGAGTACGCAACGCCGCAGAGCGGCGGAATTGCCTTCGACCGAGTTGCTGGCGAACTGGCTGGATGAGGCCGTTCGCGACACGCCTTTTGCCGTGCAGGCGTTTGAGCCTTTCATGACTGACGTTGAGAACAGCAAGGAACTGGAGATTACGGCGGCCAATGTGATGGAGAGCCCTTTTGCCGGCGTCTTCGAGTCGCTGCTTTATGAGGCCCGGGGCCACTGGACCGCGCTGATCACGCTACATGGAGCAGTCGATTTCGCTGGACTTTCCGCGTGGTCGAGCAACGCGACATTCTTGGGCAATGTACACGTGGTGGATCTGAAAGTGGCCTCCGAATCGCTCGTGGCGCGGTACCGGGCCAAGGTCTCGATGGTGATCGGACTGGCGGCGAGCGCGATTCTCATCCTGTTGATCGCTGCCGAGAGGCGGTTTTCACGTGCGCTATGGATCGTGGCCACGGCCCTCGCCGGTCTCGGCCTCACGATAGTCGCGCTTACGGTTATGACGGGGCCGCTGTCGGTATTCCATTTCGTCGCCCTGCTGGTCGTTGCCGGCCTTGGCCTGGACTACGGCCTTTTTTCTTCCAAGCCGTCGACCGCAGTGGAGCGCAAGCACACCCATCGCTCAGTGCTGGTCTGCGTAGTTTCCACCTCCGCGACCTTCGGGGTGCTCGCTTTCTCGTCGATTCCAGTGCTGGGGGCTATCGGCACTACGATTACAACGGGATGCCTCATCTGCTGGGGGCTGGCGAGACTCGGCTCCACGTGACCGCCAGGGAGGATCGAACCTGTCCTAACTCGCAAGCCGCTGCCGCAGATCGCCGATCAATTCCCGCTCCCTTTCTGCTCCAAGGGCGGTGGTGGATGTACCACTCAGTACGCCGCCGAGGACCCCCGACAAATCGCCCAGCATCGCGACATTGGCATTCATTTCGCTGGCGAGCCCGTCCGTCGACAGGGGTCGCTCCAGCGCGGCATTCAGGTTCCAGAGACATGGAATCCGGCACTGATCGACGAACCTGCCGCTGGGCGGGTCCTTACGTTGCAATGCGGCCCTCTCCCTGAACAGTTTCTGGATCTGCTGGTTCATTGATCTTGCGCGCAGAAGTGACGCGCCTGCCGTCGGCAGAAGGCGCGGATCCGAAATCGCGCCGGAGCAGAACAGCCGGGCCAGCACGGACCAATAATACGCGTAGTCCCAAGTAGTTTTGCACGCCATCAGGCTAAGGTCGCCAAAGCCCGGATACTGGCCGAGGTAGAGGTCCAGGGTGCTGCGATAGAAAGAAAAATAAAGCTCCTGCGCCGACCGGCAGCGAGGGCTGCTGAGTCGTCCCTGGGTATCGGACCGTATGAGCTCCGTCACGAGGGAGTTGCTGATGGCGATGAAGTCCGACCCGGGTGAATAGAAGGGGTCGATGAAAACGCCCGCATCGCCGGTTACCGCCCAGCGGTCCGCCGAGAATACCTGCCGTGCACTATGGCTGTACCTGCGCAGGTAGCGGAAATCCATGAGCGATTCCTTCGCCTCGTCGATGGCTTTCCAGCAGGTGGGCTGGAACTTGCGCAGCCATTCCATGGTGGCGTCGAAATCCGGGAAGCAGGAGGACGGGTGGATCAAAGGATCGGCCACGATACCGACGCTCGTGCAACCGGAACCGAGAGGTATCAGCCAGACCCAGTAGCCCGGCCCCATGAAATGATTGGTGCTGAGCCAGCGCCGCCCGGGATCACAACGTCCTTGCCAGTCCGTATCCGAAGACCAGTCATCGACCTTGATGCGGGCATTCAGGCGAAACCAGACGGCGTGGTTGGCATGCTCGGATCGCTCGGCGATACCAAGCCTCGCGCGGAGCGGTCCGGCGCGACCGCACGCGTCCACGACCCAGCGGCTCGTCAGCCGTGTTTCGCTAGCTCCATCCACGAATGCCAGCTCGTGCGGGGCGTTGTCCTGGCCGAGACTTATGCCCTTAACCTTGCAGTCCTGCCGGACCTGAATCCCCGCGTCCATAGCCGTTTGCCACAGGTGATTCTCGAGTATGCCCCGGTCGATCTGGTAGCTGCGCACCGGCAGGACCGAGCTGGCGCCCAGTTCGTCGAACTGGCTGATGTCGCCATCATGTTCTTCGCTGCCGAAGAAAAGCCGCAGCCCGAATTTCGCCAGGTGACGCGATTCCAAGTGGTCGCGCAGCCCAAGCATGTTCGCGAGATAGTGAGAGCCGATCTCGACCGTTGACTCGCCCACCTTGTGCGATGCTGTAGGCGCGGGATAGCTGTTGCGCTCGATAACGACGATGTCGCTATCGTCACCCAGGGCCTTCCGTAGTTGAAGCGCGAGGGTCAGGCCGGCCAAGCCGCCGCCCATGATGGCAACGTCTGATGTCTTTGTTCCTCGCAGCACTATTGCTCCTTTCCTTGCACGATCTTCACCTGTAGTTGGGTGCCCGATCCTATGGGCATCGCCAGTGGCCGGGAAGTTTCGCCTGACGCGAGCTGCTCAAACAGCTCAAGCGCCGCTGCCGCCGGGTTACCTGACAGGCCGAGGCGGTCGGCCAGGTCGTTTTGCACGGCGCTGTCGCAGGCGGATGGCTGAAGCGATACATGGATTCGCGCGTGACCTGGCGCGCCCGCCGGGGCAAGCACAAGCGCGACGCCGAAAGCACCGGCTATGGGGCAGATTGCATCGAGAGGCGCTGCAGTGTCGATATCGCAGGCCACCAGCATGACGGGCTTGCCGTCAGCCTTACAGAGCGTGGCCGCTTCCAGCAGGGCCACAGCGAAGCTGTGACGGAAACCCGATACCGCATTGCTCCTCTCGCGACAGGCTGCGGCTATCGACCAGTAACCGGAGGATGCGTTGTGCACGGAGTTATGAAAATGTGTCGGCGACATGATCTTGCGGGGCGCGGCGAGGGCGCGACAGATCAAGTCCGTGGTCTTCACGTCACCCATGCCGGACGTGAAAACAGACGGCAGGCCCGCCGGGTCTAGTCCCGATGCATCGACGGCTTGCTGTGCGACCTCGACGGCAATCTTGACGTGCAATGGAGCGCGCCGCCGTTCCCGGTCGGGAATGCGTGCAGCGAAGGGGCCCGGTTGTGGCGCGTCGTCCTGAACGTCTTCGCCCGAGCGCAAATGATCCAGCAGGCTCGGCCAGTCGCGGAATCGCTCGCTCCATGTGCCGATCCCCGCGATGACTAGGTCCATGTCTGCTCCTGAGAGAAAATGAGCGTGCAGTTGCTGCCGCCGAAGCCGAAAGAGTTGCTCATCGCAGCATGAGTGGCAAGTGCCCGATTGGCAACGAGGACGCTGGCCGGGCAGTCCGGGAAAAGTGTCTCCGCGTTCAGGGTTCGCGGTGCCAGTTGTCGCCGCATGCTTTCGATCGTGATTACGGCCTCGACGATGCCGGCCGCGCCCAATGTGTGCCCGGTCCAGCCCTTTGTGGAACTGGCGACTACAGTCTTCGGAAAGCAGCGAGCCAGCACACCGGCTTCGACTTGGTCGTTCGCCCTGGTCGCCGTGCCGTGCAGGTTCACGTAGCCGATATCGTCAACGCTGAGCTTGGCGCGTGCCAGCGCTTCGCGCACAGCCATCTCCGCACCCAAGCCTTCCGGGTGGGGACTCGACATGTGATGGGCGTCTGAACTCTCACCGAATCCCGCGACGTAGCACTTGCCATCGGACATCCCGGGTCGGGTCACCAGGGCGAAACCGGCGGCCTCGCCGATGCTGATGCCGTCGCGTGCAACGTCGAACGGGCGACACGGGCGTGTCGAAACAAGTTGTAGCGAGTTGAAGCCGTGAAGGACGCTCAGGCAAAGACTGTCGACGCCACCCACGATGACTGCGTCCACCACGCCCGCGTGCAACCAACGGGCCGCGCTGGCGAAGACCTTGGCGCTGGAAGAGCAGGCCGTACCGATCGTCATGTTCGGTCCGGCCGCCCCGGTAATCAATGCGGCCAGGTGTCCGGGCGAATGCGGATTCTGTACGTCCGGCTGCACCCATGCCGGCGGGAAGCTGCCGTCCTCGAGTAACCGCGTGTAGCCTTCCTCGGTCCGGCCGATACTTGAGGTGCTGGTGCCGATGACGATGCCAACCCGCTCTGCCCCGAAGCGTTGCACGGCTTCACGTGCATGATGCAAGAAGCCGTCCGACCGCAACCCGGCCAGCGTGAGCCGGTTGTTGCGACTTTCCATACCCGCGAGCTCGTCAGGCAGTGGCTCCAGGAAGCTGTCAGAGACCCTGCCGATCCAGGTGTCCAGGTCGCATCCGGGAAAGTCATTGGCGCGCAGCCCGGACCTGCCGGCTGCAATGGCATCCCAGGTGGCTTCGACGCCCGATCCAAGTGCCGACAGGATTGAGTACGCCGAAATGCCAAGCGGGAGAGATTTCATGTTTTTTTCTCAATCTCCAGGGGTCGGGGGCAGGTTGACGACCACGAGCCATCCATCGTCAATGCGCTTTGCAATACATCGGGCGGACGACGGTCGACCCTGGAGTGCTGCCATGGTGTCGAGGAAAACGGGAACCGGGCCGAGAATGGAGCTCCCCGATGCTTTCGCACAGGCCTCCCAGGCTGCCCAGGCTCGGGTCAGCAGTCGCGCATCATCGCTTTCCACCAGATATTCAGGCCACCGCAGGTAGGCCGCGACGGCCCGAAGGCGGTCCGCCGGACGATCGTTTTGCACGTCTATCCCGACTGGGCCTGTCCACGAGGCGGAACAGGCCACGGTGTCGCCATCGTGGGAAAGGCTCACGAGCGGAGGTCGAACACCAGCAGGATGCCTGGCTATGAACGGGTGTCCGTGCCTGGGAGGGGAAACATCCCATTCCGGTGCCGGGGTGCCCGTAACTTGGGAAAGCAGTTCGCACAGGAGCTTCCTGACCGCCCTGGAGCCCAGTTCGCGCTTTTCGACTCGCGTAAGCACCGCGGATTGAGGCATATTGACCCGAAGGGCTCCATGGGCAAAGCAGGGTGGCTGGCCCGGATCTAGTAGGTTTGGGGAAATCAGATGCTGGCGTCGGGGATCGATAGATCTTGGAGATTTTTCGCTACGGCTGTCAGCTTCGCTGCATTCGGGATTGGCGGGCTGATATGCGGGCTGGTCCTGTTTCCCATTCTCCGGGTCGTAGTGCCCCACTCCACGCGGCGTCGACGAATCACCCGTTCGGTTGTGGGCGCGCTTTTCAGGGTTTTTATCCGGTTGATGGCATTTCTGGGGGGGCTGAAGTACGACATCAGCTACGCAGGCGAACGCCCCGGGCGGGGGAGCTACCTGATCGTGGCGAATCATCCGACGCTCATCGATGTCGTGTTCCTGATAGCACTTTTCCCCAGGGCGGATTGCATTGTGAAGGCGTCATTGTGGCGGAACCCGTTCATGGCCGTGACCGTGCGCGTCGCTGACTATATTTCGAATCGCTCACCAATTAAAGCGCTGGACGAGGCCATCACCCGCCTGCGCAACGGAAACTCGTTGATTCTTTTCCCAGAGGGTACTCGTTCCGTACCTGGGAAAGCCCTGGATTTCCAGCTTGGCGCGGCGGCAGTGGCCGTGCGATCCGGGCGTCCGTTGCTTCCGGTAATAATCAGTTGTGATCCGCCCACGTTGGCCAAGGGAGAGCCGTGGTACGCGATCCCGCCGCGCCGTGTCGACTTTAGCATGCGCGTGCTGGAACCTGTTGATCTTCCATCACACATAGGTAGTCACGCCCGCAACCGTGATGCAACACAAGCCGCGAATGAGTTCATGTTGGAGCTTTTTCAGCGCGAAATCGGCACGTCCCAGCCGAGGGCTTCCGCGAATGTTGGATTTTCCAGCACTAGCCGCTAACATCCGGTAGTAGTTTCCACGGATGAGAAATGCCATCAAGCCTGAAGGGTGTGGACGTAACCCTTTCTGATGTCGCCCAGAGCCGAGGGAATCGATTCTTGTTACCCGTCCAGGAGGACGGCAAAAAAACGGGTGTACGCGTGATGGGAACTTCCGACGCTACGTACGAAATGGTTCGTGGCATTCTGATCGAGGAATTCGAGCTCGATCCATCTTCGGTCCAGCCGGAGGCCAGCCTCGTTGACGACCTCGGGATTGACAGCATTGACGCGGTCGACCTGCTGGTTCGCCTCAAGGAAATGACGGGGAAGCAGGTGCCTCCTGACCGCTTCCGATCCGTTAAGTCGGTAGGCGACGTAGTGACGGTCCTCGATACGCTATGACTGCGAGGCGGCCGGGGAAGTCCAGGCTGATTGGACTGCTCTCGGTGATCTTCACTGTAGGCTTCCCCGCTTTCGTCTTTTTCGCCCACGATGTCGTTTCGCCTTCCGTCATCGCCCTGGTGGGCGTCGTACTGCTGTTGGCGCGGCTTCTCACAGTCTCTCGCGAAGCCGAACCGATTATTCTTCTTGGTCTCGTGGGAGGTATCGTCCTGCTTGCGATAGCTGCTGCGACCGGCGACGAAACCGCGATGCTGATGTACCCGACGGTGATCAACGCGTCCCTGATGGCGCTGTTCGCGATCACCCTGTGGCGACCGCCTTCGCTAGCCGAGCGTCTTGCGCGGATGCGAGGGATGGAGGTGAGCCCCGATGGCGTGACGTACACGCGATGGGTAACGGCGCTATGGGTGCTGTTCTTTTTTCTCAACGGCACGATTGCTGCAGCACTGGCAATATGGGCGGATATTGCGGTCTGGGCGTTTTATACAGGGGTGCTGGGATATGTCTTGGCTGGTGCCTTGATGGCGGCTGAGCTTGTTTTCCGACGGTTTTACAAGGCGCGTATCGCACGCCGCGTCGAAAGCGCAGACTGTATGCCCCAATGATGGATTCGCCGAGTTCTCCCGCTGAATGGATTGTGGCCACCCGTGAGCTCGTTCTCCGCGACGGGACTAACATCTGCCTCGCCGAGCCTGGCGAGGACGGTATCCAGGCCTTGTTTTCCATGGGCTGGATCGACTGGACGAAAATGCTCGCCGGAAACGGCATCGGCGTCGGATCTTTCGTGTTTCCAACGCCGAAAGGCGCGCTTCAGAGAGTTGCCGATGACTTCAGCACGGTCACGGAATTGCATACGGCGATCACGGGAGATGCCCGCAAGCCGCTCGTTTTGCAGCAAGGTGGAGACGGCGCTGCCGGGAGCGCCGTGCTATGGGTTTCCCCGTCATTGACCTGCTTTAAAGGCCATTTTCCCCTCCAACCGGTGGTGCCCGGTGTGGTGCTTATGGGTTGGGTTGTCGACGAGATCAGGCGGCGACGCCCCTACGCGCCTGATATTCTTGAGTTTCGGCAGGTCAAGTTTCAGCGAGTGGTCACACCTTGTGGCACGCTGAAAACCTCATGGACCCTGACGGATGGATCACTCGCAACGTATGTTGTGGGGTCGTCCGAGGGGGTCAACGCCAAGGGACAATGCGTGTTCGAGGGTACGGGATGAGTTTCTCTGTTTGTGCAGTGATACCGCATTTCAACCATAGCTTCGCGATCCAAAAGGTCGTCAGCAAGCTCAGGGAAGCGGGGCTGGAAGTGTTCATCGTCGACGACGCGAGCGAGGTGGTTCATCGCCAGCGCGTCGCAGCCATGCAGGGCCCGGGCCTGCGGATGCTGTTTCGTGACGTTAACGGAGGCAAGGGCGCCGCGATGCTGGATGGCCTTCGCGCGGCCTGGCTCGCCGGATATACGCATGTTCTCCAGATTGACGCGGATGGGCAGCACGACAGCGGTGATATTCCGTTGCTCCTGAGAGAGGCACAGGTCAATCCCAAAGCCATCATCACGGCCGCCCCGATCTTTGCCGAGGATGCGCCGCTCATACGGCTCATGGGCCGCAAGCTGACGAACTTCTGGGTCGGGGTGGAAACTCTTTCGCTCTCACCGTTGGACACGATGTGCGGCTTTCGCATCTACCCGCTGAGCTCGGTACTCGCCATCCTGGGTTGCTACCGACCGGGGCGCCGCATGAACTTCGATATCGAAGTGCTGGTGAGATCCAGTTGGGAGGGTATAGAAATCCGCAAGCTGCCCTCGCGCGTGTCCTATCCAAGCGACGGCCTGTCGCACTTCCGGCCCGTAGCCGATAACGTCCTGATAACCTTGGTGCATATCCGCCTGGTGCTAGGGATGCTGGCTCGGACGCCGCGCTTGCTCGCGAGGAAACTCCGGCGCAGCCACGTGGAATCGACGGTCGTACTGTGATGGCTACAAGCACGAAGCAGCTTACCGGTGAAGTGACATTGTGCGTGCCGTTTCCCGACGCCGACCCGGCCGGGGTCGTGTGGCATGGCCGGTATTTCGATTATTTCGACGCGGCACGCTGCGACCTAATGGCCAAGGTGGATTACGGTTACAGGGCGATGGCGGCGTCGGGTATCATCTGGCCCGTGGTGGAGACCAAGGTCCGCTACGTTCGCACCATCAGCTTTGACGACGTGGTGCGAGTCACGGCAACGCTGGTTGAATGGGAGTATCGCCTGAAGATCGCCTACGAGATTCATGACCAGGACGAGCGTCGCTGCACGACCGGGTACACCATTCAGGTGGGTGTCGATGGAAGCACAGGCGAGCTCAGCTTCGAAGTGCCCGGTTTCCTGCGGGAACGCATCGAGAAGCTCCTCGGAGACTGACCATGTCTGGCGAAGACAGCGATTGGCAAGACCTCGGAGAAGCGGACATTGCCGCGCTGGTGCCCCATGCACCTCCAGTCCTGGCGCTGGACCGGATCGTAAGCGTGGATGACATGAGCCTGCACGCACGAATAACCGTCCGGCGCGATTCGGCTTTTTGTGATTCCGATGCCGGCGTCCCGGTCTGGGTAGGTCTCGAGTACATGGGTCAGGCCGCTGCCGCACTCGAGGGCATTCGTGCGCGCCGCAGCGGCAAGCCCGTCCCGGCAGGCTATCTGCTGGGCGCCCGGCAGTTCGTTACAAGCACCCAGGTTTTCCCGGTCGGGACCGTGCTCGACGTAACCGTGCGGGAGGTCCACATGGACCCCGGTGGGCTTGCGGTCGTGGACGGCACTATCCGTGGGGAAGGTATCGATCTCAAATGCCGCTTTTCCGTGTTCAAGAAATAGAATGACAAGGTTGGTATCGATGAGTGACGAGGAAGCGAAAACGATCCTGGTTACCGGCGCGAGCAGGGGAATCGGCAGGGCGATCGCCGCACGCCTTGGCAAGGCCGGCTACACGGTTGTGCTGGCCTGCCGCCAGGGCAAGAAGTTGGCTGACGAACTGGCGACTGAAATCGAGCAAGCAGGAGGCGGCGCCCGTGTCCTACAATTCGATACCTCAGACCGTAGCGCGGTCCGGGATACGATCGCCGCCGATATCCAAGCCCATGGTCCTTATTATGGCGTCGTCTGCAATGCCGGGATCGCTCGCGACAATGCATTCCCCTTACTCAGCGACGACGAATGGGACTCCGTCGTGGATACGAACCTGGGGGGTACTTACAATGTCCTTTCGGCGGTCGTCATGCCGATGATTCGCCGGCGCCGGCCAGGGCGGATCATTACCATCTCGTCGGTGTCCGGAGTGATGGGGAACCGGGGCCAGAGCAATTACAGTGCAGCGAAGGCCGGAATTATCGGGCTCACGAAATCGCTCGCGGTTGAGCTGGCGGGGCGGAATGTGACCGTGAACTGCATCGCGCCGGGACTGATTGAAACCGATATGACGCGCGATATCCCGATGATCGACGAGATGCAGAAGGCCGTACCCCTGCGGCGGGCGGGGAGGCCGGATGAAGTGGCTTCCGTCGTAGAGTTCTTGCTTTCGGACGGCGCGTCGTATATTACGCGCCAGGTGATCTCAGTGAATGGGGGTTTGTGTTGAGTCGCAGGGTAGCGGTAACAGGCATCGGCGCCATCACGGCAATCGGCAACAGTTGGGCTGAAGCCCAGCCGAGGCTCGAGTCGGGTAGAAATGCGGTGGTTTACATGGACAGCTGGGACTACGAGGGCATGCACACTCGGCTCGCCGCGCCGGTCAGCGATTTCCCCGGCTTGCCTCACCTCAACCGCAAGAAGACCCGCACCATGGGCCGGGTCTCGCTGATGGCAGTCGCCGCGACGGAGCGGGCGCTTGAACAGGCCGGCCTGAGCGACTCCGAACTCCTATGTGGCGGCTCCGTTGGCGTAGCCTACGGGTCTTCGACCGGCAGTACCGATGCAGCGATGGACTTCACCAGGATGCTCCTGGATCGCAAAGTCGATGGCATCACGGCCACCACCTACATACGTATGATGAGCCATACGGCGCCGGTGAATATCGCGGTGCATTTCGGTTTGACAGGACGCGTGATCACCACCAGCAGTGCCTGTACGTCCGGCAGCCAGGCCATCGGCTATGCCTTCGAAGCGGTTCGAAGCGGGCGCCAGGTGGCGATGATCGCCGGCGGCGGAGAAGAGCTTTGTCCTACTGAGGCCGCTGTATTCGACACACTCTATGCGACCAGCACACGTAACGACGCGCCTGGGACGACGCCGCGACCCTTTGACAAGGACAGGGACGGCCTGGTGATTGGCGAGGGTGCGTGCACTTTCCTGCTCGAAGATCTTGCACATGCGGAGGCCCGCGGAGCGAACATCCGCGCGGAGATCGTCGGTTTCGGCACAAATTGCGACGGCGCCCATGTCACACGGCCCAACCGGGTCACCATGGGCCGTTGCATGGAACTGGCGCTGGGGGATGCCGGGCTTCCGCCCAGCGCGATCGGATATGTCAATGCTCATGGCACTGCAACGGAGCATGGCGACATCGCGGAATCCCAAGCGACTTCCGAGCTGTTCGGTTCGCGCATGCCCATCAGTTCCCTAAAGAGCTACCTCGGGCACACGCTGGGCGCCTGCGGCGCGATCGAGGCCTGGATGGCGATTGAAATGATGAACCACGGCTGGTTCGCACAGACCGCCAACCTCAAAACGGTGGACCCGCTGTGCGGCGAGCTGGACTATATCCAGGGGCAAGGACAGCGGATCGCCACCGATTGCGTAATGAGCAACAACTTCGCTTTCGGCGGAATCAACACTTCCCTGGTGCTGAGAAAATACCCGAATTAATTCGTCTGGAAAGCTATGCGCGACAGGAGGATATGATGCGGCAAGCGCTCGTGATGGTTGTAATGGCGGCTGTGCTGGTTCTGACAGGATGCCAGCGGGTGGTCCCGGTTCACAACGTGCCGGAGACCCAGGTTTATATCCCTGCCGAAGGTGATGCCAGTGCGGTCCGGGAGGCCATCGTCGCCGGGGCGCGCGCCAAGGGTTGGCGGGTTAGCGAGGAGGCCCCGGGGCATATCGTCGCGTCTATTGCGGTGCGTAACCACACTGCTGCGGCCGATATTTTCTACGATGCGACCAGCTACTCGATCCAGTACAAGGACAGTAGCAACCTCAAGTATGACGGTGAGCACATTCACCGCAATTACAACAAGTGGATTATTCTGCTGGATCAGCAGATCCAGGATAACGTGTTGATTCAATAATCCCGGGCGATGCCCCTCAGTCGGCTGACAAAGGGGTTTTTTTGATGCGAGCAAGGATCGGCGTGGCCATCGGCACCGTCAGCATCGTGCTGCCTATGGCCATCAACAACAGGGCGGTGAATGTCGTGCTGGTGATGATGGCCTTGTCCACGAGGATGTTGGCGAAAATAATCATGATCAGCGCCTTGGTCTGTAGCAGCCATGCGGTTATGGATGCCTCGCCACGCGGCCACCCGAGGATCCTGCCGGCGATGTGAACGCCGAGCAGCTTTCCGCCGACTGCGGCGACGAGTAGCAGGGTGGCCGCAACGAACACCGCTTCGCCCCCGACGTTCCAGCTGGTCTTGAGGCCGGTACTCAGGAAAAAGACCGGCATCATCACCAGCAGGACATGGTGACGAAGCAGATCCATCTGCTCCTGTTCAAACCAGTCTCCTTCCATGACGGCGCCGGAAAGAAACGCCCCCACGATGTAGTGCAGGCCGGCGAAGTCGGCGCCCAGCGCGCACAATATGAGCCAGACCAGCCCCAGGTACCACCGGTCCATTCGCGGCAGCCGCAACATCAACTTGCGCATGCCGTAGCTGGCAAAAAAGAAAGCCAACAGGAATGCGCCCTGCATTCGTAACCCTTGCCAGTCCATCAGGATCAGCGCCAGCACGGCCCAGACGGCGAGATCGTCCAGGCTCGCATAACGCAATATTCTTTGCCCAATCGGCAGCCTTAGGATTTCCATCTTTTGCATGAAAAGGATCAGGATGGGCAGTGCCGTCACGGAACAGGCCATGCCCACCCCAAGGACGAATTGCCAGGTCAGCGCCGCGGGTCCCTGCCAGCCGCTCTGCGTGGCCAGGCCGACGCCCACCAGGCTGCCCAGCAGCAGCGGGGTCGCAAGCGCCAGCCCGGCTGTGATGGCGCTTTCGCGGCGGTTCACCCAGGCCTTCTTGAGATCCAGTTCGATACCGGCGATCCACACAAAGACCATTACGGCCCACATTGCGATCCCGTTTAATGCACTGATGACCGGCTCGCTGAAAACCGTAGCGTAGTAGTCGGGAAAAATTCGCCCGAGTACCCCGGGGCCGAGCAGGATGCCCGTTACGATCTGCACAACGACAAGGGGCGCGAAATACTCGGTCTTCGCGAGGCGCCAGATCAGGTAGGGGACCGTGAAGATGATCCCCATGCCGATCAGGAATGTTTCCGTGGTGCTGAGCATCGTTGAAAGGGTCTCGTAGAGATATCTTGAGTGATCCAGTTTTCACGCTAGTTTACGTGGTGCGCGATGGCCGTGGCACCGGCCACGAGATTGCTGATCCTCGGCGACAGGGGCGCGGAACCGAACGCTTTGTTCCCCTGCAGCTCGGGTATATCAGGCAGCACAAGGTACATGTCGCCATAAGATTCTGAATTTAAGGAAGTTTACATTCGCATAGGGAACTGCACGTATTGGCAGCAGGTCACCCCCGGGCTACGAAGCTAACGTTGGGCCCAGTTGTGTTCGGGATAAAGAACTCCATCCAACAGTCAATCAAGTCGGCATTGGACAAGGTATTGAGAGATTTTCTGGCTGATCTCACGACGTAAGAGCGGCAGCCGACGGGCAGACCATAAGAGCGACGCCTGGTTGCACGGATCTGAGTTCTTTCCTACCACGATGGGCGGGCATGCTTGGGAAAGGGAAGCTGATTCTTCATGCGACACATAACGCGTTGGGCTTGTGCCTTTGTAATCCTAGTCTCGGACACTGCTCACGCGGAGGGCTTTTACGCCGGCGGCGGGCTTGGCTTCGGGAACGTCGAGTTCTCGGATAGTTCAGGTTTCTTATCCGTAGAGGGTGACGACACGGTCGTATCCGTGAAGGGTATCGGCGGCTACCGGGCGAGCGACTATCTCGCTCTCGAGTTGAACTTCACTGGCATGGCGAGCGACAGTGAGGATGGGTTTTATGACGTGACCTTCGCCGCGTTCTCTGCCTCGGTGCTGTTGCTGGCCCCTGCGAGCGAAAGCCTTGACCTGTTTTTCCGGGGCGGCTTCTACACCGGCGAGAGCGAGGTCGGCTACGGCGACCAGAACAACGAGTCCGGTTACGTAATTGGCGGGGGAGGCCAGGTCAGCTTCGGCACGAGGCAGCAGTTCTCCGTACGCGTGGAGTACGAGTACTTCGATACTGATGAGCTCGATGATCTGTGGGCGATCTCGGGCGGATTTTTCTTCAATTTCTGAAGGCCTGTATGCGCTGTATCGCGATCGCTGCGCTCGGATTCGTCGGCATCGCCGCTGCTGAAGAGGCCTCGCCGCTGCCCAAGTGGGAACTCGGTTTCGGAGTGGCGCCCCTGAGCGTCTCCGAGTACAGGGGCACCAACACCAGGCGAGAGTTTCTCTTGCCTTTACCTTATGTCGTTTACCGCGGCGATTTCCTCAAGTTCGATCGGGACGGTCTGCGCAGTATCCTGCTTGAATCGGACGACTTCGAAATTACCCTCAGCGTCAACGCGACCTGGCCCGTGCGAAGTGACGCGGACAGTCCCCGCGCGGGAATGCCCGAGCTCGACCCGATCGTGGAAGCCGGCGTATCGCTGAACTGGGATCTCCGGCGTGGAGACCGAAGTCGATTGCGCTTTCGTATTCCGATCCGCGGTGCCCTGGCGACGGATCTGACATCTTTTGACCATGTCGGCTGGAAGATCGAACCGCATTTGCAGCTTGAGACAAGGGAGCGTCCGGGAGAATGGCGGCTCGGCGTGGGCACAGGCCCATTGTTTGCCGATAGCGCCTACCACGAGTATTTCTACGGCGTGGCTCCGTCGAACGAGCGGCCCGATCGGCCGGTCTACGTCGCGTCAGGAGGCTACAGCGGCTGGATGCTGCTGGGGTCGGTGAGTCGGCGCCTGGACAACTGGTGGATCGGTGGTTTCCTGCGCTACGACAACCTTACCGGGGTTTCGTTCGAGGACAGTCCTTTGGTAGAAACGTCTCACGCCATGATGGTGGGGCTGGCCGTGGCCTGGATCTTCGGCGAGTCCAAGATGTCCGTGCCCCCGGACTGGTGATAACTATTGACGATGGGAAACCCCGCAGAGCGAGAGGGTGAATCCCTAAGTAAATGTAAGCGCTTTTGTTCAACACGGAGGGACTTCGTGATCGTTAGTTGTAAACGCCTGGCCATACCGATTGCTGGCACAGTCTTGGTGATCGCCGGTTGCGCAACGGCGTCACCGATACAGCCCGTGGAAACTTCGAAGTCGGCTTTCGACGGAGCTGTTTATGACGGCGAGTCTGTCGTCATCAGTACTCCGACACCTGGCGAGAGGCAGTACCGAATATTCCACCAGGCTTCCACTGGTTTCACTCCGATTTCAGCTGTGAGGTCCAGTGCGGAGCAAAGAATGACTGAGTTTTGCCGGCGAGCGGGCAAGGCGCCACACGTGGTGCACGAGACGAGTGCGAAGCCGCCCTACATCCTAGGAAACTGGCCCAGGTTGGAGCTGGAATTCGAGTGCTTGGCAGAGAGCGAAAGAGCTTCCAGTTCAGGCCAGTCATCCAGGTACTCAAAGCTGACGGAGCTCAAACAATTGCTCGACGACGGGGTGTTGACGCCGGAAGAGTTCGAGCAGGAGAAGAGGAAAGTGCTGAGCGAACCGTGATGCCTTTCGTTGGTATCGCCAAGTTAACTCGGCCAAACGATTAGAGTCGGTGGATGAATACTTATAAACGTCACCGAATCGACGAAGTATTCGTAACGATAAACGGCAAGCAACACTATCTTTGGCGAGCCGTTGATCAGGACGGAGAAGTGGTTGATGTTTTTCTACAGGCCCGACGAGATGGAGCTGCTGCAAAGCGCTTTTTCAAACGGTTACTGAGGTCTCATGGCAGCGAACCCAGGAAGGTGGTGACGGACAAGTTACGGAGTTATCCAGTCGCTTGTGGGGAACTGATGCTCGATACGATTTACAGTACTAAACAGTATGAGAATAATCGGGCGGAACAATCGCACGAGGCGACCAGGGTGCGGGAGCGGGGAGTGCGGAAGTTCAAGTCAGTGAAACAGGCGCAGAGATTTTTGGGTGCGCATGCCGCAGTGTCTAATCTATTCAATCTGGGTAGACATCTGGTCAGGGCTAAACATTATCGTGATCT